>DASXKT010000129.1:0-3957 GCA_036496685.1 Phenylobacterium sp.
CGCAGGTCGACCGAGTTCTCCTTGTTGAACTCGTCGGCCAGGAAATCGACGATCCGCAGGTCGAAGTCCTCGCCGCCCAGGAAGGTGTCGCCGTTCGTCGACTTCACCTCGAAGACGCCGTCGCCGATCTCCAGGATCGACACGTCGAAGGTGCCGCCGCCGAGGTCGTAGACCGCGATCTTCTTGCCGTCGTTCTTCTCGAGGCCGTAGGCGAGCGCAGCCGCCGTCGGCTCGTTGATGATCCGCAGAACTTCAAGACCCGCGATCTTGCCGGCGTCCTTGGTCGCCTGGCGCTGAGCGTCGTTGAAGTAGGCCGGGACGGTGATGACCGCCTTTTCGACCTTTTCGCCGAGATGCTGCTCGGCGGCTTCCTTCATCTTCTGCAGGATGAAGGCCGAGACCTGCTGGGGCGAATAGTCCTTGCCGTGGGCTTTCACCCAGGCGTCCCCATTCGGGCCCTTGACGATCTCGTAGGGCACCATGCCCTTGTCCTTCTCCACCATCGGGTCGGTGTATTGGCGGCCGATCAGGCGCTTGATGGCGAAGAGGGTGTTGGACGGGTTGGTCACAGCCTGCCGCTTGGCGGGCTGGCCTACGAGGCGCTCACCATCTTCCAGAATTGCGACGACGGACGGCGTCGTGCGCGCCCCCTCGGCGTTCTCGATCACTTTCGGCGTCTTGCCGTCCATGATCGCGACGCACGAATTGGTCGTGCCGAGGTCGATACCGATAATCTTGCTCATTGAGAGTCTAGCTCGCTCCTTGTTGGCGGACGCCGTGGGAAGCCTTCAGCCGAAGCGCTCCTATTTGCAACGTCCCCGGTTCGATCAGGTCTCCGCCAGCGTGTGCACGGAACTGGTTTCCCCACACGGAACCCGGCGTCGCAAGCCGATATGGGGAAAATAGCCCGGCTCGCAAGGGTGAAAGTCCCCAATCGCATCAGGGGCATGACTCAAACACTGCGCCATCCTGACTCGAGTTCGGTGTACAAACGCCTAGCAAATGGCGCTTCAGCTCCGCGGGACGCCAAAAAGGCGTGCTGCACGATCATCGCCTGTTGCTCGATGTTCAACGCCGCAAACGGCGCGCCGCAGGGAAGATCGTAGGCATAGGAGCGGGGGCTGTCGCCGGCCCGAAGCTTGGCCAGGGGCAGGAAAACGCCCCGCTGCGCCTGCCAGACATGGGTCAATTCGTGGACAAGCGTCGCCTGTATAAGGAGGGGCGCTCCCCCGAAATCGACGCGCGCGGCCACCGCTGGCCAGGCGATCAACGAAGGGCCCGCCACGAAGGCGCGAGGCCATACCGGTAGCGCCAGGATCCGGACGCGGGCCGCGTCCAGGCCGTCGCCGAACACTTCGCGAGCGAGGCTCGTCTCGGACGGAGTGAGGCGGCGCCAGGTCAAGGGCCGCATGGTCGGTGAGCGATCCATCGCCTAAATCGTTGTAGGGCCAGACGTCGCTTTGACTCCCTGCGGCGAGGCGCCGCAGGATCGGCTTCACAATAACGAACGCATCCGCGGAGGCTTTGCATGGTCACTCTCACTCGCGCCGAAGGCAATTGGGCCGGCGACCTCGACCTGACGCGGCGTTCGATCGCGCTGGCTCTGGCCGGCGGCTACGCCGTGGCGGCCTTCTCCGCCGAAGCCGAGCCGATCCACACCGACGAAAAAGGCATTGTGTCCGAGACCGTCGAGATCACCACCGCGGACCGCAAGATCCCCGCCTATCTGGCGCGCCCGGAAGGGAAGGGGAAACATCCGGTGGTGTTCGTGAATTCCGAGGTCTTCGGGGTGCACGAGTGGGTCAAGGACGTCTGCCGCCGCCTCGCCAAGGCGGGCTACGTGGCCCTGGCCCCCGACCTGTTCGTGCGCGCCGGCGACCCCTCGAAGACCGTCGACATGAAGGTGGTCATGGACATCGTGAAGGCGACGCCTGAGGCCCAGGTGACGTCAGACACCGCCGCCTCGCTGAAATACCTGTCCGCCCAGCCCTACGCCGACATGAAGCGGATGGGCGTCACCGGCTTCTGCTGGGGTGGCGGGGCGACCTGGCTTTGCTGCGAGCGGTTCCCGGAGTTCAAAGCCGGCGTGGCCTGGTACGGCCCGCTGAAGGCCGGCCCCTATCCGCGCACGCCGCCGCTCGACATGGTCAAGGACCTGAAGGCTCCGGTGCTTGGCCTCTACGGCGGCCAGGACAAGGGCATCCCGCAGGCCGACGTCGACGCCATGCGCGAGGCGGTGAAGGCCAGCGGCAAGCGGGCCGAGATCATCGTCTACCCGGACGCTCAGCACGGTTTCCTCGCAGACTATCGCCCCAGCTATAACGCCGAAGCCGCCGCTGACGGCTGGAAGCGGATGCTGGCCTTCTTCAAGGCGAACGGCGTGGCCTGACCCACGCGCCGCCGTGCGAAGCCTAGCTCTTATGTTCGCAATCAATAGGGCAAGTCGCAGGTTTGCGGTTCCGCCAAGCTTCGGGCGGAGCTGTGGTTTGTAGCGGCCGGGCAAGGCCGGAGGCAGGACTTTAGACGACGGTTTACAGGCTCTTATCCGCGGGTTGGGTACCGCATCTCCGTGTGTTCGTCTGGGGCTGCCTCTGTCTAGTATCGGGCGTCGACGGGTGTCGGCCACATAGCTAGGTCGAGGGTTCCCCACCGGGTCCTGCCTCCGGCTTTGCGCGGCCGTCAGCGGCTGAGTGTTTCGATGTGTCCTCCGTCCTAAGTCTCGCCGACGGGGTCAGGCGCCCGCGGTGGGGGCGACCTCCTGGCCGATGGCCCACAGGAAGGCCGCCATCTCGCGGGCGATCGCGGTCACCGTCACAGCTTTGAGCTTTCCGGCCGCGGTGAGCTTGCGATAGCGGCCGCAGAGCCGGACCTGTCCCTTCCAGGCGATCTCGCGCACGGCCATGGGCAAGCCCTCCTGGCGCTCCTGGATCGGCCGGCTCATCCGCGCCGGGAACCGGTAAGTCCAGGCCCCCTCGATCAGCACCCGCCGCGCGCGACTGTTGCCGGCC
The DNA here is from genome assembly GCA_036496685.1 of Phenylobacterium sp. GTDB lineage: Bacteria > Pseudomonadota > Alphaproteobacteria > Caulobacterales > Caulobacteraceae > Phenylobacterium. The sequence continues at coordinate 3,009 of DASXKT010000129.1, forward strand.
TTGGTGATGCCGCCTCGCCGCACCCGTTCACCCGTCGAAGCTTCGGAGGGCACAAGGCCCAGATAGGCCATCAGCTGTCGCGGACTGTCGAAGCGGCGCACGTCGCCGATCTCGACGACAAAGGTGACCGCCGCCACCAAGGAGACCCCGCGCATCGCCTGGTAGGCCTGCACCACCGGGGCCATCGACCAGGCGCCCGTCGTCTCCGCAACCTGCCCCGTCAGGCGATCCAGCCGGACTTCGGCCTCCTCGATGGCCTGGCGATATTCGGCGAGTACGATGTGGTGGGCCGGGTGATCAAACATCTGATCGCACAGCCACCCCGCATGCGCCTTCGACCAGGCCTTGCGACCGCTGTAGATCCGGCCATGGCGCAGCAGGAAGGACTGCAGCTGCTGGCGCGCCCGCTTCAGAGCCTCCATCGCCGCCTCGCGCGCCCGCACCAGGTCGCGCATCGCCTCGTGGCCGCGGTCCGGGACCCACACCGGTGTCAACTCGCCCGCCCGGTGCAGTTTGGCCAGGCTCACCGCGTCGCGCCGGTTGGTCTTCACCCGATCGCCCGCACGTCTCGGGATAAGCGATGGGGCCACCACCGCGCAATCGTGGCCCGCGGCAAGGATCTGGCGATACAGCTCGTATCCCGTCGGTCCGGCTTCATAGCAAAAGTTCAGCGTCATCCCGGACTTGGCGAGCTTCTTGATCAGCGCCGCCACCGCCGCAGGACTGGAACCGATATCGCCGAAAAACCGCACCTCGCCGTCACGACCGCCTTCGGCCACCGCCACCGAGATCTTCAACTTCGACACGTCCAGGCCGACGAAAAGTTCGCTATGCTCCTTCACGGCTCGCCCTCGCTAAGCATGGGGCTCGGCTCTGGCCTATCCGGAGCAACCCCCGATCTGGCTTACCGCGAGGGTGGGCCACCAGCACCCGCGAACATACGGTCTAG
>DASXKT010000130.1:0-10167 GCA_036496685.1 Phenylobacterium sp.
ACCGGCGTTGATCTCGGCCACGGCTGCCTTGAGCGCTGGATCGGCCGCGCCGGTGACGAACCCCAGGAAACCATCCGCCTGCTCGCCGACGATCCCGGCGGCCTTCCCGGAGTCGACCGCGGTCTTGGCGGCCGCGGATTGGGCGAGGACTGCAGTCGGAAGCGCCAGCGCCGCCATCACGGCTGCCCCGAGGCCCAGCATGTCTTTGGTCTGCATGGTCATGCCCCTAGAAAAGGTTCGGATTCTTCTGGATCAACGCCTTCACGTCCTGGTCCAGGCTCAGCCGTACGTTCGCGTCCAGCTTGGCGTAGATGGTGATCGGGTCGACCTTCACGTGCACGGTCGGCGCGCAGGCACCCTGAGCGAGGCCGAGTAGGGTCAGGGCGGCCAGGGATCGTCTGGCGATCATTCGCTCGTGTCCATGCGCGTGTTTCCCGTTGTCTTCTTAGTCCGCCAGCAAGGCTGCATCATCAGCGCTGAACGGGCGGTGAACCCTTGAGCCGCTGATAGTCGGCGTAGTCCTTCAGCAGATCGTCCAGGTTCAGGGTGGTGTCCAGAGTCAGATTCACGCCGGTGCCCGATGGCAGCGGCAGCTTGCGGTTCATGAACGTGCGGCGGATCAGGTCCAGCCAGCTCACCGCCAGGACTTGGCGGGTGGGCGGGTCGTGGCGGCCGACCACGTGAAACAGGATGCCGAGCTGGCCGTCCGGCCGGCTGTCGACCGAGGCATCGAGGGTGTCGAAGGCCAGGTTCTCCATGGCCTGGTAGGCGAAGTCGGTGAAGGTATCCGGCGGCGGAGGCGCTGGCTCGGGCGCACCGGAAGCGGGCGAGGCTGCGGGAGCCAGCCGGATCGACAGGCGTCCAGGTTGGATCGCCCTCAGGTTACCACCGGTCACCCGCACCTTCTCGCCCTGCGCCTCGAATGGAAGGCGGCCGCTGAGCTTGGCGTCGAGGTCGACCCGCTCCCCGAATGGCGAGGCCTTCACCAGCTCACGGACCTGCACGCCGTCCACGTCGAGCACGCCGCGCACCGGTGGGCCGCCGACCAGCGGCAGGTCGAGGCTCACCAGCCGGACCCGGCCACCGCCCAAGGCCGCGTCGCCGCCCGCGAAGTGCAGGGCCTTCTCGTCCAGGGCGACGCCGGCGCTGAGGTCAGTGAGCACGACCGGCCCGGCCAGGCTGTCAGCGCGCAGGCGTTGGCCGGGCGCTGTGACGAGCGGAGTAAGACTCGCCAACGTCACCTCGCCGGAGAGGCCGACCACTCGGCCGGCCGGGCTGACGAAATCCAGTCGCGGCACGCTCAACCTCCCGCCGCTTGTGCTGCCGGCCGGCGTCCAGGCGAATCCGCCGACGAAGCGGGCGGCACCCTGGACCGGGGAGCCGATAGCGGCGGCTAGCGGCGACAATTGCGTCGGTTGCAGACCGGCTGCGTCGAAGGCCAGCAAGCCGGTGTCGACATCGACGCGGCCGATCCCGCTCCCGAGATCCTGATGCAGGACGGCGCGCCCGAGTGACCGGCCGGCCGCATCGCTGGCGACGAACTGACCGGTCCAGACCTCGCGCGCCAGGCTCGCTTCGCCGGTGATTCTCAAGGGCCGGAACCGCAAGTCGGGCGCGGCGTCGGCGACCTCGCCGCGGTCGAGGATCAGCTGCGCATCCAGCTGCCCGCGAGCCTGGCCAAACGTTACAGGCCCGCCGATACCCGACAGGCGCGCCTGCAGGAATGGAGCCTCGGCCGCGACCGCCGCCGACCGGCCGGCGATCCGCCAGTCGCCCCGATCGAACGTGAACAGCGGTCGCCCGGCCGGGCAGAGACGGCCTGACAGGCCAGTCAGGTCGTTCGCGCCCAACGTCAGCCGTGATGCTTCGATGGCGGCGCAACGGTCACCGACGAAGCTCACTGCCCCCTGGACGAGCCGCAGGGTCCCGGCGGCGTCGAGTGTGCCCTGCTGGAGCGGGCCCATGGGTAGCGCGGCCCTGATGCGTCCGGCCGCCAGGGCGCCTCCGGGGACCAGCGTGAATCGGGTCACGTCGACATCGGCGGTGGGCAAGCCGCCGCCGGCCGAGGTCAGACGATAGCCGCGCCCCTCCGCGCCGAGGCTTACCAGCCCGCCGCGGTCTGGCTGCAGGCGCACCGGCTGCTGCAGCGCCACGTCCATCAGCCCGCCGCGCGCTGCGAGCGACACCGCTGGCGCTGTGAAGCGGAAGCCTCGCGCCGCGCGCTTCACCGCCGCGATCTCGGCGGGGTCGCCGGACGCGGGCGCCCCTAGGCCGATCCAGGCGCCATGGCCTGACGCGCTGGCCGTCAGGCGCAGCGAGGGGCCGCCGGACCCAGCTCTCACCGGACCCAACGCTGCGGCCGTAAGGGATTGCAGGCGCAGGTTCGAAATCGCGACGCCGTCCGCGGCTCCCGTGAGCTTGACGGTGGCCGAGACGGCGTCGCCGCCTTTGCGGGTCCAGCGCAGGTCGTCGGCCACTGCCGCAGCCTTGAGCGTCCCTGCTTGGCCGCCGGCGAACGTCCCGGACGCGGCTCTCAGGTCGGCGACGCCCCGCCCAGTGAGCGCTAGGTCAGGGATCCAGCCCGCGGCTAGGCCGGTGAAGGCCGCCGAAAGCCTGGCGTCCACCAAGCTCTGACCACCTCCTGCGATCTGCCCACCGGTCAGGCTGGCGCGCAGCGCTACTGCGCCGTCGCTGCGCCGACTCCGCAAATCCGGATAGGGCAGGTCAGCGTTCAGGTTCAGCTGGCCGCGGTCGACGCTCACGCCCCACGCGGCGGCCTTCGGAACCGGCGCATCGAGGCCCAGCGACAGCCGTTCGGCGTCGGTGCGAAGCCGGAAGGCCGCAGCTCCCAGCCCGAGGTCGAAACCCGGACCCTGGAGGCGGGCGGGGGCGGAGGCGCCTTCGAGGCGCATGAGCCGGCCGCCCTCGAGCCGGCCGCTCGCGTTGATCCGCATAGGGCCGTAGTCGGTCGCCAGCAGCAATGTGGCGCCGTCTATCTCGATCCGCGGCTTGGTGGCCCCGGGACGCGGCGGCTTGCGGCTGAATTCCTCGATCAACGGGTCAAGCGCACCCAGCGTGGGCTTGCCGTCGTGCAGCCGGGCCCGCAACACCGGCCGGCGCAGAGCTACCGACGTGACGTCGAGGCTCCAGTCCTTGAAGCCATAGTGAACCACAGCGCGCTCGACGGTGAAATCGGGCTTCGCCGGATCGCCGAGCCGCACGGCGCCGATCACGTCGGAGAGGCCGACCGCTTCCACTTGGGCGTCCGCAGCGATCCCATGCGCTTGCAGCCAGCCCACCAACGCCTCACGGGCGATGGTCTTGCGCACCGCGTAGAGCACCAGGGCCAGCACCGCCAGGACCAGCCCGACGATGGTAAGCGCCCGGCGCAGGCGCGGCGGACGGCCTGTTTGCGGCTCGCTCAGAGCCCGCCCATGCTCGCCAGCGCTACGCCGCCATCGACGGCGATGGTCTCGCCGACCACGTAGTCGCCGGCGCGGCTCGCCAGGTAGATGGCGGCCGCGGCCATGTCCTCGTCGCGGCCGATGCGGCGGGACGGGATGCGCTTGGCGACTTCATCGCCCTGGTCCCGGGCCACGCGATTCATCTCGGAGGCGAAGGCGCCCGGCGCGATGGCGGTGACGTTGATCGCGTCCTCGATCAATTTGGCCGCCATCCGGCGGGTCAGGTAGATCAAGCCCGACTTCGAGGCGTGGTAGGAATAGGTCTCCTGCGGATTGAGCCGGATGCCGTCGATCGAGGCGATGTTGATCACCTTGGCCGGCTGGTCGCGACTGGCGGCGGCCTTCAGCGCGCCGTGCAGGGCCTGGGTCAGGAAGAAGGGCGACTTGAGGTTCAGGTTCAGCACCTTGTCCCAGCCGCTCTCCGGGAACTCTTCGAAGGGCGCGCCCCAGGCGGCGCCGGCGTTGTTCACCAGGATGTCGAGCTTCGGCTCCTTGGCGAGGTAGGCGGCGGCCAGCGCCTTCACCCCATCGACCGTCGAGACGTCCTGCGGCAGCGCGATGCAGTTGGGGCCGAGCTCCTCAGCCGTCTCGATGCAGGCCGGCGCCTTGCGGGACGAGATGTAGACCTTGGCGCCCTGCTCGATGAAGCCCTTGGCGATCATCTTGCCGATGCCGCGCGACCCGCCGGTGACCAGCGCCACGCGCCCCTTGAGCGAGAACAGATCGAGCGCCATGCCGCGCCTCCCCTTCTTTGGTGTTGTCGCGGTTTCAGCGCCGCCTCAGTCCCTCGCACATTTGACTTGGAAGGGTCCAGCGTGGCCTGTAACAAGCGTTTGAATTCGGGACCGCCGCCCATCCTCCAGCCGGTTCAATTGAGCGGTCCGTCAGCCATAGGGACGCCAAGCGCATGACCGAGATCAATTCGGTGACCACCCTCACCCAGGACGGCGACGTAGCGGTCATCACCTTGAACTCGCCGCCGGTGAACGCCCTGTCGGCCAAGGTCCGCGAAGGCCTGTTCGAAGGCTTCAAGACGGCCATCGCCTCGCACGCCAAGGCCATCGTGCTGATCTGCGAAGGCCGCACCTTCATCGCCGGCGCCGACATCACCGAGTTCGGCGGCGCCATGGCCGGCCCCAGCCTCTTCGACGTCCCGGAGATGATGGAGAACGCGCCCAAGCCGGTGATCGCCGCGATCCACGGCACGGCGCTGGGCGGGGGCCTGGAGGTTGCGCTCTGCGCCCACTATCGCGTGGCGGTTCCGTCGGCGCGGGTGGGCCTGCCGGAAGTGGCGCTGGGCCTTCTGCCGGGCGCCGGGGGCACGCAACGCCTGCCGCGCATCGTGGGCGTGGAAGCTGCTCTCGACATGGTCACCTCCGGCCGCCACGTGCCGGCCAAGCAGGCCCTGGCCATGGGCCTGGTCGACGAGCTGGCCGAAGAGGGCAAGCTGCGTGAAGCCGCCGTTGCCTTCGCCAACAAGGCCGTGGCCGAAGGCAAGCCGCTGGTGAAGGTGCGCGAGAACAACGCCAAGCTGGAGGCCGCCAAGGGCCACCCCGAGATCTTCGCCGACTTCCGCAAGGCCAATGCGCGCAAGTTCCGCGGCTTCGCGGCTCCGGAAGCCAACATCAAGTGCATCGAGGCGGCGGTGAATTCTTCCTCCTTCGAGGAGGGCCTGAAGGCCGAGCGCAAGCTGTTCGGCGAGCTGATCAGCGGCCAGCAGTCGGCAGCCCAGCGCTACTACTTCTTCGCCGAACGCCAGGCGAACAAGATCCCCGATGTGCCGGACGACACCCCTGTCCGCCCGATCAAGAGCGTCGGCATCATCGGCGCCGGCACCATGGGCGGCGGCATCGCCATGAACTTCGTCAACGTCGGAATCCCGGTGATCATCGTCGAGCAGGAACAGGCGGCCCTGGACCGCGGCCTGGGCGTGATCCGCAAGAACTACGAGCGCTCGCGCAGCGCCAAGCCCGAAGAGACCGAGCAGCGCATGAGCCTGATCAAGGGCTCGCTCACCATGGAAGACTTCAAGGACGTCGACCTCGTCATCGAGGCGGTGTTCGAGCGTATGGACGTCAAGAAGGACATCTTCACCAAGCTGGACGCGATCTGCAAACCCGGCGCGATCCTGGCCACCAACACCTCGGGCCTGAACATCGACGAGATCGCCTCGGTGACCAAGCGGCCGCAGGACGTCATCGGCCTTCACTTCTTCTCGCCGGCCAACGTCATGAAGCTGCTGGAGATCGTCCGCGCCGACCACACCGCCAAGGACGTGATCGCCACCTCGATGAAGCTCGCCAAGCAGATCGGCAAGATCGCCGTGCTGGTCGGCGTCACGCCCGGCTTCGTCGGCAACCGCATCCTCGGCCAGCGCCAGCGTGAAGCCCAGAAGCTGGTCATGGAGGGCGCGATGCCCTGGGACATCGACCGCGTCCTCTATGACTTCGGCTTCCCGATGGGCCCCTTCGCCATGAGCGACCTCGCCGGGCTCGACATCGGCTGGGTGAAGGAAAAATCGAAGGGCGAGACCATCCGCGACGTGCTCTGCGAGATGGACCGCCGCGGCCAGAAGACCGGCGCCGGCTACTACGACTACGACGAGAACCGCAACGCCAAGCCGAGCCCCGTCACCGAGAAGATCATCAACGATTTCATCGTGAAGTCGGGCGCCAATCCCAGGAAGATCAGCGACGAGGAGATCCTCGAGCGCTGCGTCTATCCGATGATCAACGAAGGCGCGAAGATCCTCGAAGAGGGCAAGGCGATCCGCCCCTCCGACGTCGACGTGGTCTGGGTCAACGGCTACGGCTGGCCGGTCTATCGCGGCGGCCCGATGCACTATGGCGACCAGGTCGGCCCCGACAAGGTGCTGGCCAAGATGCAGGAATTCCAGGCCAAGATGGGTGACGTCTTCAAGCCCTCCGCCCTGCTCGAAAAGCTGGTCGCCGAGGGCAAGAAGTTCTCCGACATCAAGGCCTAGCTTCTACCTCCCCCATCGCGGCAGCGATGGCGGGAGGGGGACCGCCCGCCGCAGAGCGGGCGGTGGACGGGGCAAGCTCCGTCCACCGACGTCCCACCGACCATCAGAACCTCGGAGCCTGAGGTTCGCGCCCCTCCACCATCGGCTCTCTGGCCGATGGTATCCCTCCCCCGCTGAGCAGGGGAGGCAGACAGCAAGTGAAGGACCCTCCCCATGCGTGAAGCCGTTATCGTCGCCGCCCGCCGGACCCCCATCGGCAAGGCCTATCGCGGCGCTTTCAACAACACCTACGGCGCGACGCTCGGCGCCCATGCCCTTTCGGCCGCCATCGAGCAGGCCGGGATCGACCCGGGCGAGGTCGACGACGTGGCCATGGGCTGCGCGCTGCAGCAAGGCACGACCGGCAACAACATCGCCCGCCAGGCCGCGCTCCGCGCCGGCATGCCCAACACCGTCTCCGGCATGACCATCGATCGCCAGTGCTCGTCGGGCCTGATGGGCGTGGCGACCGCCGCGAAGTACATCATCAACGACGGCGCCCCGATCGCCATTGGCGCGGGAATCGAGTCCATCAGCCTGGTGCAGAACGACAAGGTGAACCGCTTCATGGCCACCGATCCGTGGCTGAAGGAGCATGTGCCGGAACTGGCGACCTCGATGATCGAGACCGCCGAAATCGTCGCCGAGCGCTACGGCGTCTCCCGCGAGGCGCAGGACGAATACGCCCTGCAGTCGCAGCAGCGCACCGCCCAGGCGCAGTCCGAAGGGCGCTTCGACCGCGAAATCGCGCCGATGACCACGATCATGAAGGTGCTGGTCAACAAGGAGACCGGCGAGACTGCGGACAAGGAGATCACCATCTCCGCCGACGAGGGCAACCGTCCGCAGACCACGCTCGCAGACCTGCAAAAGCTGGCCCCGGTGTTCAAGGGCGGCCGCTACGTCCAGGAGGGCAAGTTCGTCACCGCCGGCAACGCCTCGCAGCTATCCGACGGCGCCGCAGCGGTCGTGCTGATGGAACGCAAGGAAGCCGAGAAGCGCGGCCTCGAGGCGCTGGGCGCCTATCGCGGCATGGCGGTGGCCGGCTGCGGCCCGGAGGAAATGGGCATCGGTCCGGTGTTCGCGATCCCGAAGCTGCTCGAGCGGAACGGGCTCAAGATCGAAGACATCGACATCTGGGAGCTAAACGAGGCCTTCGCGAGCCAAGTGATCTACTGCCGCGACAAGCTCGGCATCGACCCGGCGAAGTACAACGTCTCGGGCGGCTCGATCTCGATCGGCCACCCCTACGGCATGACAGGTGCGCGCTGCACCGCGCACCTGATGTACGAAGGCAAGCGCCGGAAGGCGAAGTACGGCGTCGTCACAATGTGCGTCGGCGGCGGCATGGGTGCGGCGGGTCTCTTCGAGATCTTCTAAGCCTCGCGCGAGGAGCGCCGTCCTCAGGGACGGCGCTCCAAGCTTTCGCCCCCGCCCTGACTACTCTCGCTGATCGGCGAGGACGAACCCATCCGTGGCGCGCGCCGCATACAACGCGTTGAGCTGCGACGAGCCGACGACCGAGACGCTCTTCGCAAGGGCCGAGCTTCGGCACCTCTGACGAGCCTGCCATGGCTCGATACCCCGCCGTCCCCTGATGAAGCCATCGCAGACCGCGCGCGAAGCGGCTTCGAGACGCACGAGCAGCTTCTGCGCGTCGCCCGCCCGCCGCAGATCCAGGTCAGCATAGGATACGGCGACGGCGGCTGGGTCTCCGTCCAGCCGTGCAGCGGGCGCCGCAACGACTGCTTGCGCGGACGCCACCAGAGTGAAGGCCGCGAAGGCCGACGCCAGTCGCGCATTCGGTTCAAATCGCTTCATGGTCGGTGTTTCCCTGAGCGCTGAGGTTCCAGCGGCTGCGCTCGAACCCGAATTGCGGTAGGTCTTGGCTTGAGCACAGGCGAAGGCCTGGGGATCGCTCGAGCCGGAGAGGTGGTGCGATTGCATGTGCCTGTTCTGCGTTTCACGACCCGATCCGATCGCGACAGGCAGGAGACAGCCTGGGCCGACGTCCCGATATGGCGGGGAGCCGATGCTTCGCCGATGACGCGCCGATGAACGCCGATATTCGACCGACGGGGCTCGACCTTGCCCGCGAGCCGACCTTTCGGCTCGGCGAGGCCGACGTGCACCCGTCGACGCGCGAGGTCGTGGCGGGCGAACGTCGCGAGCTCCTGGAACCCCGGGTCATGCAGGTTCTGGTGGCGCTCGCCCGCAAACGCGGCGATGTCGTCTCACGCGAGGAACTGGTGCAGTCCTGCTGGAGTGGACGCATCGTCGGCGACGACGCCATCAACCGCTGCATCGGGCAGTTGCGCCGGCTGGCCCGGGGCTTTGGCGGGTTCGGCGTGGATACGGTCGCCCGCGTCGGCTACCGCCTGACTGCGGCTCAGACGGATCCGGCGCCGCCGTTCTCGTCCAAACCCTCGATCGCCGTGATGCCGTTCGCCAATCTGAGCGACGACCCAGAGCAGGCCTATTTCACCGACGGAATGGTCGAGGAGATCGTCGGCGCCCTGTCGCGGTTCCGTTCGATCTTCGTCATCTCGATGTCGCCTAGCGGCGGCCTCGCGGAAACCGGGGCCAGCCCCAGGGAGGCGGCTCGCGAACTGGGCGTGAGCTATCTGCTCGAAGGCAGCGTCCGCAGGGCGGTCGACCGCGTCCGCATCACCATCAATCTGATCGACGCGCACGACGGCGCGCGCATCTGGAGCGATCGCCTGGAGGACACTCTGGAGGATGTCTTCGCGCTCCAGGACCGAGTGGCCCTGCGGGTCGCCTGCGCGGTCGATACATCGATCTGGGGACCGGATGTCGAGCGCGCATCCCCCCGGATGACCAACAACACGAGCGCCTACGACCTCTACCTTCGCGCGCACCCCCTGTTCCTGACCTTTCAGAAGCCCGAGATCCTGCAGACCATCGATCTGCTCGACCGCGCCATCGCGCTCGACCCGGACTTCGCCATGGCCCTCTCCCAAAACGGCGTCTGTCACCGCCTGGTGCTGGACAACGGGTGGACCGATGACCCGGACGCCTTCCGTCAGCGCGGGCTGACGCTAGCTGAGCGCGCGCTCAAGGTCGGCGGTGACAATCCGCGCGTACTTTCCCAAGTGGCGGCGAGCCTGCCCGGGTTGGAGGGAAGGCTCGACCGGGCTCTCGTGTTGATCGACCGGGCCATCCAGGCAGACCCCGCCTCCGCCTTCATCTGGCTAATCAGCGGCACCCTTCGCCTCCGCAACGGGGAAGCGGAGCTGGCCGCCCAGCACCTTGAGACGGCCATGCGCCTGGACCCGATATCCAGGATGGCCGGGGTGTTGCGCATGTATCTCGCGACGGCCCGTGTGCAGCAGGGACGGTTCGAGGACGCCCTGGCGCTATATCAGACGACCGCCTCCCGGCTCGCCGCCAGCCACGCGATCCTGGCGGCCGTCTGCGGCCACCTGGGACAGCCGGTGCTCGCGCGCGAGGCGCTTTCCCAGTTCGCACTCGCCCACGGCGCCATAGAGGACGTGGCGCGCGTGTGGTTCCGGCGTCCGGAGCATCGCAAGTTATTCCTGGACGGCATCGCCCTATCCCAAGGATAGCCGGCGCCCGCAGTCCCGGGCCACCCAACGCTCGGGATGCGCTTTCGCTTTTGGTGCGACAAAACGCGCTGCGACCGCGTACGGCCCCGCTGGC
>DASXKT010000131.1:0-47089 GCA_036496685.1 Phenylobacterium sp.
CTGGCGGCGCTGACCCTGATCGGCGACGGCGGCAAGGGCGCGGTCGCCGTGCTGGTGGCCTGGCTCGTCACCCGCGACATGGATGATCAGGCGCAGGCGCTGCTGACGTCCGTCGCGGGCGGCGCGGCGTTCATCGGACACCTGTTCCCGGTCTGGCTGGGCTTCAAGGGCGGCAAGGGCGTGGCGACCTTCTTCGGCACCCTGCTGGCGGCGGCCTGGCCGGTGGGCCTCCTAGCGGGCGCGACCTGGATCCTGATGGCTGCGGTGTTCCGGGTCTCCTCGCTGGCCGCGCTGACGGCGGCCCTGCTGGCGCCGATGTTCGTGTTCCTGGTGCATCGCCCGACGCCGATCGCGGCGCTGGCGGTCGTCATGGCGGTGCTGATCTACATCCGGCACATCCCCAACATCCAACGCCTGTTGAAGGGCGAAGAACCGAGGATCGGCGGCAAGAAGAGCGCCGCCCAGTGATTCACACCCTTTCGGAGGCCGGGGGTTTGGTTTCTGCAACATAGCGGCCGCAATCTGACCGTACCGACCCGAAACAATGCCGACAGGGACCGGACCTAAAACGACAACGATCCAACCCAAGTCGGAGACCAGTTCTATGAAGCTTCAAATCGCGATCACCCTGGCCGCCCTTGCCCTCGGCGGCTCGGCCTTCGCCCAGGAAGCGCCCGGCGGCGGCGCCGGCCCCACGCCGGAACAGCAAGCCGCTCGTCAGGCCATGCGTCAGGCGTGCGCGGCCGACATGAAGACCTACTGCGACGGCAAGCAGGGTCGCGAGGCGATGATGTGCCTGCGGGAGAACAACGACAAAGTCAGCGCCCCTTGCAAGGACGCCATGGCGAAGATGCCCGCCCGCCGGACGCCTCCGCCGCCCGCCGGCTGATCCAGCCGCGAAATCTCTAAAAGCAGCCGGGCCGGCGTCCTCCTGGAAGGACGCCGGCCCTTCTGTGCGCGCGCCCGAAAAAAGGAGCCCCTTTAGGGGGCTCGTGCGCGGGGGCCTTCAAGGGCCGTTGACAGGGGCTAGGAGCCGCCCCCACTTTCCGCCTCCTTCAGGAACCCGGCCCAGGCCGGGCGCGTCGCCTACGGAACAACAGACCGCCCCCGCATGAACATCGTCGTCGTCGAAAGCCCGGGCAAAGCCAAACCCATCAACAAGTACCTGGGGTCCGACTACAAGGTCCTGGCGTCCTACGGGCACGTGCGCGACCTGCCGGCCAAGGACGGCTCGGTCCGTCCCGACGACGACTTCGCCATGAGCTGGGACGTGGACGCCAAGGCCGCCAAGCGCCTCGCCGAAATCGTCACCGCCCTCAAGGGGGCTGACAAACTGATCCTGGCGACCGACCCCGACCGCGAAGGCGAGGCCATCTCCTGGCACGTGCTGGAGGTGCTGAAGAAGAAGAAGGCGCTGGCCGGCGTGACCGTGCAGCGGGTCACCTTCAACGCCATCACCAAGACCGCGGTGACCGAGGCCATGAAGGCCCCGCGCGACATCGACATGGAACTGGTGGACGCCTACCTGGCGCGTCGCGCGCTCGACTATCTGGTGGGGTTCACGCTCTCGCCGGTGCTGTGGCGCAAGCTGCCGGGCTCGCGCTCGGCCGGGCGCGTGCAGTCCGTGGCGCTGCGTCTGGTGGTCGATCGCGAGATCGAGATCGAGAAGTTCAAGACCCAGGAATACTGGACGGTCGAGGCCGACGTCTCGGCCGGCGGCGATCCCTTCCTGGCGCGCCTGACCAAGCACGAAGGCAAGCGCCTCACCAAGTTCGACCTCGCCAACGAGACCTCCGCCTTTGCAGCGCGCGATGCGGTCAAGGCGGCGACCTTCACTGTGGCGGCCGTCGAGAAGAAGCCCGCCCGCCGTTCGCCGCCGCCGCCTTTCACCACCTCGACCCTGCAGCAGGAGGCCTCCCGCAAGCTGGGCTTCAACGCGCAACGGACCATGCAGGCCGCCCAGCGCCTCTATGAGGGCGTCGACATCGGCGGCGAGACCGTCGGCCTGATCACCTACATGCGGACCGACGGCGTGCAGACCGCGCCCGAGGCGCTGGACGAGGCCCGCGACGTGATCGGCGGGCTCTACGGCCGCGAATATGTGCCGGAGAAGGCGCGGATCTATTCCACAAAGGCCAAGAACGCCCAGGAGGCCCACGAGGCCATCCGGCCGACGAGTCTGGCCCGCAATCCGGGCAAGCTGCGCCTCGATCCCGACCTCGGCCGACTCTACGAGCTGATCTGGAAGCGGATGATCGCCTCGCAGATGGAGAGCGCCCGCATCGAGCGCACGACCATCGACCTGGAGTCGAGCGACGGGAAGACGGCGCTCAGGGCCTCCGGCGACGTGACGCTCTTCGACGGCTACCTCGCGGTCTACGAGGAAGGCCGGGACGACGCCGATGAAGAGGCCGTCTCCAAGCTTCCGGCAGTGACGCAGGGCGCGAGCGCCAAGACCATCGCCACCCGCGCAGACCAGCACTTCACCGAGCCGCCGCCGCGCTATTCGGAAGCCAGCCTCGTCAAGAAGATGGAAGAGCTCGGCATCGGCCGACCCTCGACCTACGCCTCGATCCTGACCGTGCTTCGCGACCGATCCTATGTGCGGATGGAGAAGAACCGCTTCATCCCCGAGGACAAGGGACGGCTGGTCACGATCTTCCTCGAGGAGTTCTTCCGCCGCTACGTGGAGTACGACTTCACCGCCGCGCTCGAGGAGAAGCTCGACCTGGTTTCGGCGGGCGACCTCGACTGGAAGGCCCTGCTGCGTGAGTTCTGGCAGGACTTCCACCCGAAGACCGAGGAAGTGCTGAAGGTCTCGACCCGCGAAGTGCTGGACGCCCTCGACGGCGCGCTGGCGCCCTTCCTCTATCCGCCGAAGGCCGATGGCTCCGACCCTCGCGCGTGCCCCAACTGCGGCGCCGGACGGCTTGGCCTGAAGACCAGCCGGTTCGGGCCGTTCGTTGGCTGCTCCAACTATCCCGAGTGCCGATTCACCCGCCCGATCGCTGAGAGCGAAGAGGGTGACACGCCGTCAGGCGACCGCGAGTTGGGCGTCGATCCGGACACCGGCCTCCCCGTCTTCCTGAAGTCCGGGCGCTTCGGGGCCTACGTGCAATTGGGCGACGGCGAGAAGCCGAAGCGGTCCAGCCTGCCCAAGGGTTGGTCAGCGCCGGACATGGACCTGGAGAAGGGCCTTCGGCTGCTGCGCCTGCCGCGCGAAGTCGGGATGCACCCGGAAGATGGCCAGCCGATAACCGCCGGTATCGGCCGCTACGGGCCCTTCGTGCTGCACGCCGGCACCTACGCGAACCTGTCGGGGGCCGACGAAGTCTTCGAGGTCGGCCTGAACCGGGCCGTCACCCTGCTGGCCGAGAAGCGGGCTGGTGGCGCCGGCCGCAACGGCGCGGCCACGGCGCTCAAGGACCTGGGCGCCCACCCGGCCGACGGCGGGCCGATCCGTGTGCTCTCGGGCCGCTACGGCCCCTACATCAAGCACGGCGCGACCAACGCCAACGTGCCGCGTGGGACCGACCCGCAGGACGTGACGCTGGAGCAGGCGGTGCTGTTGTTAGCCGAAAGGGCGGCGAAGGGCGGCGGCAAGAAGAAGCCGGCGCGCCCGGCCAAGGCCAAGGCGCCTAAGGCTGCGACCGAGAAGACGCCTGCGAAGAAGGCCGCGGCGAAGAAGAAACCTGCCAAGAAGAAGGTCCCGGCGAAGAAGGCGGCGACGGCTTAGCCTTCCGCGACGGCGCGACAGCGATCGAGGGATTGACCCGACTGGGCTCGTTTCGCGAAGACGATTAGGCTGCAAGCTTCGGTGGCTTGGGCCCCGCTTTTGCGGGGACGTGCGGAGTTCAAGATGCCCTACGCGCAGGCGAATGGCCTCAGCCTGTATTTCGAACGCGCGGGCGCCGGCCCTCCCCTGCTGTTCATCTCCGGCACCGGTGGGGACCTGCGCAACAAGCCCAATGTCTTCGAGGGGCCGTTGGCCAAGGCGTTCGACCTGCTGGCCTACGACCAGCGCGGACTTGGCCAGTCGGACAAGCCCGACGTCGCCTATTCGATTGCGGATTACGCCGACGACGCGGCTGCCCTGATGACCGAGCAGTTCTGGGACCAGGCGCTGGTGATCGGCGTGTCGTTCGGCGGGATGGTGGCCCAGGAACTGGCGCTCCGGCATCCTGCGCGCGTGAAGCGCCTCGTGCTGGCCTGCACTTCTCCAGGAGGCGCGGGCGGCGCCTCGTTTCCATTCCACGAGATCGAGCACCTGAAGGGCGAGGCCCGGGCCCGCTACCTCATTCCGATCAGTGACACTCGCCGAGACGACGCGTGGGCGAAGGAGCATCACGACGAGTACGAGCTCTTTGTCGCCATGGGCTCGGCCGATCCCTACGCCGAGGAGCCGGGCCACGCGATGGGCGCCCACCGCCAATTGGAGGCCCGAGCCGCACACGACACCTGGGAGCGGCTGCCTGAGATCGCCTGCCCGACCCTGATCGCCGCGGGCCGCTACGACGGGATCGCGCTTCCGGCGACGCAGGAGAAGATGGCCGCGCGGATTCCCGGCGCAAAGCTGCAGTTTTTCGAAGGCGGCCACCTGTTCATGATCCAGGACCGTACGGCGGCGCCGGCGATGAAGGCGTTCCTGACTGAGGAAACGGCCTAATGGACGCCCAACTCGCCTTCCTTTGCGCCTTGACCTTCGTCATTCATCTGGTCGGCGCGTTGGCTTATGCCGCCCGCATCGCCGGCGTGCGCACGCGTCGGATCGCGGTGTCCTTCGCCCTGTTCAACGTTCTGATCCTGGTCTCGCGCACCGCGAACTCCTTCCAGGGTCCGTTCCTCGGTAAGCGCATCGAACTGGGCCTGGCCAAGGGCGCCGGCGACCATCTGCTCGGCGACTTTCGATGGCTTCTATTCTCGGCGACCCTGGCCGCTGTTGTCGGCGCGATCGCCGTGCCCACGTTCCAGAGGATCTTCAGCCGGGCTGTGACCCACTTCCAGGTCCATCGGTCCATCCCGAAGCTGCTGCTCCACGGGTTCGCGAGGGGCGGTTTGTCGTACCTCAAGGACTCGGTGACCCTGCCGTCGGCAAACCATCTGAAGGGTGTGGGGCGGGAGGTTGGCGTTCCCTGGCGGGTCATCGCCCTCAACATCGGCGCTCAGGCCCTGCTAACCGTTGGCGTGTTCGCAGCGCTATATGCGGGCTACCTGGACCCGAAATTCCGGGTGACGGCGGTGAGCTTGTCCTCGGTTATCAATGGCGTGGCCACCATCCTGCTCTTCGTCTTCATCGACCCGCACCTCTCGGTCATGACCGATGATGTGATGGACGGCCGCACCAGCGAGGCCAGCTTCCGGCGCGCGGTCGTTTGGCTCTCTGGAAGCCGGATTGCGGGCACGGTTCTCGCGCAGGCGATGTTGGTCCCGGCAGCCGCAGCGATCGCCATGATCGCGCGGGCGATCTAGCCCCGAGCGAGTTCGAGTATCTCGACGATGTCCTGAGGCCCGGTGATCGGCCGCGGGCTCGAGCGGACGCCGGCGTCGTGCATGGTGTGCTCGGCAATGGCCAGGAACTTGTCCGGCCCAATGCCGATGCTCTTGAGGTCGGTAGGTAGGCCAAGCCCCGCCGCCAGGCGCTTGACCGCCTGCGAGGCGGTCAGCCCCTCGGCGCCCATCAGGCTGCTGACCAGGGCCTGGCGGTCGCCGGCCGCGCCCTCGCTCCACTTCAGCACCGCCGGCAGGGCGACGGCCGAGGTGATGCCGTGCGGCACGCCATAGCTGCCGCCGAGCGTGTGGCCGATCGCATGGCTCGCGCCCATGCCGCGGCCGGAGCCGACGCCGCTCATCGCCAGCCACATGCCGAACTGGCACTCCAAGCGGGCGTCGAGGCCTGCCGGATCGGCCTTGGTCGCCGCCAGGCCTCGCGTCAGGCGGCGCAAGCCATCCTCGGCGAGTGCGTCGGCGTATGGCGCGCGCACCCGATTGCAGAGCTGTTCGACGGCGTGATCGACAGCCTTGAGCCCCGTCGAGAACCAGAGCGTCGGCGGCGTCGACAGGGTGACGGCCGGATCGAGGACCACCGCCCGAGGCGCCAGCGAGGGGTGGCCGTAGCCCTCCTTCACGTGACGGGCGGCGTCGCTGACCCCCGCGAAGGGCGTGAATTCGGCGGCTGAGAGGGTCGTCGGCACGGCGATCATTCGCACACCGGCGGCAATTTCGGCGACCTTCACCCGGTCCGGCCCTCGTCCGGCGCGGTAGGGATCGAGCTCGTCAGGCTTCGTCAGGCCGGCCCAGAGGCAGAGCTGCATCACCTTGGTCGCGTCGATCGCCGAGCCACCGCCAAGCGCCACCAACAGGTCCGCTTCCAGCCGCCGAGCCTCGTTCGCGCCGGCGATGACGCCCTCGCGCGGCGAATGTGCACTGGTTCCAGAGAACACGCCGACACAGAGCTCGCCCAGCGCCGCCGCGGTCTGCGCCGCCAGGCCTTCCGCCAAGGAGGCCGTCGTCGTGATCAGCAGCCGACGCGCCCCGTACGTGGCGGCGAGCTCCGTCAGAACCTCGGCGGCGGGGCGGCCGTAGACGACCTGGTCCTGGCGGGGAAAGCGATGGGTTCCGCTGAGCATTGGGCGGGTCCTCCTGCGGGAATCATAGCGGCAATTCCGTCGGTCAAAACGCCCTGCGGCGTTGGCGGAACGTGCAATCTTAACCTCGATCCCCTATATGAGGCCTGCGCATCGCTGGCCGAGGTTGGCCGCGACGACTGCCTTGCTCCCAATCATTCTGATGAGCAGCGACGGGTCTCGCGCACCCGATTCCCAATTCTCAAGATCACCGACGAAAGGTGCTAAGCACCGAACATGCCTAAACCTAGACAACCGAAATCCTCCCGCTTTCCGAAGGGACTGCCTGACAAAGAGACCCTGCTGAAATACATCCGCGACAGCGGAGAGTCCGACAAGGCCGCCATCGCCAAGGCCTTCGCCCTGAAGGGCGAGGAGCGCCGCGCGCTCCGCGCGATGCTGCAATCCATGGAAACCGACGGGACGCTCGGCCGGCGCGGCCGCCGTGGCTTCGCCGAGGCCGGCGCCCTGCCCGAAGTCGGCGTGGTCGACGTCATCGAGCGCGATCCGGACGGCGAACTGCTGGTCCGACTGACCAAGGGCGAGGACGCGCCGTTGGTCACCCTGGCCCCCGCACGGAAGGGTGACACTGGCCCTGCCCCCGGCATAGGCGACCGGCTGCTGGTCCGCTTTGTGAGGCTAGAAGACGGCCAACACGAAGCGCGGCTGATCAAGTCGCTGGGCGCCGGCGGACAACGAGTGCTGGGCGTGATCCGCAAGTCGCGCCGCGAAGTGCGTGTGGAGCCGGTCGACCGACGATCCAAGGACAGCCTGCTCTTGACCGACCCGCAGGCCCAGCAGCTGCGCGACGGCGATCTGGTGCTGGCCCAGGCCACCACCGCCGAGACCCGCTTTGGTCCCAAGCGTGGCAAGCTCCTGGAAGTGATCGGCCGCGAGGACGAGCCGCGCGCAGCCTCCCTGCTCGCCATCCACGCCCACGGCATCCCGACCGGTTTCTCCGCCGCGGCCGAGGCCGAGGCCGCCGCAGCCCAGCCCCCGACGCTGGCCGGCCGCGAGGATCTGCGCGACGTCGCGTTTATCACTATCGACCCGGCCGACGCGCGCGACCACGACGATGCGGTCTATGCCGAGCCCGACACCGACCCGAAGAACCCCGGCGGCTGGATCGTCTGGGTGGCGATTGCCGACGTCGCCGCCTACGTTCGTCCAAACTCGGCGCTGGACGAGACGGCGCGGGAGAAGGCCAACAGCGTCTACTTCCCCGACCGCGTCGAGCCGATGCTGCCGGAAGTGCTCTCCAACGGCCTCTGCAGCCTTCGGGAGGGCGAGAACCGCGCCTGCATGGCGGTGCGCATGGTCTTCGGCGCCGACGGCCGCAAGCGGTCGCACAAGTTCGTCCGCGGCTTGATGCGCTCGGCGGCGAAGCTCTCTTACGAACAGGCGCAGGCCGCCGCCGACGGGACGCCGGACGGCCAGACCCAGCCGATCCTGAAGAGCATCATCCAGCCGCTCTACGCCGCCTACGCGGTGCTCAAGAAGGGCCGCGACGCCCGCTCGCCGCTGGCCATCGAAAGCGCTGAGCGCCGGATCGTGATCAGCCGCGAGGGCGAGGTCGCTTCGATCACGCCCCGCGCCTCGCTCGAAGCCCACAAGCTGATCGAGGAGATGATGATCCAGGCCAACGTCTCGGCCGCTGAGACGCTGGAGGCCAAGCGCACGCCGCTGATCTACCGGATCCACGACACGCCGAGCCAGGAAAAGGTCCAGGCGCTGGTTGACTTCCTGCAGACGCTGGACATCGCCTGGTCGAAGGGCGAAGCGCCGCGCACCGACCGCTTCAACAAGCTGCTGGACGAGACCCGCGACGGACCGAACGCCGACATCGTCAACGAGGTCGTGCTGCGCACCCAGATGCAGGCGATCTATTCGACCGAGAACATCGGCCACTTCGGCCTCAACCTGGCGAAGTACGCCCACTTCACCTCGCCGATCCGCAGGTACGCCGACCTGATCGTTCACCGCGGCCTGATCACCGCGCTCGGGCTGGGCTCCGACGGCCTGTCAGATCGCGACATCCAGAAGATGAAGGACACCGCCGAGAGCATCACCTTCGCCGAGCGCCGGGCCATGGCCGCCGAGCGCGATGCGACGGACCGCTATGTCGCGGCCTTCCTCGCCGACCGCGTGGGGGCCGAATTCGACGGGCGGATCACCGGCGTCACGCGCTTTGGCCTATTCGTGCGGCTGAACGAGACGGGCGCGGACGGGCTGGTCCCGGTGTCGAAGCTGGGCGGCGAATACTTCGTCCACGACGACCGCAGCCATGCCCTGGTGGGCGAGCGCTCTGGCGCCCGCTGGCCGCTGGGCATGCAGGTGCAGGTGAAGCTCGCCGAGGCGACGCCGATCACCGGCGGCCTGCTGTTCGAGATGCTGAGCGAGCCGGCGGCGGCCGATCCCACCGCACCCCGGCCTCGTCTTGGCATGCGGGCCCGCGGCGACCGGCGGCCTGGCGGAGCCTTTCGGGGCCCGCCACGGCAAGGCCAGCCGGGACGGCCGAAGAACATCCGCAACGGCCGCAAGAAGGGTGGCCCTAGGCGTTAGCCACCGCCCCTGGGCTTGAGGGTCCGCTCGTAGACAAGGATCTGCACCGGGATCAGCAGCCAGCTGAACTGCGCGAGGGCCAACTGGCCCGCCACCATCAGCACGATGCCCAGGCCGAACGCGATCCCTGGGCTCGCGGCGCGGGCGGCTCGATAGACCCGCTCCTGCCGTGTGATCCCGCCCAACAGCCGACCGCCGTCGCGCGAGACCGTCAGCACCAAGGCGAGGTTCGCGAGCGAGCACACCACCATGGTCCCGCAATAGAGGCCCCAAGGGAACGGCGCGTTCAGGTCCTGGCCCCACCAGGCGGTCGCGAAGGGGATGAGGCAGACCGGGAACATGAAGATCAGGTTCGCCACCGCCGTCGCCCAGTCGAAGTGGCGCAGGCGCCGCGTCGTCGACAGGTGCGCGATCCAGAACACCCCGATGACGAAGAAGCTCATGACCAGCGCCAGGAAGTGGCTGGCCATCGACCGCACGGCGTGGGCGGGGCCGAAGGGGCTGTCGAACGGCGGCGGCCTCAGATCGAGGATCATCAGGGTCATCACGATCGCGAAGACCGCGTCAGTGAAGAAGATCACCCGGTTCAACAGGCGCTCGTCGATCGTCTCGTGCCGGGTGACGTTGGTGTTGCCGCCGCTGTCGATCATGCCGCCGCCCTCCCCTGGCCCTAGGGGCATAGTGCCGCGCAGGCGTGCTTCCGCAAGGTCAGGGTTTCCTCCCGGCCTCGGGCGGCCATACAGTTGTTTGATGAGCGACGCCGAGAGCCAGTTCCGCAAGCCCGAGGGCCCGCCGCGCGTTCCAGGCGCGCGCGCGGTCCGCCCGAAGAACGCCGCCACCGTGATGATCGTCCGGCGCGATGCGACGAAGCCGCGCGTCCTGATGGGAAAGCGTCACGGCGGCCACAGCTTCATGCCCGACCGCTGGGTGTTCCCAGGCGGTCGCATCGACCGGGCGGACTACCGGGCGCCATTCGCCACCGACATGCGGCCGGACGTCCATGCCCTTTTCGACGCCTATCTGCCGGCCGGCCGTGGGCGCGCGCTGGCGCTGGCGGCCGTGCGCGAGACCTGGGAGGAGACCGGCCTGCTGCTCGCCCACCCCTCCCCGGCGCGGCCAGCGGCCGGACCCTGGCGCGAGTTCGTGGCGCAAGGCGCACTGGCCGACCTTGAGGCGCTGGACATCATCGCGCGCGCCATCACCCCGCCCAGCGTCGGCAAGCGCTTCGACACCTGGTTCCTACTGGCCGACGCCGAGCGCCTCATGAGCCTCGAACGCCAGCCCGACTGCGGGGAACTTGAAGAGATCGCCTGGGTGGACTTCGACGAGGCTCAGGCCCTGCCGCTGCCGACGGTCACCCGAATGATGCTGAAGGAAGCGGTGCTGCGGATGGACGATCCGTCCCGCCCGAAACCCTTCCTGCGCTACAAGGACCGCGCGATGCGGCCGATGAGTCTCTAAAACGGGTCGAGGCGTCGGCTGCTGACAGACTGCTGTCAGCAGGTCCGTGCGATCCAACATCTCTCGAACAAGGAGAGATCGATGGCCCTTCAAGGCAGCTGCCACTGCGGCGCGACGAAATTCGAATGCGACGCCCCGCCGGAAACGGTCACCCGCTGCACCTGTTCGTTCTGCTCTAAACGCGGCGCGCTGTGGGCCTATTACGCGCCCGAGCAGTTCAGGGTGCTGGGCCCCGACCAGGACGCGACCTACCGTTGGCGGACCAAGACCGTGGCGCACCACTACTGCCCGACCTGCGGCTGCGGCACCTTCAGCCTTTCGCCCGACTGGTCGACGGGAGAGGCCAACTTCGACAAGCTAAGGGTCGGCGTCAGCGCGCACCTTTTCGACGACTTCGACCTGCAAAGTGTCCCGGTCGTGGTGCTGGACGGCAGGAACGAGTGGTAGGCGCTTCGCCGCGGCGGGCGGGCCACCATTGACTTATGCCCGCGGATTCGTATTTTCCGCGGCTCTTCGAACATTGCCGCCGGCTCGTCCGTCCGGCCCCGTGCTTAAGGACCCGCCATGGCGAAGCCCGCCTCCATCAAGATCCGCCTGAATTCCTCGGCGGACACCGGCTTCTTCTACGTCACCAAGAAGAACGCCCGCACCAAGACCGACAAGCTGGTCATGAAGAAGTATGACCCCGTCGTTCGCAAGCACGTCGAATTCAAAGAAGGCAAGATCAAGTAGCCGACGCAGGCTTCTGATTACGCCTCATGAGACGCCCGGCCTTGGTCGGGCGTTTTGCGTTGGTCTTGACGCGTATCGAGAGCGGCGCGACGCTCGCGCCTTCAGCAACCCGCGCCTTGCGGGTGCTCGCGGGGTACCGCCCTGCGGCGAGCGTTTGGATGGCTCCGGCCAGCCAAGGGCTCCCCGCGGGGCGTTTCCGTTCAGGAGCCTTCCATGAAGGACCCCCGCAACGTCTTCACCCCCGACCATGCCGAAACCTACGCACGCGACGGCGTGGTGCGGCTCCAGGCTGCTATTCCCCTTACTGACATCGAGACGATGGCCTCGGCGCTGAGGCGCAAACTGGATGCGCGCCCGCAACGGAACGCGCGTCCGTCCAAGCTTTCGTCGAGAACCGGAGAGTTCGACGCCATGGCGAGCCCGGCGGTCCGGTCCGTCCTGGACTCGATCCTGGGCCGGTGGGAGGAGCCCGCGCATTGGGGCCTGCCGCTGGTCAGCTTCCACACCGGCGAGGCGGCCTGGGACGTCCCCCGGGAGCACTGGCACATCGATCTCGGCGCAAGGCCCGGCAATCTCCGGCTGGCTCGGATCTTCGCGTTGCTGGAGCCATCGCGGCCCGGAGGCGGCGGCACCGGCTACGTGACGGGCTCGCACCGGCTGTTCGAGGCCTTGTTCGCGGAAGCCGGCGGCGCTCTGCCCTCGGCTCAGGCGCGGCAGCGTCTGGAGGCCCGCTCGCCATGGCTCGCCGCGCTGACGTCACGCCAGGACAAGGGCGAGCGCATCCACCGCTTCATGCAGGGCGGCAGCGAGCTCGACGGCGTGCCGCTGCGCGTCGGCGAGATGCTGGGCGATCCCGGCGACGTGATCCTGATGCATCCGCTGATGTTGCACGCGCCCATGCCGAACGTGCTGGCGACGCCGCGGATGATGCTGACGCAGTTCGTCTACGGCCGAGGCTAGGCCGCCTTGGCGATGACGCGGTTGCGGCCGCGGGCCTTGGCTTCGTACATGGCCTCGTCCGCGCGCCGTATGAGCCGGACGGGCGTGTCGTCGACGCGCAGGCTGGCCGCGACGCCGATGGAGATGGTGACGGTGAGCAGCTCTTCGCCGGCCATCACCCGGAAGGGTGAGCCCGCCACATGCAGGCGGATGCGTTCGGCGATGCGCTGGGCGTGCTCGAGCTCGGTCTCCGGCATCACCACGACGAACTCCTCGCCGCCGAAGCGGACCGGCAGGTCGATGGCCCGGACGTTGGAGGCCAGCCTGACGGCGAATTCGCGGAGCACCTCGTCGCCGACGGCGTGGCCGAAGCTGTCGTTGATCTTCTTGAAGTGGTCGATGTCGATCACCAGCAGCGCCACAGGGTCGCCGCCGCCCACCACCGCCCGGCGCACCAGGGCGTCGAGCTGACTTTCCATGTAGCGACGGTTGTGCAGGCCGGTGAGCTGGTCGGTGACCGCCAGCTCGAGGGACTGGTCGAGGTTGTCGCGCAGATAGTCGGTGTAACGCTTGCGGCGGATCTGGGTCTTCACCCGCGCCGCCATCTCCTGCGGATCCACGGGGCGCGGCAGGACGTCGTTGACGCCGATCTCCAGGGCCTTCACCAGTCGCAGACGCTCGTCGAAGTCGACGATGGCAAGGATCGGCAGGTTGCGGGTCGCCTCGTCGGAGCGGATCTGGGCGGCGAAGCGCAGGCCGTCGAAGCTCTTGGCCGCCGTGTTGACGATGACCAGGTCTACGGGACCGCGGGCGGCCAGCAGAGCCATTTCGAGGCTCGTCTCGGCCACCGGGCGATGTTCGACGGAGAGTTCGTTGCACAGCCTCTGCGCCTGGCGCTCGTTGTCGTCGACCACCAGGATGCGTCCGCCCGTGCCGCCCAGGCGCGATGCGACGCCGGCGATCACGCCCATGCGGCGGCCAGAGGCTTCGCGCTGGCGAAGTTCGTCCATCACCGACTTCAGGCGGGTCAGGCTGCGCACGCGGGCGAACAGCATGACGTCGTCGATCGGCTTGGTCAGGAAATCGTCGGCGCCGGCTTCGAGGCCGGTGACCCGGTCGGCGCGACCATCAAGGGCGGTCAGCAGCACCACGGGGATATGCCGGGTCTCCGCGTCTTCCTTCAGCCGGCGGCAGACCGTGAAACCGTCCATGCCGGGCATCATCACGTCCAGCAGCACGACGTCGGGCTTCTCGCCCGCGGTGAGCGCCAGCGCCGTCGGCCCGTCGGGCGCAGTCAGGACCTCGTAGTATTCGGCCTCGAGCTTGGCCTTGAGCAGGCGGACGTTGGCCTCGACATCGTCCACGACCAGGATACGCGCCGACATCGGGGATCAGCCCATCAGCCGCTTGATAGTGTCGAGGAAGTGGGAGACCGAGATCGGCTTGGAGATGTAGGCCTCACAGCCTCCCTCGCGGATCCGCTCCTCGTCGCCCTTCATGGCGAAGGCGGTGACGGCGACCACCGGGATCCCCGCAAGCTCGTCGTCTTCCTTCAGCCACTTGGTGACCTCCAGACCGGAGATCTCGGGCAGCTGGATGTCCATGAGGATCAGGTCGGGATGGTGCTCACGCGCCAACGCCAACGCCTGGAGGCCCTCGCGGGTCTGCAGCGTCTCGTAGCCCTGGGCGTCGAGAAGATCATGAAAGAGCTTCATGTTCAGCTCGTTATCCTCGACGATGAGGACCTTCTTGGCCATTTAGGACCCGGCGTTGTTTGTTGAGGTCACCGCGGGACAGCGGACTTCCCCACCCTGCTTTGTTCATCCCATGGATATCCTTAAACTTCGTTAGCCGAAGGAAACCCTGTGGCTGAACCCGGTCTGATCGCCCGCCCGCCGTCCCTCGAAGACCTGGGTCTCGCCAGGGATCGGCCCCTGGTGATCGTCGACGTCGACGAGGTGCTCGGGCTGTTCATGCAGGGGTTCGGCGTGTTCCTGGCGGCCCGCGGCTACGAGTTCCGGGTCGACCGATTCGCCCTCTTCCAGAACATCTTCCGGCCGGGCGCGACCGAGCATCTGGACATCGCCGAGGGTCGCAAGCTGTTCGACGAGTTCTTCCGCACCGACTGCGGCGAGATCGAGCCGGCGCCAGGCGCGGTCGAAGCGCTGCGTCGGCTGAAGCCCAAGGCAGAGGTGCTGATCCTCTCCAACGCCCCCGCCGAGGCGGAGCGCCTGCGCGGCGAATGGCTGAGGCGTCACGGCCTCCCCCACGCGCTCGTGCTGTCTTCCGGTCCCAAGGGGCCGATCACCGCGGGCCTGGTCGCGCAGACCAGCGGCCCCACGGCATTTGTCGACGACCTGATTCAGAACCTGGATTCGGTGGCTGAACACTCGCCGGCGACAGCCACGTTCCAGCACGTCGCCGATCTTAGGCTACGCCCGCTGGCGCCACGATCCGACCGCCACCCGCGCATCGATGACTGGGCCGAGCTCGGTGAGGCCATCGCAGCCGCGATCAGCTAAGCGCCTGCTCCAGGTCGGCGATCAGGTCGTCGACGTCCTCGACCCCGACCGAGAGCCGGATGAAGGCGTCGGAGATGCCCAACTCCTCGCGGACGTGGGGCGGGATGGAGGCGTGGGTCATGATCGCCGGGTGCTCGATCAGGCTTTCGACGCCCCCCAGGCTCTCGGCGAGGGTGAAGAGCTCGGTCCGCTCCAGCATCCGCAGGGCGCCTTGCAGGTCGCGGTCCAGCACGACGCTTATCATCCCGCCGAAGCCGTGCATCTGGCGCTTGGCCAGCTCGTGCTGCGGGTGGCTCGGAAGGCCCGGATAGATCACCTGCTTCACCGCAGGATGCGATTCCAGTCGGGTGGCGATAGCCAGGGCGTTGGAGCAGTGCCGCTCCATCCTCAGCGCCAGCGTCTTGACGCCCCGGAGCGCCAGGAAGCTGTCGAACGGCCCTGCGACCGAGCCGATGGCGTTCTGCAGGAAGGTGAGTTGGTCGGCGACCTCGCCCTCGGCGCCGGCGACGACGACCCCGCCCACGACGTCGGAGTGGCCGTTCAGGTACTTGGTGGTCGAATGCATCACCATGTCGAAGCCGTGCTCCAGCGGCCGCTGGCAGTAGGGGCTGGCGAAGGTGTTGTCGGCGGCGATCCAGATGCCGCGCTTCTTGGCCAGCGCCGCCAGGGCGTCGAGGTCCGCCAGGCGAAGCATGGGATTGGTCGGCGTCTCCACCCAGATCAGTTTCGTCTTGGGAGTGATCGCCGCTTCCACAGCGGACACATCGGCAAGGTCCACGAAGCTGAACCCGAGCCCCGCAGAGCGGCGGCGCACCTTGTCGAACAGCCGGAACGAGCCGCCATATAGGTCCGACGAGGCGATCACGTGGTCGCCGGCATCCAGCAGTTCGAGGATCGTCGAGATCGCCGCCAGGCCGCTTGAGAACGCGTAACCGCGTACTCCGCTCTCCAGGTCAGCCACCGCCCGCTCGAAGGCGAAGCGCGTCGGGTTCTGGCTGCGGGAATATTCGAAGCCCTTGTGAACGCCAGGGCTCTCCTGGGCGTAGGTCGAGGTGGCGTAGATCGGCACCATCACCGCCCCGGTGGTCGGATCCGTCTGCTGGCCGCCGTGGATCGCACGCGTTTCGAAGGCCAGCCGGTTGGGACGGTCGCTCATGGCATCTCCGGGGATTGGCGGTTTCAGGACCGGCGCAGGTGATTGATCAGGTCGACCCGGGTGATCAGCCCGAGGAACTCGCGGCCGTCGAGGACGATAGCCACTTCGTCACGCTCAAAGATGGGGATCAGCTCGTCCAACGGCTCATTGGCCTGCAGCGTATTGAGCTTGGCGACCATCGCGCTGGCCACCCGCTTGCTGAAGCGCTCCGGCCCGCCCTCCACCGCCGCCAGCAGGTCGCTCTCATCCAGCAGGCCGATCAGCCGGCCGTCGTCGAGCACCGGCAACTGGCTGACGTCGGCGGTGCGCATTCGTTTGTAGGCCGTGTCGAGGGTGTCGTCGGGACCGACCGTCTCGGCCCCGCCCAGCTGGGCGTTGCGGGCGACGAGGTCGCGCAGCGCACCGGTGATCTTGCGGTCGGTGAGGCCCTGGTCGGAGAGCCAGTGGTCGTTGAAGACCTTCGACAGATACTTGTTGCCGCTGTCGCAGACGAAGGTGGCGACCCGCTTCGCGCTGGTCTGCGCCTGGCAGTAGCGTAGCGCCGCCGCCAGCAGCGTGCCCGAGGACGAACCGCCGAGCACGCCGGCCTTGGACAAGAGGTCCCGCGCCGCCTGCACGCTCTCGCGGTCGGTGACGGCGTAAGCGTCGCCCTTCTTCACCAGCGAGAGGTCGCAGTTGTCCGGCACGAAGTCCTCGCCGATACCCTCGACGATCCAGGAGCCCGCCTCGACGATTTCGTTGCGGTTGATCAGCGGCTCGAGCACCGAGCCGGTGGGGTCGGCCAGGACCATCTCGGTCTTCGGGCTGACTTTGCGGAAGAAGCGGCCGAGCCCGGTCAAGGTGCCGCCTGAGCCGACGCCCACTACCACGGCATCGATGTCACCCTCCAGCTGCTCGAAGAGTTCGGGGCCGGTGGTGGTCTCATGCGCCCGCGGATTGGCCGGGTTGGAGAACTGGTTCATGTAGACCGCGCCCGGCGTGTCGTCGGCCAGGCGCTGGGCGATGTCCTGGTAGTAGTCCGGATGGCCCTTGCCGACGTCGCTGCGGGTGATCCGCACGTCGACGCCCAGGCCGCGCAGGTGCTGGATCTTCTCCCGCGCCATCTTGTCCGGCACCACCAGCACAAGCTTGTAGCCCTTGAGGATGCCCACCTGGGCGAGACCGAGGCCGGTGTTGCCCGCCGTCGCCTCGATGATCACCCCACCCGGCTTCAGGCGGCCGTCGGCTTCGGCCGCCTCGATCATGGTCCTGGCGATGCGGTCCTTGATGGAGCCGCCCGGGTTGGCGCTCTCCAGCTTTGTGAAGAGCCGGCAAGGGCCGCAGTCGAACATCTTGGTGAGTTCGAGAACCGGTGTGTGGCCGATCAGGTCCAGGGCCGAGGTAACCGGCGCCGGCGCGGTGGTGGAAGCGGAAGACGCCTTGGCAGCAGCGATCATGGTTCAGCCGACTCCGTTCGCCGTCCATCAGTTACCCCACTCGGGCATAACGCAACATCCATGCTCGCAGATGCTCGGGCTCTGCGATCGCCACGCGACATGCCGCGTCGTCAGGGCACGGTCGTGTCGGACATGCTTCGTCTTCGGGTGGAAACTCCCGGGAAGATCCCGTGCGGCTAGCCGGCGAGATCGAGCGGCCTGGCCCGCGACACCTCCAGCGGATGGTCGACGAGCGGCTCCACGCTCGCCAGGAAACGCACGGTGTGTGGCAGCGTCGCATGGTGTTCAAACGCCGCCTCGTCGACCCAGCGAGAGTGGATGTGGAAGCGGTTAGCGTCCCGGGTCGAGCGATATGCCTCAATGAAGACGCAGCCCGGCTCGGCCCTGGAGGGTCCAACGACCTCGCGCAGCACGGCCGCTACGGCGGCGGCCTGACCGGGGCGGGCATGAAACCGGGCGAAGATCGACAGTTCCATGTCGCCCATAGGCCGGTCAGCGCGTGAACTTGGCAATCCAGTTGGCCTCCCAGGTCTTGCCGCCGTCGTCGGAGAAGGCCTGCTCGAGCTGGAAGCTGTGCGCGGTGATGTCCGAGAAGATGAAGCGCACGAATATGACGCGGTCGTTGAACGTCTCCTGGTCATAGAACTCGCCGTGGCCGTCCTTGAAACCGCCGACCATCGCCGGGCCGAGTGTTCCGCCGGCGCTGTTGGAAAAGCTGACGCCCCACTGGCGGCTCTGCGGATTGTAGAGCCGGAGGCTCAACCCCTCGAGGTGGCCGGCCGGGCCATCGAGCTCGAGTTCGCCGAGATTGGCAGCGCCGTTCCACACCGGGCGCACGACCGATGTCCCGTCATACTGGACCCAGGTGGTCGATCCGGTGAGCGGATGCAGCCGGCGCGACAGGTGGCACTTCCACGCCCCAAACTCGAAGTCGAAGGCGTGGCTGCCGTCTTGCTGTGTCTGTGGGGCCGCCACAGCGGCGGCGGGCTGACTGGAGGTCAGGCAGAGCGCGGCGAACGCGATGGGCAACAGCTTGGGAACGGTCGTCATGGCATCCTCCCCACGTGTAGGATGCCCTAGCTAGTCGAGCGCCGCCGGCTTCACGAGAAGGCACGTCAAGGTTCCTATGGCCCAGGTTCGCAGGCTGAATCCGGTGAGCGACTGCCCGCTGACCGCCGCCTTGGCTGCCATGGGCGGCAAGTGGAAGCTGATCATCATCTACTGGCTGGCGGAGTCGCCGAAGCACCTGGCGGGCCTGCGCCGCGAGATGCCGTCCATCTCTCAGAAGGTGCTGACCGAGCAGCTCCGCGAACTGATCGACGACGGTATCGTGCACCGGGAGAAGACCGGCGAGGTCCCGGCGCCGGTGGTCTATTCGCTGACCGACTACGGCCGTTCGGTCCTGCCGATCGCCGAGACCGTCCGCACCTGGGGTCGCGGCCACATCGAGCGTTTCACGGACTAGTCGATGGCGCCCAGTCGGCTCCCGGTGCTACCAGCCGGGGCATGGCCGACCCAATCCGCATCTGGCTCGAAATCGATCATCAGCCGGCGTTCCGGAGCGGCGGCTGGGCCTATGTCCTGGCCGAAGGTCGCGCCATATCCGGCGCCGCAGGCGGAGATCGGACCGTCGCACCGGAACGGGTGGCGCTCGCCGGTCTGGTCGATGCCCTGAAGGCCGCGCCAGCCGGTCTGGCCGTCCAGGTGATGAGCGCGAGCCGCGCCGTGACCGCGGTCCCACGCCGACTGGCGGCGACCGACGACCCGCCCAGCGAAGACCTGGAGCTCTGGGCCCAGATCGCTACCGCGACAAGGACCCGCTCAATCAGCTTCGCAGTGACCACGAACGCGCCGCGCACACCCCCCGCCTTCGCAGCGGCCTGGGCGGAGCTCGCACGGGACAAAGCTAAGACGGCCGGCGTTTTCCGCTCCGCGATCCCCAAACCGAACCTCGCGAAGGCCGGGGTCCCAGGCTAGGCGCTGCTCACCAGATCCGGACGCGTTGATCCGGCGGTAGGTGGAGCTTGTCGCCGGGTTTCACCTCGAAGGCCGGGTACCAGGGATCCATGTTGCGCACCGTGGCGGCGCGGAACTCGGCCGGCGCGTGGCCGTCGGTGATCGCGCGCTGGCGGGCCGTCGCCTCGCGGACCTTGGTGCGCCAGCTCTGGGCGAAGGCGAGGAAGAACTGCTGGTCGCCGGTGAAGCCCTGCTGGCTGGGCCCCTCCTTGCCGCCGTTGGCCAGCCGGTAGGCGTCGTAGGCCGCGTTCAGCCCCGCTATGTCGGCGATATTCTCGCTCAGCATCTGCTCGCCGTTCAGCGTGATGTCCGGGAACGGATGATATTGGCT
Source organism: Phenylobacterium sp. (assembly GCA_036496685.1). Taxonomy (GTDB): domain Bacteria; phylum Pseudomonadota; class Alphaproteobacteria; order Caulobacterales; family Caulobacteraceae; genus Phenylobacterium. The sequence goes on from DASXKT010000131.1 coordinate 19,779, forward strand.
GAACTGCGCTGCGAGCGTGTGGCCGGCGGCCTGGAAGTGCGCCAGGTCGGCCGGCGTCCACCAGTTCCGCAACCGCCCATCGGCGTCGAACTGCGCGCCTTGGTCGTCGAAGCTGTGGCTGATCTCATGGCCGATGGTGGCGCCGGTCGCGCCGAGGTTCATCGAGGCCGGGTTGGCCGGGTTGAAGTAGGGCGCCTGCAGGATCGCCGCCGGGAAGTTGAGCGCATTGCGCACCGGCAGGTTCACCGCGTTGACCGTCTGCGGGGTCATCGCCCACTCGCCGCGGTCCACCGGATGTCCGAACTTGGCCAGGTTGCGGCGGTACTCGAAGAGCTCGGAGCGCTGAGCGTTGCCCAGCGCATCGCCGGGGACGACGCGAAGGTCTGAATAGTCGATCCAGCGGTCGGGGTAGCCCACGCCCACTTTCAGAGTCGAGAGCTTGCGCTTGGCCTCTGCCTTGGTCGCCGGAGCCATCCAGTCGAGCTTGTCGATCCGCACACGGAAGGCCGCGATGAGTTCCTGCACCATGGCCTCGACCTTGGCCTTGGATTCCGCCGGGAAATATTTAGCGACGTAGAGCTTGCCGACCGCCTCGCCCAGAGCGCCGTTGGTGGCGTTCACAGCGCGCTTCCAGCGCAGCTGTTGCTCCGGCGTGCCGGAAAGCGTCGTGCCATAGAAGGCGAACCGCTCGTCGGCGAAGGCCTTGGGGAGGACGTTCGAATAGTGGTCGAGCTGGCGGAAGGCCAGGTACTCTTTCCAGGTCGACAGCGGCTCGCTGGCCACCAGCACGGCCTCGCCGGCGGTCGCCTTGGGGTGCCAGACGATGAACTGCGGGCGCTTGTCGAGCCCTGCGGCCGCGAAATAAGCCGCCCAGTCAAGGCCCGGGGCCTTCTTGGCGAAGTCGGCCATCGCCCATGGGTTGTTGGCCTTCAGCACATCCTCGGATTCGGCGCGCGGCGCGTGGACCTGGGCGATCTTGGTCTCGAGGTCGAAGATCCTTTGCGCCTTGGCCTCCGCGTCGGGGAGCCCGGCGAGGGTGAGGATCTTGGCGATGTGGGTCCGGTAGGCCGCGCGGACGCTGACCATGTGGGTGTCGGGCGAGACGTAGTAGTCGCGGTCGGGCATGCCCAGCCCGCCCTGCAGCAGGTAGGGGGCGTGGCGCTTGGGCTCGTTGAGGTCTTGCTCGACCCAGAGGCCGAACAGGCGGTCGGTGTCGAAGTTGGTCGAATTGAGCGCGTCGACGTCGGCGCGCAGCTCGCGGCCGAACTCGGCGGCCAGGGCCTTCTTGTCGGCGATGGCCGCGATCCGGTCGAGCGTCGGCTGCAGCGGCTTCAAGCCGAGCTGCTCGATCTTCGCCTCATCCAGATAGCTCGCATAGTAGTCGGCGATTTTGCGCTCTTGCGTCCCTACTGGGGCGTTGGCCGTGGCCCTGATCAGGTCGGCGACCCGCGCCGTCGTGAGTTCAACAAGTACGGCGCTCGTGCCCCAGCCGGAGCGGTCCGCCGGAATCTCCGTCGTGGCCATCCAACCGCCGTTGGCAAAGGCGAAGAAGTCGTCGCCCGGCTTCACATTGCGGTCCATGCCGGCCAGGTCGAGCCCCGGCGGATGGTCGTTGGTCAGGGAGACAGGGGCCTGCGCGGCTGCTGGGCCCGCCAGGACCAGGGCCGCGGCGAGGGCGGCAAGAGAAGTGTGCTTCATGGACGCCCAGCCTATCGGCTGGCCGCTCTATGTCCATGGCAAGGCGGCGCCCCACGGTCGCCTGTTTGAGCAAGGCTCGACCCTTGGGACGTTGTCCAAGCGCAGCTGCAGCTGCGGCGGCGGCGCGTCGCTTGGCCGGCACCGATGGGAGCAAGAACGCTGCGCGACCTGGTGGGCGCCGGCGGCCGGTTGATACGCGGCCGCCACCAGCGGCGCGTTCAGAGCAACGACGGCGCGCAGCACGGACTGTCGATAGCACTGTTCAAAACGGAGGACCGTGTCGGCGCCGTTGCCGTCCATACCGGGCGAGTTGCGGCAGACGTTCGCGGCGGCCTTGCGGATGCGGACAAGCATGGCGCGGGCGCCGGCCACGCTCTCGAGGTTAAGGTCGGCGTAGCGGACAGCGACGGTCGGAACCGCGGATGCCGGCGCGGGACGGGCAGCGACGAAGCCCGGGCCGGCCGCGAGAGCCACGGCGAAGAGAACAGCAGTCTTCATGGACTTGATCCCGGTCGGCTTCTCGCGGGGGAGGCGCTGGTCCATTGCGACACCGGCCAGCGATCAGGGCCATGGAGGCCGCCTGGATTTCTCCTGACCAAGCCCTGACTTTGGGCCTTACGATTGCCCACGTGAACCGATCCGCCCTCGACGCAAGGCATGACCCGACGCCTCTCACGGGGGCGGAACAAATCAGGTAGGAATGCCCGGATGATCCGGATCGGCGTGGACTTCGGCGGCACCAAGATCGAGGCGGCGGCGCTGGACGCGCAGGGCCGCTTCCAAGCGCGCGTGCGGGCCCCCTCGCCCGGTAGCTATGAGGCGAGCCTCGAGACCGTGCGGGACCTGATCGCCGACGCCGAACGGCAGGCCGGCGTCGCCGGAGCGAGCATCGGAATCGGCATCCCGGGCTCGCCCTCCCCCGCCACGGGGCTGATCCGCAACGCCAACACCACTCACCTAAACGGCAAGCCCCTGCAGGTCGATATCGAGCGCGCGCTGGGCCGGCCCGTGCGGCTAGCCAACGACGCCAACTGCCTGGCGCTGTCGGAGGCCATCGACGGGGCGGGCGCGGACAGTCACGTGGTCTTCGGCGTGATCATCGGCACCGGCTGCGGCTCCGGCGTCACCGTCGGGCGCCAGGTGCTGGCCGGCCACAACGGCATAGCCGGCGAATGGGGCCACACGCCCCTACCCTGGCCGAGGCCGGAAGAACTGCCAGGCCCCGGGTGTTTCTGCGGCCGGCTGAACTGCCTTGAGAACTGGATCTCCGGCCCTGGCTTCGCCCGCGCCCACGGAACCGGCGAGGACGCCCCAGCCATTGTCGCAGCGGCGAGCCGAGGCGACCCGGCCGCGGTCGCTTCTTTGGACGACTACATCGACCGTCTGGCGCGCGGCCTGGCGGTGATCGCCGATATCCTGGATCCTGACGTGATCGTACTGGCGGGCGGCATGTCGAACGTCGAGGCGCTCTACCCTCGCCTGCCCGCGGCCATTGAAAGCTATACGTTCGCCGACGCCAACACGACGCCGGTCCGCAAGGCCGTGCATGGCGATTCCTCTGGCGTGCGCGGCGCCGCCTGGCTTTGGCCACTGGACGATTCTCGGAAGGACTCCGGGCCGTGAAGGCCCTCTGCCGCGACTGCTTCTGGCAGGGCGAGCAGGCTGTCCGCCGCTGCCCCACCTGCGGTTCGCCGCGCATCGTCGCCCACGAGGATCTCGCCAGCCTCGCCATCGCCCACATGGACTGCGACGCCTTCTACGCCTCGGTGGAGAAGCGGGACCGGCCGGAACTGCGCGACCAGGCGGTGATCGTCGGCGGCGGCAAGCGCGGCGTGGTCACCACCTGCTGCTACATCGCCCGCATCAAGGGCGTCCGCTCGGCCATGCCGATGTTCAAGGCGCTGAAGCTCTGCCCTGAAGCCGTGGTCATCAAGCCGGACTTCACGAAGTACCGTGCTGAGAGCAAACGCATCCTGGGGATGGCGGGCGCGTTGACGCCGTTGATCCAGAACCTGTCGCTCGACGAGGCCTGGATGGACCTCTCGGGCACCGAGCGACTGCACAAGGCCCTGCCGGCCGTGACCCTAGCGAGGCTGCAGGCGCGGATCGAAGCCGAGACGGGGCTGACCGTCTCGATCGGACTTTCGGCCAACAAGTTCCTGGCGAAGATCGCCTCGGACCTCGACAAGCCGCGGGGCTTCTCGGTGATCGGCGGGGCGGAGGCGCAGGCCTTTCTGGCTCCGCGGCCGGTGGGCATTCTGCCTGGCGTAGGGCCGGCGATGGTGGCGAGCCTGGAGAAGGCCGGCTTCCGCACAGTGGGCGACCTTGCCCGCGCCGACATCAAGGACCTGGCAGAGCGCTACGGTTCGCACGGCCTTAGGCTCTCGCGTCTGGCGAACGGCGAGGACCACCGGGCGGTCAATCCAGCCGAGGAGCGCAAGGGGATCAGCGCCGAGACCACCTTCAACGAGGACCTGAGCGCACTCTCCGACTTGGAAGACGTGCTGGCCGAGCTCTCGGAGAAGGTCGCCCGCCACGCCCGCGCCGACGGACTGGCCGGCCGGGTGGTGACCCTGAAGCTGCGCACCACGGATTTCCGCATCCTTACGCGGCGCCGCACCATCGCCGTGCCGACCCAGACCGCCAGGACCTTGTTCGCTGTCGGACGCGAGCTCCTGGCCCGCGAGGCGACCGGCAGGCCCTATCGGCTGATCGGGATCGGCATGGCCGAACTGGTGGAGGCCGGCGCCGTCGAGGACGACTTCTTCGCCGGCGACGAGCGCCGGGCGCTGGCCGGCGAAAAGACACTGGACGCGATCCGCGCGCGGTTCGGGGCCGAGGCTGTGACCTCCGGCCGCATCTTTCGGGCGCGAGGGTCGTCGAACAAAGGCGAATAGGCCGGTCCGAGAGGCCACAGAGGCGCTTAAATTCGAGCCATAGGGGGTTTCCCGGGTTGGCGTGGCGATTTCAACCCTTTCAAATGGGTTTGGTTTGCATATCTAATCCAGTGGTGGCGTTGCGGCAGCGCCGCCAGGAGATGGTTTCGATGGCCGATCGTAAAATGGGTGATCAGGACACCGGCGTCCGGTCGGCGGTCGTCACCCAAACTAAGCCCAAGACGCAGAAGCCCTCGATGTATCGGGTGCTGATCTTAAACGACGACTACACTCCGATGGAATTCGTCGTCTATGTGCTTGAGCAATTCTTCAATAAGTCGCGCGAAGACGCGACTCGTATAATGCTCCATGTCCATCAACACGGCGTGGGCGTCTGCGGGGTGTTCACCTACGAGGTGGCGGAAACAAAAGTGGCCCAGGTCGTTGATACGGCGCGGCGGCATCAGCACCCGCTGCAGTGCACCATGGAAAAGGATTAAGGGCCTTTGCCTTCATTTTCGCGCCCCCTCGAAGAGTCGCTTCATCGCGCGGTGGCCTATGCCAACCAGCGCAAGCACGAATACGCGACCCTAGAGCATCTTCTTCTTTCCCTCGTCGATGACGAGGACGCCGCCGGCGTCATGCGCGCATGCGACGTCGACCTCGGCGCCCTTCGCACGACGCTCACCAATTATGTCGACACCGAGCTCCGCTCGCTGGTGGTCGACGACGGCGAGGACGCAAAGCCCACGGCGGGCTTCCAGCGCGTGATCCAGCGCGCGGTGATCCACGTGCAGTCGTCCGGCCGCGAGGAAGTCACCGGGGCCAATGTGCTCGTGGCGATCTTCTCCGAGCGCGAGAGCCATGCCGCCTACTTCCTGCAAGAGCAGGACATGACGCGCTACGACGCGGTGAACTACATCGCCCATGGCATCGCCAAGAAGGCGGGCGCCACGGAAGCGAAACCGGTCAAGGGAACAGGCGAGGACGAGGACAAGCCGACCGTGAAGACCGGCGGCGAGGCGCTCGAAGCCTACTGCGTGAACCTCAACGAGAAGGCCAAGCAGGGTAAGGTCGACCCGCTGATCGGCCGCTCGGCCGAGGTGGAGCGCTGCATCCAGATCCTGTGCCGGCGGACTAAGAACAACCCGCTGCTCGTGGGCGACCCGGGCGTCGGCAAGACCGCCATCGCCGAAGGCCTAGCGCGCAAGATCGTCAACCACCAGGTGCCCGAGGTCCTGGCCGGCTCGACCATCTTCTCGCTGGACATGGGCTCGCTGCTGGCCGGCACGCGCTACCGCGGCGACTTCGAAGAGCGGGTGAAGCAGGTCGTCAAGGAGCTCGAGAACCACCCCGACGCGATCCTGTTCATCGACGAGATCCACACGGTGATCGGCGCCGGCGCCACCAGCGGCGGCGCGATGGACGCCTCCAACCTGCTGAAGCCGGCGTTGGCCTCGGGCACGCTCCGGTGCATGGGTTCGACGACCTACAAGGAGTTCCGCCAACACTTCGAGAAGGACCGTGCGCTGGTCCGGCGGTTCCAGAAGATCGACATCAACGAGCCGACGATCGACGACACGATCAAGATCCTCAAGGGGCTCAAGAGCTACTACGAGGAGTTCCACAAGCTCCGCTACACCAGCGACGCTATCAAGGCGGCGGTGGAGCTCTCGGCCAAGTACATCAACGACCGCAAGCTGCCGGACAAGGCCATCGACATCATCGATGAAGCCGGCGCGAGCCAGATGCTGCTGCCGGAGAGCAAGCGAAAGAAGACCATTGGCCTGAAGGAAGTCGAGGCCGTCGTCGCAAAGATCGCCCGCATCCCGCCGAAGTCGGTCTCCAAGTCCGACACCGAGGCGTTGAAGCAGCTGGAGACCGACCTGAAGCGCGCGGTCTACGGGCAGGACGATGCGCTCGACCAGCTATCGGCGGCGATGAAGATGGCCCGTGCCGGCCTGCGCGACCCGAACAAGCCGATCGGCTGCTACCTCTTCTCGGGCCCGACCGGCACCGGCAAGACCGAGACGGCGCGCCAGCTCGCATCGACCCTGGGCATCGAGCTCCTGCGCTTCGACATGAGCGAGTACATGGAGCGCCACACGGTCAGCCGCCTGATCGGCGCGCCTCCGGGCTATGTGGGCTTCGACCAAGGCGGTCTGCTGACCGACGCCGTTGACCAGCACCCGCACGCGGTCGTCCTGCTCGACGAAATCGAGAAGGCGCACCCGGATGTCTACAACATCCTACTGCAGGTCATGGACCACGGGGCGCTGACCGACTCCAACGGCAAGAAGATCGACTTCCGCAACGTGGTCCTGATCATGACCACCAACGCCGGCGCCGCCGACGCCCAGCGCAACTCCATCGGCTTCGGCCGCGGAAAGCAGGACGACGAGGCGGACGAGGCGATCAAGCGGGTATTCACGCCGGAATTCCGCAACCGTCTGGACGCGGTGGTGGCTTTCAAGTCGCTGACGCCGGAGATCATCCGCCAGGTGGTGCAGAAGTTCGTCATCCAGCTGGAAGCCCAGCTGGCCGACCGCCACGTGACGATCGAGACCTCCGACGAGGCGGCCGACTGGCTCGCCAAGAACGGCTTCGACGAACTCTATGGCGCCCGGCCGCTCGCTCGGGTCATCCAGGAGAACATCAAGAAGCCGCTCGCCGACGAGATCCTATTCGGCAAGCTGGTCAAGGGCGGCCACGTCAAAGTGGTGCTCAAGGACGGCAAGTTGGCCTTCGAGATCGAAGGCGAGGATCGCGAACCCGGCGCACCAGTCATCGAGACGCCGGCGGAAGAAGCCGAGGTGGCGCCCGTCGACTAGGCGCCGACCAGGACCTGACATTGGAAAGCCCCGGGTTCGCGCCCGGGGCTTTTCTTTTGGGCATTCCGCGGAGGCCGGAGCCTTCACTCTGTATTTCGTGCGCCTGAAACCCAGCCGTCACAGCACTGTGCAAACTGGCCGCTGCCCGGCGCATAGGGCGCGGCAAGTTCATCCGACAAGGAACTGATGATGGCGAACAAACCGACGATCGTTCTGGTGCACGGGTTCTGGGGCGGAGCCGCCCATTGGGCCAAGGTCATCCTGCAGCTGAACAAGCTGGGTTACTCCGACGTCTACGCGGTCGACAATCCGTTGAGCTCGTTCGCAGCCGACGTCGAGCGGACCCGCAAGATGATCGCCCAGGTAAAGGGTCCCGTGCTGCTGGTCGGCCATTCCTATGGCGGCGCCGTGATCACCGAGGCCGGCAACCATCCCGATGTCGTGGGCCTCGTCTATATCGCCGCCTTCGCACCGGACGCTGGCGAGAACCTCGCCCAGATCGGCGAGGCAGCCCCGCCGCCGGCCGGAGCCGCCAACATCGCGCCAGACAGCGACGGCTACGTCTGGATCAAGCCTGACAAGTTCGGCGAGAGCTTCTGCCAGGACCTGCCGGCCGCCGAACAGTTGGTAATGGCGATCACCCAGAAGGCGCCGGTGGGCGGGACGTTCGGCGAAAAGGTCACGACACCGGCCTGGAAGACCAAGCCCAGCTGGTACCAGATCTCCAGCGAGGACAGGATGATCCATCCCGAAAATCAGAAGCGTATGTCGGCCAGGCTCGGCGCGAAGAAGGTGATCACGCTGGCTGCCGGCCACGCCTCGCTGGCATCGAAGCCGGACGAGGTCACGGCCCTTATCGACGAGGCGGCAACGGCGCTCTCGGCCTGATCTAGCTGATCTGCGCCGAGATCTGCTCGGCCAGCGCCTTCAGCTCTGCGGGATCCGCCATGCCGCCACCGGCATGGCGGCCCAAAGCCACGCCTTCCCAGCGGGGAATGATGTGGAAGTGCAGGTGAAACACCGTCTGGCCGGAGACGGCGCCGTTGAACTGGGTGATGAGCAGGCCGTCGGGCTTGAGTGCGGCGCGGACGGCTCGGGCGACCCGCTGCACGCCAAGGATCAGCTCCGACAAGACCTGGGGCTCCTCCTCCAGAAAGTTGCGCGCGTGCGAGTGCTTGGGGATCACCAGGGTGTGGCCCTTTGCCTGGGGGAACACGTCCATGAAGGCGAAAACGTGCTCATCCTCGAAGACGCGGGTGCTGGGCGCCTCGCCACGCAGGATCTTGGCGAAGATGTTGCCGTCGTCGTAGGTCCCGTCCAAGCTCATGGCGCGCTCCTGATCTGAGGAACCTCGTAGCAAATCGGCCTGGAGGGTGGAACGATGGGCGTCAGCGGATCTGCGAACCGTGGCCCCACCGGCCTGACCCCGAGGCAGGAAAAGTGGTTCGCGTCGGTCAAGGCAAGCCTCGAGCGCGACACCGGCAAGTCGCTGGATGAATGGGTGGCGATCGCCCTCACCTGCCCCGAGACCCGGCCCAGGGCCCGCGCCGACTGGCTGCGGGCGAACCACGGACTGGGGGCAAATCGGGCGGCCCAGGTCCTCTCGGCCGCCTACCCATCGGGCGACTCCTGGGACGACCCGGACAAGCTGCGCGCAACGTTATGGAGCGACCCCACGTCCGCCGCGATCTTCGAAGCGGTCGAAAAACTCGCCATCGCACTGCCCGACGTCGTCACCGGCCAGCGCAAGGCCTTCACCGCCTTCTCGCGCGAGTTTCAGTTCGCCTCGGTGAAGCCCATCAGGGGCGGCAAGGCTGTGCTTGGCCTGGCCGTCGCGCCGGAGGCCGACCCGCGGCTGCAACCGCCCAAGAACGAAGGCTGGTCGGAGCGCCTGAAGTCGAAAATCCTGCTGGCCGGCTCCTCCGAGGTCGACGCCTCAATCGACGACCTCCTGAGACAGGCCTGGGAGCAATCCTGACCGTCAGGAACCCTCGTGGCGGAAGGGCGAATACTCTTCGGCCAGCCATTCCATCTCGTGCTCGACGCCCTCGCGTTCCTGGGCGACGAACCGCTCGACAGGACCGCGCAGGGCCGGGTCGGCGATATAGTGCGCCGAATAGACGGGCCTCGGCAGGTAGCCCCTGGCGATCTTGTGCTGCCCTTGAGCGCCAGCCTCGACCCGCGCCAGGCCGCGCCCGATCGCCCATTCGATGGCCTGGTAGTAGCAGAGCTCGAAGTGCAGGAAGGGCACGTCCTCGACGCAGCCCCAGTTGCGGCCGTAGAGGCAATCGTCGCCGATCAGGTTGAGCGCGCCGGCGATCCAGCGGCCGCCGCGGCGGGCCATGATCAGCAGCACCCGCTCGGCCATGCGCTCGCCCAGCAGCGAAAAGAACGGCCGCGACAGATATGGCCGGCCCCACTTGCGCGAGCCGGTGTCCATGTAGAAGCGGAAGAAGGCGTCCCAGTGGGCCTCGGTGAGTTCCGCTCCGGTCACGCAGACGATCTCCAGCCCCTCGACTGCGTCGCGCCGCTCGCGGCGGATAGTCTTGCGCCGGCCCGAAGACAGCGCGCCCAGGAAGTCCTCGAACGTCGCGTAGCCGCGGTTCTCCCAGTGGTACTGCTGGCCCTCACGCAGGGCGAGGCCCTGCTCGCCCATCCAGCGCCACTCATCCCCGGTCGGGAAATTCACGTGGAACGAGGAGGCGCCGTAGCGTTCGCAGAGCGTGAGCGCCCCGCCCAGCAAGAAGCGTCGGGCCTCGTCCGCATCGACGTCCGGCCGCGCCAACAACCGCGCACCGGTGGCCGGCGTGAACGGCGCCGCCGACAGCAGCTTCGGGTAGTATTGGCCCCCTGCCCGCTCGTAGGCGTCGGCCCAGGCGTGGTCGAAGATGTACTCGCCCTGGCTGTGGGACTTTCGGTACAGCGGCATCACCGCCGCCACTCGTCCCTGCTCGTCCTCGACCGCCAGATGCTGCGGGCCCCAGCCCGTCCGCTCCACGGCGCTGTTCGACTGCTCGAGCGCATCCAGGAAGTCGTAGCGGATGAAGGGGTTGCCGGCATAGGCGAGGTTGCCGGCGCAGCCGTCCCAGGCCTCGCGGCCGACCTCGGCGATCCGGCGGCAGACCCTGACCGCCGGCTTAAGGGTCTGGGCCGCGCTTACCGTCAAGGGGTGAAGCCCTCGAAGATCAGGTTGTCGCAACAGTCGCGGATCGCGTCCCATTGCTGGGGCTCCCGCACGGTCCACGCAACGATGGGCAGGCCCTGGGCGCGGAACTCTGCGCCCCGCGCACTCGGCAGCATGTCGAGGCCGAGCGCCAGGAAGTTCGGCTTGGCGATCGCCACATGCTCGAGCCTGGCGAAGCTCTCCCGCTGTGCGTCGGCCATCTGCGGCGCCCGCTTGTAGGAGTAGCTGTCGAGGCCGCGCAGGACACCGGGGAACCGCTCGGCGAACCAGGCGTGCGAATAGGGGTTGAAGCCGATCACGCAGACCGGGCCCACGTGGTCGATCAGGATCTCGTGGGTGCGTTGTTCCAGGGGCCCCACGTGGCCATAGGGCGTCTTCAGCTCGACGTGGACCATGGCCCGGCGGCCGACCAGCGCCAGGGTCTCGGGCAGGGTCGGAATCCGTTCGTCCGATCCCTTGAGCCGTAGTTCCGCCAGCTCGGCGGTGGTGCGATCGCAGAGGCGCCCCGCGACGCCGGTCATCCGCTCAAGGTCGTCGTCATGGAAGACCATCGCCTCGCCGTCGGCGGACAGTTGGACGTCGAGCTCGATCCCATAGCCCGCCGCGCAGGCGGCCTGGAAAGCTCCCAGGGAGTTTTCCGGCGGGCCATCGGGACTCCACAGCCCGCGGTGCGCGACCGCTGGGTGAAACAGCCGCTCCCACGCCTCACCGAACCTGGCCTCGGCGAGCCGGTCCTTCACGATATCGCCACCACCGCGTCGACCTCCACGGCGAAGTTGAGCGGCAGGCGATAGACGCCCACCGCGGAACGGGCATGGCGGCCGGCGTCGCCGAACGCCTCGACCATCAGGTCCGACGCGCCGTTCACTACCTGCGGGATCTCGAAGAAGCCGGAACCGGCCTGCACGAACCCACTGAGCTTCACGACACGGACCATACGGTCGAGGTCACCTTCGCAGGCGGCCTTCATCTGGGCGATCAGGTTGATCCCGCAGAGCCTCGCGGCGCGCTTCGCCGTCTCAGCGTCGACATCGTCGCCCACGACGCCGCGGATACCGCCCGAGGCATCGACCGAGACCTGGCCCGAGATATGGACGAGGCCGCCTTGCCGAACGAACGGCACGTAGTTGGCGACGGGCGGGTTCGGTTGCGGCAGGACGATACCGGCGGCGGCGAGGCGGTCTTCGATCTTGGACATGCAGGAACGTCTAGCGCCCCGCCGGGGCGGAATCCACTCAGGCGCGCTCGACGGGCCGTGGAGCCGCTACTTCGGCCCAAATGAGAAAGGCCCGGAGCATCGCTGCTCCGGGCCTTTGCATCCCATCGGCTCCGAAACCTCGGGGCCGTACGCGGGGTAAATCAGTTAGCGGGCGGCCTGCAGGCGCTCGACCATGGCGGTCACGCGCTCGTTCAGCGGCTTCATGCTGTCCTTCACCGAGGCGGACACGGTCTCGGACATGCGGCCCACTTCGGCCATGTAGCCTTCAAGGGCGGTCTTGGCGAAAGCGGTCTGGAGTTCGACCACTTCCTGCACGCTCTTGGCGCCGGCCAGCGATTTGGCGGCGGCGACCTGGCTTTCGAAAGAGGTCTTCGAGAAGGCCATGGCCTGGGCGCCCAGCGCTTCGGCGCCCTTGGTGGCGGCGGTCACAGACGCGACGACGGCTTCCAGGTTCTTCTTGGAGACGCCGTTGGCTTCGTTAAGGGCGGCGAGGGTCTTCTCGACACCGTCCTTGAACGCGGTGTTCGAGGCGGCGGTGAATTGGTCGACGGTGGACTTCACGGCTTCAGCGGCGGGGGCCATGGCTTGAGCTCCTGGGTGAGGCGGCGAGCAGCGCCGCGTCGGGGATGGCTTGGAGGGGCAGGCTAGGTAAATGCATGCACCTTCTCTCATGTTGCACTGCAGCAGTCAATCAGAATTTGTGCAGTGCAACATGACGCAAATTTGAGCGGCCGAAGGGGCGCTAGGCGGCCGCGACAATTCGCTCTTCAACTCCTGTTTACTCTCAAGCAAGGGTCGGGCTGTCATGGTAGGTAGATTCACGGGGCGGCCGGGAGCTGTCCCAAGCCACTGATTCGACGGACGAAGCATGATCAAGCACGCCCGCCGCCTGTTCCTAGCGTTAGGTCTGGCCGCCACCACTGCGTTCGTCTCCGTCGGCACTCCGGCGAGCGCGCAGCTTCCCTCCTTCCAAAACCTGCTCGCCTCGCAGACGAAGTACGCGGCGGTCGTGGTCGACGCGAAGTCGGGCGAGATGCTCTACGCCAAGCACGAGGACAGCCCGCGCTATCCGGCGTCGATCACCAAGGTCATGACGCTCTATCTGACCTTCGAGGCGCTGGCCGCCGGCAAGATCCATCCGGACGACCAGGTGCAGTTCTCGCCGCATGCCGCAGCCCAGGCGCCCTCGAAGCTCGGCGTGCGATCGGGCGACTCGATCACGGTGACCGAGGCGATCGAGGCCATGACCACGCTGTCGGCCAATGACGCGGCGGTGGCGATGGCAGAGAAGCTGGGCGGCACCGAGAGCCGCTTCGCCGCGCTGATGACCCTGCGCGCCCAGGAGCTGGGCATGCAGAACACCCATTTCGCCAACGCCAACGGCTTGCCAGATAGCCGCAACATCTCGACAGCGCGGGACATCGCGATCATGTCGCGCGCGGTGATGCGGGACTACCCGCAGTACTACCACTACTTCAGCCTTGAGGGCTTCGGGTTCCGGGGCCGCCAGATCACCAGCCACAACCACCTGCTGGGTCCGGGCGTGGACGGTCTGAAGACCGGCTTCACCAACGCCTCGGGCTTCAACATCGCGATCTCCGGCGTGCGCGACAACCGCCGCCTGATCGTCGTGGTGCTTGGCGGGCCAACCCGCGTCGCCCGCGACCAGAACGCCGAAGACCTGCTGCTGACTGGCTTCAACGTGATGCAGCGCCGCGCGATGGGCGAGAAGATCACCGTGGCGCAAAACCTCTTCGAGCCGGAACTCAGCGGTCCGGTGGTGCGTCCGCCCGTCGAACAGGGCGACGGCGACCAGGACAGCCTGAAGATCCAGCTCGCTTCGGCGCCCCCCGGGCGCGCCGGCAAGATCGACGTTGTGCCGCCGCGCGACAAGACGCCCCCGAAGGCGATCAAGGCGACCAAGGCCAAGTGGGCTGTCCAGGTGGGTGAATTCCACTCCCCGACCGACGCCCGCCACCAGATCGCCCTCGTCGAAAAGCGCTTCGGCCAACACTTCGACGGCGCCAAGGGCGGGACGGACAAGGAAGGCCGCCGCTACAAAGCGGTGTTCACCGGCTTCAGCGAAAGCGACGCCAGGGACGCCTGCCGGGCGCTCAGGGCCAAGCGGCTGGCTTGCATGGTGATCGAGCCCGCCTGACGCCGACGTTCGGCGCTAGCCCTTCAGCAGCCGGTCCCGCGCGGCGTTGAGCTGTGCGGCCAGGCCGCTCGTGCCTCCCTTGTCGGGATGGGCCAGGCGCATCAGCCGGGTATAGGCCTCCTGGATATCTTCGTAGGTGGCGTCGGGGCCGACACCCAGCACCGAGCGGGCGTCCTCCAGGCTCATGCGGCTGGCACGTGGGGGAGCGGCGACCCGGCTGTTGAGCCGCGAGGTGGTCACGAGCCACAGCCCCAGCACCACCAGGACGATGGCGATCTCCCATCCGCCGCGCAGGCCCACATACGCCGCGGCCGCGAACGCAGCCACGGAAAGGGCCCCGCTGAGCAGGCGCCATTCCCGGCGTTTGAAGATCCGCTGCCCGCGGCCAAGGCTCACGAGGAACCACAGCAGCGCGGCCCCAAGGGCTAGATACAGCACGACAGGTCTATTCCGCGGCGATCTGCTCGCCGTCCGAGAAGCCCGAAAGGCCGAGCGCGGTCATCAGCGCGCGCAGTTCCTGCCGCGCCGCCACGTGCTGGAGCGACATAGCAACCGGCCGGATGACCGGCGATAGGTCGGCCACCGTCAGGCCGAACGGGAAGAGCTCGCGATAGATCACCCGGTCGCGCAAGCCGGGCCCGATGCGGAACCCGACCTTGCGGGATAGCGTCTCCACCCGCTCCTCCAGACGCTTGCGGTTGCGGGCCTCAGTGGGCGCCAGGCGATTGCGCAGCACGACCCAGTCGATGGTCTTGCGGTCCTTCAGCGCGCGCGCCTTGCGGCTGTTCCAGACGGTTTCCGAGTAGAGGCTGTGGCGCTTGAGCTCGAGGGTCACCGGGTCGACCACGCCCAGCATGTCGAAGTCGACGAAGCTGTCGTTCATCGGGGTGACGATCAGGTCGGCGAGGCCGTGGGCCGCGCGGCTGATCGCTGTGTCGCTGCCAGGCGTGTCGATGAGCACGAAGTCGGCCGCTTCGCTCGCCCGCGCGAAGGCTTCCTCGAAGCGCGCGAGCGCCTCCTCGTCCGTGGCCGTGGCGAGCGCGGAGGCGTCGGCGTTCAGGGCGGTCTCGATCGGCATGGGCGCAGAGACGCCGTTGGCGGCAAGCCAGGCGCCGCGATGGGCGAAGAAGTGCGCCGTGGTCTGCTGGCGAACATCGAGGTCCAGGACCGCGACCTTGGCGTCGGCATGGAGAAGCGCGGTGGCCGTATGAATGGCGATGGTGGACTTGCCAGCCCCACCCTTCTCGTTGCCGACGACGATGACGCTGGCCTGCGGCATGCTCGAGACTCCTAGAGAGCAGCGTATTCGCGACTCAGATGACGTTAAGGTAGCGTTAAGGGAGCCCCTTGGGCGCCTCAGCGTCAACGCGCGGATCGTCACCGCCTGTGGACGGAACCGCTACCAGGCCCCGACTTCTCGTAGCTGGCGGGCGAGTTCGGTGGGGATGTCGCCGAACGCCTCGACGGGCAGATCCGGCGGCGCGTCCGTGGGCTCGAGATAGCGCCAGCCCTGGAAAGCCGGCCTGGGCGTCGGCGCCACGCGCACCGGCTCCGGGTGCAGGGTCACCTCACAGCGGGCGTTGACGCCCTCGCCCACCGTGTCCACCGCCAGGATCGGCTGTCGGCAGAGGATCACGCCCTTGAACACCCGATAAAGCGACCCGCCGCCGACAAGCTCAGCCGCGCGCTTGGGCGTCTGGCGGGTGCGCATGATCCAGGGGCCGTTGGGCTCGCGGGTGCGCTGCCATTCGAGCAGGTCCTCGACGGTCGCTGCGCCGACGCAGAGCTTGATCATGTGGAGCGCCATGCCCCTGGCTTAGGGCGCAGCCCGCGGTTTGACCAGTGGGATGCGGCGCTCAGTCGGCGCCCGGGGCCCAGTCCGGCTTGCGGCGCTCCAAGAAGGCGCGGACGCCCTCCTGCCCCTCCCCGCTGACCCGCGCCTGGGCGATCCGCCGGGCGGTCTCCTCCATCAGGCCATGATCGATCTTCTGGGCATGGACGTCGGAGACCAGGCGCTTGGCATCGGCCACCGCGCCCGGCGCGCAGTCGAGGATGTCGGCGGCGATCCTCCCCTGGGCGGCAGTCAGGCCCGCGGCGTCGGCGACGACCTCGTTGACCAGGCCGATGCGCAACGCCTCGTCCGCGTCGAACACCTGGCCGGTGGCGAACAGCCCACGCGCCGCCCGTGGCCCGATCGCGGCCACCACATAGGGGCTGACGGTCGCCGGGATCAGGCCTAGCTTGACCTCCGAGAAGCTGAACCGCGCCTCGGCGGTGGCGACGGCCATGTCGCAAGCGGCTACGACCCCAGCCCCGCCGCCGAACGCCGCGCCCTCCACCAGGGCTACGGTCAGGGCCGGCAGGTCCCACAGCGCCTTCAGCATGTGGGCCATCGCGAAGGCGTCTTCGCGGTTGTCGCTTTCGGTCCGATCGACGGCGGCGCGCATCCAGTCGAGGTCAGCGCCCGCGCTGAAGGTCGCGCCCTCGCCGCGTAGGAACACCACGCGTACGCCTTCGGCCCCACGCAGGGTCTCGAAGGCCTCTGAGAGGGCCGAAATCAGGTCGGCGTTGAAGGCGTTCTTCCGCTGCGGCCGGTCCATGACGACGGTCACGGCGCCCTCCACCGTCGCCTCAATGCGTACCAGCGCGGTGGTCGGGCTGGTGTCCGGAACCTCGACAAGGGGATCGGCGATAGGGTTCGACATGGGAGAGCTCCTCTGCGTGCTCTAGCCAAACGCCCGAGCCGCGGCTCGGGGCCACGGCGAACCCATAGCTCCGACTCTTAGGTCAAGCTAGGCTCCGGCGCGTGCACATCCTCCCCGACATCCCTGAGGAATCCGCGCTGGCGCGACTGTTCGGCCAGGAGCGCGTGCAGGCCGAGTCCGTCTGGTTCTCGCTGCCGGGTGGCGAGACGCTGTTTTGCGCCGGCGACCGGTCGGATCAGCTGTTCTACGTCCGTGCCGGCCGACTGGGCGCGTTCCGCCGCGAACCGGGCGCGGAGCTGCAGTTCCTGGGCGTGATCCGGCCAGGCGAGCCGGCCGGCGAGATGTCGCTGATCGCCGATGCTCCACACTCCGCCGACGTGGTCGCCCTGCGCGACTCCGAGATCATCGCCGTCCCGCGCGATGTCTTCCTCGAAGCCTGCGAGGCCGACACAGCGGTGATGATCGAACTCGCCAAGCTTATGATGCTGCGCAGCCGGCAGGCGGTGACGCGGCGCAGCATGGGCGAACCCTCGGTGTTCGGCTTCGTTTCGCTGGGCCAATCAGGGGTCCTGCGCCCCCTGGTCGATCGTCTGGCCCGCGAAATCGGGAAACTCGGCTACTCGGCCACCACCATCGGGGCCGAAGCGCACGCCGCGCCCACCGAATGGTTCTCCGACGTCGAGCGCGGCCACGACTTCGTGCTCTACGTGGCCGAGGCCGGCGACGGAGGGTGGCGCCAATCGGTGGCCCGCCAGGTGGACCGGCTTTTCCACGTGGGCCGCGGCGACCGTACCCCCCCCAAGGCCAGCGCGGCCGCCGCGCTGGCGTCGCCCCTGCAGGCCCAGGAGCTCGTCGACCTGATCCTGCTGCACCCACCGGACACCAGCCGTCCGTCGGGGTCGGATGCCTGGCTCGACGCCGCCCAGCCGGCGCGCCTCTTCCATCTACGGCGCGACCATGACCCGGACATCGAGCGGATCGCCCGAGTACTGACCGGCCAATCTGTGGGCCTGGTGCTGTCCGGGGGCGGCGCGCGAGCCTACGCCCACATCGGAGCCGTGCGCGCGCTGCGCGAGCGGGGCGTGCCCATCGACTTCGTGGGCGGGGTCTCCATGGGGGCGATCGTGGCGGCGGGCGTCGCCATGGGTTGGGAAGACGCCGAGATGGAGCGGCGCATCTCCGAGGCCTTCGTTTACACCAGCCCGCTCGACGACATCGCCATCCCGCTGCTGGCCATGACCCACGGGATGAAGGTCAACGATCGCCTGGCCCAACATTTCGGCGAAACCCAGATCGCAGACCTGTGGCTGCCGTTCTTCTGCCTGTCGTCGAACCTGACTACCGGCGCCTACCAGATGCATCGGCGCGGCTTGCTCCGGAAAGCGCTCAGAGCCTCGATCTCGCTGCCCGGGATCCTGCCGCCCGCCACCGACCACAACAACGTGCTGGTGGACGGGGCGGTGATGAAGAACTTCCCGGCCGACGTCATGCGCGCAAGCCAGCTTGGACCGATCGTCGGCGTCGACGTCACCAGCGGCCGCAGCATCACCGCCGACGACGTGGCGCGCCCGGCCTCGATCTGGCGCTGGCTGTGGTCAGGCGATTGGCGCAGAGGCCCGCCAATCGTCTCGTTGCTCATGCGCGCAGCAACCGTTTCGACCGCCCGCGACCTAACCGCAGCGCGCGAAGCCACCGACGTCCTGGTGACGCCGGACGTGTCAAAGGTCGAAATCCGCGACTTCAGCGCCTATGGACCAGCAGTTGCCGAAGGTTATCGGGCTATGATCGCCGCGCTCGACAAGCTCGACCGGCCCGTCCAGAACCTACGCCGCCGGCCGAGCTTGGCGGAGGCGAAGGAGCAAAAGCCACAGCTCGAGCCCACCCACTGAAACGTGAATCGCGATGTTTGCGCGAGGCCGCGAACCAACCCATATTGGGGGTCCTTGCTCAGCAACTGAAAGGAGGTGATCCAGTGTCTCATAGTGAAAGCCGCACACCGGCAACCGTGACCTGGACCTCCGCTTGCGGGGTCCGCGCCTAGCCTGAAGGTTCAAGGCAAAGGTCGCGCGCCGCTCTGCGGTCCGACTATGGAAGGGCCGCCCCAGCGATGGGGCGGCCCTTCGCAATTCCGGTGAGGCGGTTCGCGGGCTTGCATTTCGGCCCTACTACGGCGTCTGCTCTGCGGCCCGGATAGGCTGCTGGGTTTGGACCGCTGTGCGCCAGGAATGGACGTTGGCTTCGCACCGGAAACTCGACATTGGCCAACAGGCGCCCGTTGACCGGGCTATGGGTTTGCCGCACCACCAACCGATGAGCGACCTGACCCGCCTCAAGGGACCCGAGGCCGCCCCGGCGAGCGGCCGAGATCCCCAGTCGATGGTGATCCTGTTGCACGGCTACGGCTCGAACGGAGCCGACCTGATGGGTCTCGTGCCCTACTGGTCCGCGAGCCTACCCGACACCGTCTTCATGGCGCCCAACGCCCCTGAGATCTGTCCCGGCGCGCCCGGCGGCTATCAGTGGTGGTCGCTGAACGACCTTGGACGGGAAAGCCGCGCGGCGGGGGTGCGACAGGCGGCGCCGCTGGTGAACGCCTTCATCGACATGCACCGAACCACCTATGATCTGCCGAACAGCAAGGTGGCGCTGGTAGGGTTCAGCCAGGGGACCATGATGGCCCTCCATGTGGGGCCTCGACGGTCCGAAGTCCTTGCGGGCGTCGTAGGCTATTCGGGCATGCTGGCCGACGCCGAAGCGTTGCAGGCTGAGGTGAAAACTAAGCCGCCCCTGCTGTTGGTTCATGGGGACGCCGACCCGATGGTCCCGTTTGCCGCGATGGGCCAAGCGGAGGTCGAATTCGAAAAGCTGGGGTTTGAGATCACCACCCATGCGGCGCGGGGCCTCGGTCACAGCATCGATGAGGCGGGGCTGCGACTGGGTGGGGAATTCCTCGCCCGAGTGTTGAGCCCCGTCGGTTAGGACCGGCGCCTGGCCGCTGTGCGCCAGGAGCGCTCACTGGGACCCTGACGGACGCCGACATTCAACCAGCGTGTGGCTACGATCCGGCGTTGGCTTGTGGTCTCAAAGCCGCCCATTCCAGTAGCGCGTCGAGCGCCGGGCACATGGCCTGGCCCCATGGAGTCAGTCGGTATTCCACCTTTGGCGGGACCTGCGGGTAGACCACCCGTTCGACGATTCCGTCGCGCTCCAGGTCGCGGAGCTGCTGGATGAGCATCTTCTGGGAGACCCCGGGAATTGCTCGCTCCAATTCGGAGAACCGCAGCACCTCGCGATCGAACAGGTGGAAGATGATGACCATCTTCCAGCGCCCTTCCAGCATCCGAAACGCCGCTTCCACGCCTGTGGCGGCCATGTCGGGTGTGACATCCTCAAGCTTACCTGTGGGTGAATACCCCACCTTTTTGTCAGTTCTTGCCATGCGGAAGGTATAATCCCAGATCGACGGTTCAGCCATTGCGGAGCGCATATCGATGACCGTCAAGCTTCCCCTTCCCATCGCCAGGTACTTCGAAGCCGCCAATGGCGACGACGCCGGCGCCACCGCTGCAGCGTTCGCGGTCGGCGCGCATGTCCGGGACGAAGGGCACGATCATGTTGGCCGCGACGCCGTTCGCGAGTGGGCGGAGGACTCGCGGCGCCGCTACAAGTTCCAGGCCGAGCCGCTCAGCCTCGAGCCCAGATCGGACGGTGGCGTCGTGACCGCTCACCTCACGGGCGACTTCCCCGGCGCGCCAGTCGACCTGCGCTATCACTTCGTTTTGGCCGGCGATGCGATCGCCGATCTGGAGATCACTCTGCGCAAGCCCGAGGCGGAATTCTCTGGCCGGCGCGTGCTGGTCACCGGTGGCACCCAGGGGATCGGGGCGGCGATCGTGAATCGTCTCCGCAGAGCCGGCGCCAGCGTCTTCACGACAGCTCGCGCGGCCCCGCCCGGCCTGGAGGAGGAGGCCGAGTTCGTGGCCGCCGACCTGGGTACGGCGGAGGGCGTCGCGCGGGTCGCGGAGGCCGCGTTGCGCCGGCTCGGCGGGCTCGACGTCCTCATCCACAACGTCGGCGGCTCCTCGGCGCCAGGCGGCGGCTACGCTGCCTTGACGGACGACCATTGGACTGAGGCGCTGAACGCGAACCTGCTGTCAGCCGTACGCTTGGACCGGGCGCTGCTGCCGACGATGATCAACCAGGGCTATGGCGTGGTCGTACACGTCTCGTCCATCCAGCGCGTGTTGCCGCTCTATGAGTCCACGCTCGCCTATGCGGCCGCCAAGGCGGCGCTCAGCAACTACAGCAAAGCCCTGTCCAACGAGGTCGGCCCGCAGGGCGTTCGGGTAGTCCGCGTTTCACCGGGTTTCACAGAGACCGACGCCGCGAGCCGCATGATCGAGCGGCTGGCCCAGTCTGAGGGAGTCGACACCGGAGCCGCGCGAGAAGGGCTGATGCGATCGCTCGGCGGGATACCGATGGGCCGCCCAAACCGTCCGGAAGAGGTTGCCGACCTAGTCGCCTTCCTCGCCAGCGACCGCGCAGGCGCCCTGCACGGGGCGGAATACGTCATCGACGGGGGCACGGTTCCCACGGTCTGACCGCGGGAGAAGCAGACCTTCCCAGGGTTGCAGAAGAGTCGGAAGGGGTCCAAGCGCCAGCGTCTCAGATGCGCCACTACCGGACTTACGCCCAACTCCGGAAACGTGACATTCCGGCCGGCGGTCGAACTACGCTCTTCGACCCTGCCCAGCTATTCGTAGCGTCCGCTTTCCGGGCCCGATCGGCGGCTGACCTTGGACCGCTCTGCGCCAGGAGCGGTCATTGGATCAGCTCCAGAAACTCGCCCTTCCAGCGTGAGGCGTTCGCGTTTCCACGAACGGTGAGTTTCCGTCTCCGATCTAAGGGTGAGAATCGACCAAAGCTCGAGGTAGGCCTTCGCGGCGCCAGCTAAGAAGCCGGCGCGCGCCGGTGGATATTGCGAATGCTTGACCATTACTGCCAGTCCAACAGGGGCCGGTGCTTGTCGGCTTTCAACCTATCCAACGCTGCATCATAGGCGTCGAGCTTCGCGGTGTTGGCCTCCTCGCGGGCGAACACCTTGTCGCCGAACTCGATCACCTGGCGGGCCTTGGGATCATATTTCGGCCAGGGCGCGAGGCCGGGTCCGTTGGGGTCGCCGGTCTTGACGAACTGCACCCAGGCCCCGCTCATCGCCACGCGCAGCGCCTGATCCGTGGCGTCGAACCGACTGGTTTTCATGCCTGAGTTTGCGAAGTTGTCGAGCGCGTACGCCATCTCGCTGGAATGGAAGCTGCCGGCGATGGGGGGCAGCCCAAAGACCTTCCAGGTGGCCCGGGTGAATTCATAGCGCCAGACCGGCTGGTGATGGACCGACATCGCCCGCGCGGCGGATCGCGCGCTGGCGACGAGGAGCCAGTCGGTCACATACCGGATCGCGGCGGGCTGCACCTCGGGATCCCTGGTCGCCGGATAGAGGGACAGCAGGGTTTCGGACACGGCGGGATAGCGGCGCTGGGCGAACGTACGCCAGTCCTCGACGGTCGTGATCGGCATGCCGAATGAGAAGACCGAGCCGTCGTCGGCGGTCGTGCCGACAAGCAGCGGAACCTGCGCCACCTTCCCCGCGTCGAACAGCGTCATCGGCTCGTCGGGCAGGACGTGACCATCGACGATCGGCCAGAACCCAGCGCCATGGTCAGAGAACATCGGGTCGGTGCGAACCTGGGCTCTGGCCAGCATCTCCTGGGCCGACAGGCGGCGCAGGACCTCGATGTCGGCGCCGAGCGAAAGGCCTTCAGCCTCGGCCGACTGCCGGCCGTACGCCGCCTCGCGCAGGTGCTGCTGCGGATGCCAGACATAGCCAGGGCTCTCACTGATCCCGGATCGGAACAGCCCCTTCGCCAACGGCGAGGCCATAAGGTAGAGCACCGACGATCCGCCGGCGGAACACCCCATGATCGTCACCTTCTTCGGATCGCCGCCGAAGGATGCGATGTTCGCCCGCACCCATTTCAGGGCGGCGATCTGGTCGAGCAGGCCGTAGGCGCCCGACGTGCCGGAGGGGTCCTCCTTCGACAGCGCCGGATGGGCCATGAAGCCGAACACGCCCAGCCGGTAGTTGAAGCTCACGACGACGACGCCGCGTCTCGCCATCCCAGCCCCGTCGTTCGAGGGGACTGCGCTGGCGCCGCTGAAGAAGCCGCCTCCGGGGATCTCCACTAGGACAGCAAGTCTCTCGCCCGCCTTGTGCGGCGGCGACCAGACATTCACCGTCAGGCAGTCCTCGCTGACGTGGGTAAGGTCGGTCGGCGGTCCTGGTGCGGGCCCTTGCATGCAGGGCGAGCCGAACGCCTCGGCCTTCAGCACGCCCGTCCAGCCGGCCGCCGGCTGGGGCGGGCGCCAGCGAAGCGGTCCGATCGGCGGCGCGGCGAACGGGATGCCCTTGAAGGTCGCGACCCCATCGACGTCCAGCCCCGAGACGTCGCCTGAGCGGGTTACGACGATCGGCGATCCCGCCTGGGCCGGCGGCGCGGCGGCCACGCAGGCCAGAACGAAACCGCAGAGGCCGGCAAGAGCGCCCAGCCGCCCGAGCGGCGACCGGGTCATGGCCCTGTGATATGATTTGGATGAACCACGGGGTGACGGCTTTGGGGCAGGTGATTGCGAATATCTCGGCATGGGTTGGCTCCGCCTTGAGGGTGGAAGGGCTTGCCCGCCAGGAAAGCCCGGTCGCGCGGCACCGTCGCGGACGGCGCGATGACCGATCGCCGACCTATTGCCGATGAGCGCCGACCTTTTTGTCCGCGGCGTCGAGTTGGCCGATGAGCCCGACTTCCGTCTCGGCGCGCTCTCCGTGCGGCCTTCGCGGCGCGAGATCGAGCGTGGCGGGCAGATCGAGAAACTTGAGCCGCGCGTCATGCAGGCCCTGGTGGTGCTGGCGGCCAACCGCGACCGGGTGGTCTCCCGCGACCAGTTGGTCGAGACCTGCTGGGATCGCCGCATCGTCGGCGACGACGCCATCAATCGGTGCATGGCCAAGCTGCGACGGGTCGCTCTGGCCCATGGCGCCTTCACCCTGGAGACCGTACCCCGGGTCGGCTATCGGCTGAGCCTCGCGGCGTCGGAAGGGACGGCGGCCAAGGGCCATTGGCTGCGCTGGATCTGGCCCGCCGCCGTGGTCGGCGCAGTTCTTGTGCTCGCGGGCCTTGGCTGGTTCATGTGGCGCGGTGGCGCAACCACGCTGACGGCGGACAGCCCGGTCGCCATCCGGCCGTTCCAGCCCGTCACGACGGACCCGACCGCCCGGGCTTTCGCGGTCGGCGTGGCCGATGACACCGCGGGTCTGTTGACCGAAAACGGCATCGAGACTGTGGCTGTCGGCAGCCCGCGCCCACACCTTGAGATCGAGGGAACTGTCAGCGCTGACGCCGGCCGGCTGCGCACCAGGGTCCGCTTGCGCGATCCCCGGGCCGACGTGACCTTGTGGTCCGAGGAATTCACCGCGCCGACGTCCGAGGCGGCGCGCCTGCGCTTCGAAACCTCCTGGCGCCTGATCGCCGCCGCGCAGACGGCCCGCGAGCTTCTTCGTGGCCGCAGCCACGACCTGGATTCCGTCGCTTTGGGGCTGGCGTTGCAGATGATGGACTCCGCCGTGCAGTCGAGTTGGAAGCCGCTCAGCACGGCCGACGCGCTGGTGCGCCGCGCGCCGCTCTACGCGCCGGGCTGGGCCGGTCACGGCATGGTCCTATTGATGGAGTCCTCCTACGCGTCCGAGCCAGAGGCCGAGGCCTTGCATCGGCAGGGTGTCGCTGACGCCCAGCATGCGCTCTCGCTGCGCCCGGACTTCGATTTCGCCTACGATTTGCTTGCCCTGGCCACGCCGGTTCGGAAATGGACGGAGCGCGCACGCCTCCTGGAAAGAGGCCGAGCCCTCGCCCCGGGCCACCTCAGCCCGCCCATAGCCGACTTCCTGTCGAATAGCGGTCGCATCGAAGACGCTCGGATGCTGAGCGAGCAGATTCTTGAGCGTGGCCCCGCCCAGCCCACCAACGCCGGCCGGGCCGTCGACGTTCGCTATCTCGCCGGCAGGACCCACGATGCGCTGGCCGGCGTCGACCACTACTTCCCCATGCGCCCGGACGACGTCAGCCTGCGAACCGCAGGGCTCGCGGTGGCCGTCCTGGACGGAGATCCGGACCGGGCCCTGGCCATCCTGGGCGACCCGGCGCGCCGGCCGGTCGCCTTCACGGCCGAGGCCCTGCGCGCGACGACAGCCTTCGTGAATTGGCGGAAGTCCCAGTCCGGGTCCGATCGCGACGCGGCCCGCGCGGCGATCATGGCCGCCGCCGGCGCGCACGGGCTGCCGCCCGGCCTGGCTGTGGAGATGCTGAGCGCCCTGGGCGAGACCGACGACGCGTTCGAGGTCGCGGATCGCTACGTGCGGGACCCACGGTTCCAGCGCCTCTACGGCCTGTCTCGGATCGGGTTCCTGTTCGGGCCGGCGACCGCGCCCCTGCGCCAGGATCGGCGGTTCATCGACCTGGCGCGAACGCTGGGCCTGCTGGACTACTGGCGGTCCAGCGCCCGTTGGCCCGACTTCTGCGAGAGCGAGCCGCGCTCGGTCTGCGCGGCCATGCGCGTCGGTCCTCCGGGGGCCTCGCAACCACGTCTTCCCTAGGCCGGCGCGGGACGTGCCGACTTCCAAGGTCCGCTTTCCCCCCGCACTGACGTTCCAGAGGTCCCCTTTCGGGGCCGAAGCCTAGGGCCGCATTCGACCCATTTGGGACCTTCGGACTGTGGCGAAACAACGTTTGTCGAAAGGTCTCGGAAGACCTACGTTTGCGCATGGGACCGGGGGCGCGCAGATGACGCGACTGGCCATCACCGACGAGATGCTGACCGCTGCGGCCGCCGCGGTGGCGCTCAAGGACTACGACCCACGCACCGTGCTTGAGGCTCAAGAGGCGCCAATCTACCTGACCGACGACGAAGGGGTCGTGGTCTACGCAAACGACGCTTGCGAGCGCTTTGCCGGGCGAGCACCGGCGCTGGGCAAGGACCGATGGTGCGTAACGTGGAAGCTCTACACCGACGCCGGAGAGTTCCTTCCCCACGAACAGTGCCCGATGGCCGTGGCGATCCGGGAGCGGAAGCCGATCCGCGGCGCCTGCGCAGTCGCGGAGCGGCCAGACGGCACACGGGTTCCGTTTAAACCTTTTCCAACCCCGATCTTTGGTCGCGGTGGACGGCTGGTCGGCGCCGTCAACGTTCTGATGCCGTCCTGAGCGGGCCGCCGTTTCGACGGCGCTTCAAGAGGCGCGGCGCCACTACGACCCAGCCGCGGCTCAAGATCCCAGCGGTCATCGTTCATGGCGCGACCTTGCGTGCGACAGGCCACGCCTCAAGACGCAGGGCGCGAAGGACGGGTCAGAGGGCTGAAAGAAAAGCGGTCGGCGGCTTCAGCAAGACCACGCGCCCTCCGCTGGTCCCGGAAATTCCAGTGTGCAGACGATCGCATCGCGGCCGCCCAGGCTGGATGCTTCAATCTTGCCGTCGATCCTTCCTGCAAAAGTCCCGTCGCGGTCCTTTAAATCAAGACTCTTGAGGACATCGGAACGGGGCCCCTCCTCCCGCAGGCCCTTCGCAATTCCGGTGAGGCGGTTCGCGGGCTTGCATTTCGCCCCTGCGCTTGCTGAAGCGAGACCATGGGCTCGCCGATCCTGGCGCGCCGGTCACGCGCGAGGGTTTGATGCGGATTTTGGGCGCCTTGTTGGTCGCGGGCCTTGCCTCGTCAGCCCTGCCGGCCAACGCAGCCGGAGAGATGGCGCGGCTGAGAGCGGAAGCCGCCCAGGTCTCCATCGTCCGAGACGACTGGGGCATCGCACACATCCACGGCAGGACCGACGCGCAAGCCGTGTTCGGGATGGTCTATGCCCAGGCAGAGGACGACTTCAACCGTGTCGAGACCAACTACATCACCGCGCTGGGCCGCACGTCCGAGGCGGAGGGCCACGCCGCCATCTGGAAGGACCTGCGCCAGAGGCTGTGGATCGACCCGGTCGACCTGCAGGCGAAATACGTCGCCAGCCCCGCGTCGCTGAAAGCCCTGATGAACGGCTGGGCCGACGGCCTGAACTACTACTTGGCCACCCACCCGAAGGTGACGCCTCGGGTGATCAAGCATTTCGAGCCCTGGATGGCGCTCAGCTTCACCGAGGGGAGTATCGGCGGGGACATCGAGCGGGTGTCCCTCCCCGAGCTGGAGGCCTTCTACGGCCAGCCGCAAACGGCAGCCCTGTCGGACGACGAAAGCTTGAAGTTCAAGGAGCCCAGCGGCTCCAACGGCATGGCCATCTCACCTTCGATCACAAAGGGCGGCCACGCGCTCCTGCTGATCAATCCGCACACCTCGTTCTTCTTCCGGTCCGAGCTGCAGATGACCAGCGACGAGGGCCTGAACGCCTATGGCGCGGCGACCTGGGGCCAGCTCTTCGTCTACCAGGGCTTCAACGAGCACGCCGGCTGGATGCACACCTCGAGCGGTGTGGACGCGGTCGACGAGTATCTGGAGACGGTCAACAAGAAAGGCGACCGTTATTTCTATACCTACGGCAGCG
>DASXKT010000132.1:0-3292 GCA_036496685.1 Phenylobacterium sp.
GCGAAGTTCGACATGTCGGTGGCCACCACGCCGGGCGCCACGGCATTCACCCGCACCCCCTTCTCGCCGAGCGCCTGGGCGAAGTGCTTCACCAGGGTGTCGATGGCGCCCTTCGTCGCCGCATACGGTCGGGCCGGAGCCGATGCCGGGGCTTCGGGACTGGTCTGCCTGAAACTATCGGAAGCGGACCGTGACGGTTGTCGACAGACCGGGACGTAGATGGTCGAGGCCAGGCTGGCCGGGGTCGAACCTTATGCGCACGGGAACTCTCTGAACGATCTTTGTGAAGTTGCCAGTCCCGGGCTCGAACGGGAGTAGCGAAAACTGCGAGCCCGATCCGGGGGCGAAGCTGTCGACTTGGCCGTTGAGCGTGTGGCCCGGCAGGGCGTCCACCTTGATCGTCGCGGCCTGCCCCACGACCATCCGCGAGACCTGCGTCTCCTTGAAATTGGCGACCACATAGAGGGACCTCAGCGGCACGAGCGTCAGCAGCCGGGTGCCCGGCTGGACATAGTCGCCGGGCTCGACCTGCCTGTCGCCAACCACCCCGTCGATGGGCGCGCGGATCAGTGTGTGGCTCTGGTCCTGCCTGGCGAGGTCGAGCGCGGCTTGCGCGCGCCCGACGCCGGCCTGCGCCTGGGCGAGGCTCGCGCTGAGGGTGGCCCGCTTGGCTGCGGTGACCGCGATCTGGTTCTTGCTGACGTCCAACTGGGCGCGGGTTTTCGCGGCGTCCGAGTCCGCGCTGATGGCGACGGCCTTGTACGCGTCAGCATCGCGACGCGTCGCCCAGCCGTCGGCGAGCAGCTTCTCGTAGCGTTGGCGGTCGTTCTGCGCCCGTTCGCTCAGGGCGTCGGCGGAGCGGATCACCGCGGCGGCGGCGCGCATGTTGGAGGCGGCGAGCTGCTCTTCCGGCGCCAGGGCGGCCAGCGCCGCCTCAGCGGCCTGCACCTGAGCCTGGGCGTTCTCCAGGTCCGCCGCGGCGGAAGCGACCCGGGCATCGAACTCTTCGGGATCGATGCGAACCAGGGGATCGCCGCGTCGGACAGGCTGATTGTGCCGTACCAGGACCTCCGCCACGAGCCCCTTCACGCGCGGCGCAACGACGGAGCTGTCGGCCTCCAGGTACGCCGCGTCGGTTGATACGGAGGCCTTCGGCATCGCGATATAGCCGGCGCCGGCGACAGCCAGGATCGCCGCCCCGCCAACCGCGAGCAAGGTCCGGTGCGAGAACGGCAGCCTGAGGGCCGCCTTGCGCGGCAATGCTGCGACGCCGGGCGGCAGGGTGAAGGTGGCGTCGTTCATTTGTCCATCACCAGCAGGGTTGAGGTGGCCGAGGCGTAGAGGCGGCCATCGGCGTCGGTGACCCGGGCCTCGGCGAAAGCCGCGCGTCTGCCGATCGTGACGATCCGCCCCTCGGCGCGGACCGGACCGGTCTCCGCGGTCATCGCCTTGTGGTAGGCGACCTTCAGTTCCAGGGTCGTGTAGGCCTGGGCGGCGCTTAGTTTCGAATGCACGGCACAGCCACAGGCGGAATCCAGCAGCGTCGCGGCATAGCCGCCATGCACCGTGCCGATCGGATTGTAGGCGTGCTCGCCGGGGACGCCTTCGAACACGACGGTCCCGTCGCCGACCTCGACGAGCTGGAAGCCCAGCGTCTTGCCGATACCCGGGCCGCGGCCGGGCGCCATCATGGCGCGCAACTGCTCAGCGCCCGTCTTACCGGGAGCGATCTCTTCCATCAGGCTCACTGCAGATTCTCCAGGCCAAGCCGCGTCCTCAGGGACGCCCGAGAGGCCGACAGGATGGCGTAGGACCGGTCGGGGTCAGGTTCGGCGCGCGCCAGAGAGACGGCGCCCACCATCTCGGCCAGGACCGAGGCGGCGGTTGTTTCGGCTTCAGGATGGCCCATCCCGCGCAGCAGACCGGCGATCGTATCGGTGAGGGTCCGGACGCCCTGCGCATAGCGTTCGCGCAGACCTTCGTTCAAGCGCGGCGCCTCCGCCGCCAGAAAGGGCAGGGGGCAGCCGGTTGTGCGCGAGTCCCGGTGACTTCGGGAGAGATAGAAGGCGATATAGCCGGTGAGCGCCGCCTTGGGCGACACACCCTTACCAGTCTCGGTTTGGATGCGAGCGCGGCTCTCTTCAAACATCCGATCGATACCGGCCCGCAGCAGGGCGTCGCGGGAGTCGAAGTGGGCATAGAAGGCGCCATGGGTCAGGCCGGCTGCGCCCATGACGCCGGCGACGCTGATCCCCTGAGGGCCCTCACTGCGGATCGCCTTCGCCGCTTCGGCGATCACCCTCTCGCGGGACTTCTGCTTGTGGTTGGCGTCGTAGCGCATCCCTTGCCCCTCCGTATTGTATGACGCATATAATATAAAGATCGAGTCTGGCAAGGGCGCGCGCCGAGGATGCATCGATGACAGACGCAACAGCGGCCTTCGGAGGCGCCGAGCTCAAAAGGCCGGGCGCGCCCCAGGCGCCGATCGATCCGATGGCGCTGCCGGATGCGCGCAAATTCCTGATCTTCGGGATCATGGCCTTTGGTCAGTTCATGGCCCTGATCGACATCCAGATCGTCGCCGCCTCGCTCAACGACGTGCAGGCGGGGCTCTCGGCGGGCCCGGACGAGATCAGCTGGATCCAGACCGGCTATCTGATGGCCGAACTGGTGATGATCCCGTTCGCGGCCTTCCTGGCCCAGGCCCTGTCGACGCGGTGGCTCTTCGCGCTCTCTGCAGGTCTTTTCACGGTGGCAAGCGCGCTCTGCGGGGTGGCCTGGGACATTCAATCGATGATCCTGTTCCGGGTCATCCAG
This sequence comes from Phenylobacterium sp., assembly GCA_036496685.1. Lineage (GTDB taxonomy): Bacteria > Pseudomonadota > Alphaproteobacteria > Caulobacterales > Caulobacteraceae > Phenylobacterium. Next base: position 2,818 of record DASXKT010000132.1, read on the forward strand.
GGATTTGTTGGCGGCGCTATGGTCCCGACGGTATTCGCCACCGGCTTCTCGATGTTCGAAGGCAGGCAGCGGGCGATGATCCCCGCGATCCTCGGCATGGTCTCCGTGCTGGCCCCGACGCTTGGGCCCACGGTGGGCGGCTGGCTCACGGGAGCGGTCGGGTGGCGTTCAATCTTCTATGTAAACATCGCGCCCGGCGCGATCGTCACCCTGCTCGCGCTGCTGTTCATCCGCGTTGATCGCCCGAACTTCGCGATGCTGAAGAAGATCGACTACTCGCACCTGGCGGCCATGGCGGTGTTCCTGGGCGGCATGGAATTCGTGCTGGAGGAGGGGCCGAAGAACGGCTGGTTCAATGACCCGCATATCGCTACCGCCGCCTGGCTCTCCTTCGTCGGGTTCCTGCTGTTCCTGGAGCGGTCGTTCAGGTCCGGCGGCCCGATCGTCAAGCTGACGCCGTTCAAGAAGCCGACCT
>DASXKT010000133.1:0-3268 GCA_036496685.1 Phenylobacterium sp.
CGCGCGGCAATTGGGTCTCGCGATCCTGATGCACGACGCGGCGCACGCAGCCCTGCACCCCGACCTGAAGGTCAACGACTGGGTGGGCAACCACCTGACCACCGGCGGCCTGATCGGCTACCGCAACTATCACCTGACGCACCACAAGTACGCTCAGCAGGCGGAAGACCCGGACCTGGTGCTGTCCGCGCCGTTCCCGATCACGCGCCTATCGCTACGCCGCAAGATCGTCCGCGATCTAACCGGCCAGACCTATTACAAGCAGCGGTGGTCAGGCTTGGTGAAGCGTATCGTGGCCCGCAAGCCCGGCGAGCCGCTGGCGCCGATCCTGCGAGAGGCCATCGTCGCTCGCCGCCGGTTCCTGACGGGCATGGTGCTGACCATCGCCGTCACGGCGCCCTTCGGCCTCTGGTGGGTGTGGCCAGTGCTGTGGCTGGTCCCGCAGGCGACTTGGCTGCCGATGGTGACCCGGCTCCGCAACATCGCCGAGCATGCGTGCGTCGCGAAGGACGAGCCCGACCCCTTGCGGCATGCCCGGACGACCAAGGCCAATTGGCTCGAGCGCGCGTTCATCGCGCCCTACTACGTGAACTACCATTGCGAGCATCACATGTTCATGCATGTGCCCTGCTACAACCTGCCCCGCGCCCACCGGCTGCTGAAAGCCAAGGGTGTGATGGACGGTATGCTCACGGCGCCTGGCTATTTCAGCATGCTGAAGGTCGCGACCTCGAAGCCCGCGACGTCCGGCGCCCGGTCTTCGCAAAACGCGCCGGCCGACGCGCGCAACTTCCCGCCCTAGAACCGGAAGCCCTAGGGCGGGGTCGCTCTTGTCCTAGCTTGTGGCGTTAGCCGTCCGGCGACGGGTGCGCAGCATGGCTCCGGCCCCGCCGAAGCCGACGAGCATCAGCGCCCAGGAGGCGGGCTCGGGCAGGCCCACCGTCACCGCCGGATCCTGCGACGTCGACGATGCTGTCGCCACCGTGACGTCGCTGACGCCCCAGGCTTCGTCGCCTCGATCCTGGAAACCAAAATCGGGCGCGTTGAGGCTCGTGTAGCCGAAGGTCAGGGTGTTCTCGCCAGCAGCCAGCGTCAGAGGCGTGGCGATGTTCACCTGACCTCCGGTCCAGGTGATCGCGGTCCCATTGCCGGAGACGTTGTCGATCGTTGAACCCGTTGGCTGCAGGAAGACGACGTCGTTGCCGCCACCGCCCAGGTTGAAGGTCCCGGAGAGGAGCTCGGAGCCGTTCAGGCTCAGCGTGAAGTCATCTTCGAAGGTGTTGTGCCCATCGAGGCTCCTGAAGCCGTTCAGGACGAAGGAGAGATTGGCCAGACCGCCGCTCCCGCCGTTGAAACTGACGTCGAAGCTGGTGTCCGTGGCCAGCTGAGGGGTGGGCGGGCCACCACTCAACAGAACCGTGGCATGTGCGCCGGCGGCGGCCAGCAAGCCGATCACCGCCGATGAGGCGGCCATACTTACGCGCAGTCTCATGAGGCATCTCCAGGTTGAAGCCTCCCCAACCCTCTCGTCACGCGTAAGTTCCCATAACGCGTTTGACTTTTAGTTTTACAATTGTAATTGTCTATTCTTACGCATGTAATTGGGGAGAACGCGCATGTGGAAGGTCAGAAATTGGGCGTCGGGACTCGGCCTCGCCGCCACCGCGAGCATGGCGTCGCCGGCCTTTGCCGAGACGGACGCGGGCTCGCTGGTCAGTCCAGTTCCGATCGCGGATCGGCTGACGCTCGCTGGCGTCTACGCCCACGCCTCGATCCCAATGCAGTTCGTGCTGTGGGGCCTGACAGCGGCTGCCGTGGTTGCGGTCGCAATCTGGCTCCTGCAGGCGGTTCGGATCGGACAGCATCGATCCGGAGGCGTAGCAGGCGGCATCGCCTACCTGGCGGCCCAGGCCGCCGCCGCGCCGCTGTTCGGGCTCTTCGGCATGGCCTACGCCCTCCTCAACGGCTTCATCGGCATCGCCAACGTCCGGCCCGCACCCAACCTGACGGTGCTCGCCCCCGGCCTCGCGGAGGCCTCACTGTCGTTGGGCCTGGGCCTGCTTACAGCGGCGATCGCCGTCGTCGGCCATCGGCACCTGAAAGCCAAGCTCCATACGCTGGATCAGGCCGAGCCCGCCGCCCAGCCCGCTGCGCCCTTGTCCCATCCCGCGCGCGCCATAGCCTGACCGCGCGGGCCAGGCCTTCCGGGGCGGCTTACCGCTGGCCCGTTCCCGGAAGGCCGCCCCATTGCGGGCCGGCTGGAAAGAGGTCCCATCTGCGACGTTCAACAGGGACGCTCTCGCCCGGAGACCCGCCACATGCCGATGAAGCTCGAAGGTTCTTGCCGCTGCGGCGCGGTGCGCTTCACCTGCAAGAGCCACACGCCGCAGCCTTACCAGTTCTGCTACTGCTCGATCTGCCGCAAGACGGCCGGCGGCGGAGGCTACGCCATCAACCTCGGCGCCGACGCTCGCACGCTGACGATCGAAGACCCTGACAAAGCCATCGCCGTCTACCGCGCGGAAATTCGCGACGAGAGCGGCCACTGCGAAGTCTCTACGGGCGAGCGCAACTTCTGCAGCGCCTGCGCCACGGCGCTTTGGCTGTTCTCGCCCGAGTGGCCGGATCTGGTGCACCCGTTCGCCTCGGCCATCGACAGCGACCTGCCTGTGCCGCCCTCACGGGTCCACCTCATGCTGAAGTTCAAGCCGTCCTGGGTCGAGCTCAACCTTGGTCCCGGCGACGCGACGTTCGACCTCTATCCCGAACAATCGATCGAGGACTGGCACAAGACCCGCGGCCTCTGGGTGGCGTGAGCGCTAGTGCGCCGCCCGCTTGGCCGTGAACAGCGCCTCGACCTCGTCGGGTCGGGGATTGTTGAAGTCGAGCCGGACGCGGCCGTCGTCGGTGCGGCTGACCACCACCGGGGCGCTGGAATTGGTCAGCTCCCAGCCCTTGGGCAGGACCACAGCGTTGTTGGCGCGTCCAAAGGTGCGGTCGAAGACCAGTTCGTCGCCCACCAGCTTGTAGCGGCCGGGATCGGTGTAGGTCTCGCTCATCCGGAGCCGGATCGACTGGCCGGGCTTCAGCGGGTTGAAGTTGAACACCACGATCTCGCTCTCAGGCGTCACCTTGCCCAGTTCCGGGTCGTCGATGCCGGCCTTGGTGATCTGGTCGCCCTTCAGGTGGACGGCGGGGATGGTCTCGCCGGTGTCGAGGTTCCTGGCGCTGGGATTGGTCGCCACCGAACCGGTGCGGACCACGTTGA
>DASXKT010000134.1:0-14131 GCA_036496685.1 Phenylobacterium sp.
CGCATCCCGGCGCAGAACAGATCCTTGAGGCCTACTACAGCGTGGGAGTGACGAAAGGCGTGACGATCAGCCTGGACAATCAGCTGCTCCACAACCCGGCTTACAACCGCGACCGTGGCCCGGTGAATGTCATCTCGCTGCGCCTACATCTGGAGCGCTAGTGTGCTGGATCTGAAGTTCGCCGGCTCGCCGGATCACCTTGGAGCGAACTTCACTTTCCCCAGGTAGCGAAGAGGCCCACGGCCGCCAGCGCCATGACGCCGGTCGCCGCCCAGCCGACGGTCTTCAGGCCCCAGTGCAGCTGGAAGTCGCCCATCGCGGCGCGGTGGCTGGAAAGGTGCATCATCAGGGCCATCACCGGCACGGCCACGACGCCGTTGATCACCGCGCTCCAGAACAGCGCCCGGATCGGGTCGATGGGGCTGTAGTTGAGGATCACTCCGACCAGGGTCGCAACCGCGATCGCGCCGTAGAAGGCCTTGGCCCGATAGGGCTTGCGCGCCAGGCCCACATGCCAGCCGAAAGTCTCCCCCAGCGCGTAGGCCGATGAGCCGGCCAGCACGGGGAGCGCCAGAAGCCCAGTGCCGATGATGCCGATGGCGAAGATCGCAAAGGCGAACTGTCCGGCGATCGGACGGAGCGCCTCGGCCGCCTGGGCCGATGTCTGGATGTCGGTGACCCCGTGCGCATGCAGGGTCGCTGCCGTGGTCAGAATGATGAAGAGGGCGACGGCGTTGGAGAACGCCATGCCGATGTAGGTGTCGACGCGGATGCGCCGGAGTTCGGCCGGGGCCTGCTCGGGCGCACGTTCGAGGGGTTTGGCGTCCTCCCGCTCCTTGACCTCTTCGACCTCCTCCTCCGCCTGCCAGAAGAAGAGGTAAGGGCTGATGGTGGTGCCGAGGATGGCTACGACCACGGTCATGTAGCCGGCGCTGAGCGTGATCTGCGGCACAACGAGGCTCCTGGCCACCTCGCCCCACGGCATCTTCACCACGAACACCACGCCGACGTAGGCGAACAGCGACAGTGTCAGCCACTTCAGGATCGAGACGTAGCGGGAATAGCGGGAGAACACCTCCAGCAGCACCGTCACCAGCCCGAAGAGCGCAACGTAGACGAGCTCCGGTCCCCCGATCAGCAGCTTCAACGCCGCCCCCATGGCCCCCAGATCGGCGGCCAGGTTGATGACGTTGGCGACCACCAGCAGGCTGACGATCGAATAGACCACCGGAGCGGGGTAGTGCCGCCGCAGGTTCCCTGCGATGCCGCGCCCAGTGACCCGGCCGATGCGGGCGCTCACCTCCTGGATCGCGCACATCAGCGGCCAGCTGAACACCATGACCCAGGTGAGGCCGAAGCCGAACTGCGCGCCGGCCTGGGAATAGGTGGCGATGCCCGAGGGGTCGTCGTCCGACGCGCCGGTGATCAGACCGGGACCCAGCACCTGCAGCAGCTTCGGCCGCTCCGGCTGCTTGACGCCCGGGTGGATCTTGGGCTCCGCGGCGTCATGCATGCGGGTTCACTCCCCCTCGGTTCGCAGCTGGAACGTCGGGCCGGCACGAAGGCTCCGACTCAGGGCCTTACGGTGAAGCTGAAATCGCCTTCGGTCGAGTGGCCGTCCGGGGTCTTCATCTTCCAGTTCACCTTGTAGACGCCGGGCGCGGGCGGAGCGCTGAAGGGCACGTGGACGACGCGCTTGTCGTTGGTGTCGACGGCGAGCTTGCCGGTGGCGACCGCCGCCCCGCTGGGTCCGGCGACCGTCACGCTGGAGGCTTCCGGCATGATCGTCTCGCTGTACTGGAGCTTCAGTTCCTTGGGCGCAGCCACGGTTTCGCCTGCCTTGGGCGAACCGAGGATCAGGCGGGCATGGGCCGACGCCTGGCCGGCGATGGCGAGGGCGGCGGCGACGATGAGAACAGTGCGCATGGGGTCTCCTGAACGTTAGCGTGAAGCGCGCCCGCGAAACTGGGCGAAGTCATGGCCGATCCGCCGAACACCGAGCCAGACACCGGTGCCGACGCCGAACGTTGCGAGGCTTAGCAGAAATAGCGTGACGGCGGCCCAGGCGGGGCCGCGCCGGAAGCCCGGCACGAAGTCGAGACGGTGCAGGCCCTCGTGCAGCCAGCGGAAGCCCTTGGCGGGCGCGTCGAACGATGCGGCGAGGACGCCCGAGCGGGGGTCGATGTAGTAGCGCCGCCCATCGACCATCAGGACGCGCCAGACCGGCAGGGTCACCGTGTCGTGGTGGCTGAAGTAGTAGGCGTCCTCGCGCGTCATGAGGCCCTGGCTGGCGACCGGGCCGAGGCGCTGGCAGGCCGCGGTGAGGTCGGCGGGGGTCAGGGGCGCGGGACGGCCCGTGGCGTCAAGGCGCGTGTCGCCGGCCAGGACGAAGGCGCGGCCGGCGAAGGGGATCAGCTTCACCTGCGCCACCGCGGGCGCATGGGCGGCGGCCGATTCCAGAGCGGCCTGGACCTCTGCGAAGGTCGGGGGCGGGCCGGCGACACGCGCAGGCGCCGGATCTTCGAGGCTCTCCAGGAAGCCCCATGGATTGACGGAGAAGAGGCCGCTGGCGACCCAGGTCAGGGTCAGTACGCCGGTCGCCAGGCCCGCAAGGTGGTGCCAGGTCATCAGACCACGGAATGGCGACAGTCGGTGGTCGCCGAACGGCCGCCAGGCGAGGATCCCCAGGTAGAGGCCGGCGAACGTCAGGAAGACGCCGGCCAGCGACGACCAGATCACCACCTGGGTCCAGAGTTTCGGGTATTGCCGCAACAGGGTCGGGTAGAGCCAGTGCGGCACCGAGCCGATCCAGTTCAGCGCGCGTGAAGTCCGGGTTGTCCGCTGCACGACTTCGCCGGTCCGCTGGGACACGTAGATGTCGGTGGCGGCCGGATCGGCGAGGCGCACGCGCCAGAAGGGGCTGCTGCGCTTGAGTTCCCCGACCGTCCACTGGTCGCGGACCAGCGGCGCCACCTCGGCGGGCCGCCCCCAGGCCTGGGCGATGGCGAGCGCGTCGAGCTTGCTCGCGCCGGGCAGCAAATGACCGTTGGAGAGATCGACGAGGCGCACGGGCCCCTCGGTCAGGCGCAGCCTGAGGATCGGCGAGCCGGCGAGTTGTTCGATGCTGGCCGACCGGACCTGCGCGTCGGCCGGGGCGGCGCCTTCGAAGACGCAGCAGTGCGACCAGTCGATCCGCGGCAAGCGGGCCAGGCGCTCGTCCTGGCTGACGCTCGGATAGTGCACGAACAGCATTACCATGCCGCTCAGGCACCAGAGCAGCATGAGTGCGCCCAGAGCGACGCCCAGGTAGCGATGCGTCACCACCAGCCAGCGCGGCGCCCAGCGGGTGCGCCGGGGCCGCACCAGGACGTGGACGTTAGAAGTTATAGCTGTAGGTGACATGCAAGGTCCGAGGCACGCCCCGGAAATGATAGAGGTAGGATGATCCGTCGGAGACGCGGGTCGCGCGGCTGAGGTGGGTCGCGTAGTCCTCGTCCAGCGCGTTCTCCAGGCTGACGTTGATGCGGTGATGGTCGCCTGGCCCCAGCGTCACGAAGGCGTTCAGGTCGACGACCGCGTAGTGGCCGTGCTGCTGCGGGCCGAAGCCGCCCGAGACCGTGTCGAACACGCTGCCGACCCAGTTGGCGACCACCGAGCCGCCGAAGCCGCGGCCCTCGGGCCGGATATTGACCACCGCCTGGGCGATGTCTTCCGGGACGCCATTCAGCTGAGTGGACGAACCGCTCTGGCGGGTGCGGGCGTGGGTGTAGGAGCCCTGCACCGAGAGCGACGGCGTGAGGTCGGCGTGACCCACGGCCTCGAAGCCCTTGGCGGTCACCTTGCCGGGCAGGTTGATGAAGGTGAAGACGTCCGGGTCGGGCGTCTCCCCCGAGAGGTCGATGAGGTTCTTGGTCTCGCGATAGAAGCCGATCAGCTCCCAGCCCCAGTGGTTCGTCTCGCCGCCCACCGAACCGTTGAAATTGGTGGCGCTCTCCGGCTTCAGGTTCGGGTTGCCGATCTCCTGATTGAACTCCGGGTCGTTTGCGAACAGCGACTCAGCGTCGGGCAGCCGGAACGAGGTGCCGATGGCGCCGCGCACGAACAGGGCGTCGCTGAAGTCGTACTGGCCCGAGACGTTCCAGACGGTGGCGCTATCGCCGTTGTCCGGCGAATTGTAGCGCAGGCCCGCGGCCAGATGGGTGTTGGGGATCAGGTCGGGGGTGAGGCGGATCTGGCCGAACACCGCCTTGGTCATCTCTGTCTTGTCGGCGATGATCAGGACGTCGTCCCGGCCCCAGTACTTCTGCATGTCGTAGCCGAGATAGGTCTCGACCCCGGTCGTAGGCGTGAACTTGACCATGGCGTTCACGCCGTAGTCCCAGAAGCCCCAGAATTCGCGGTTGTCGACATGGTCGAGGCCGCCGCCTGGGACGTTGTCGACCTCGTCATAGTGGCTGTCCCAGTTGTGGTAGTAGCCCTTGACGAACAGCTGCACGGCATCGCTGACCGTCCAGTCGAGCTTGGCTGTGGCGATGTCCTCGTTGCGGTCGTTGACCGCCCTCGCCGCGTCCGTCGGACGGGCGAAGTCGACATAGCCCTGGGTGTGCTGGTAGCTGGCGCTGAACCGCAGGTCCTTGTTGAAATCGTAGGCGTACTTCAGGCCGCCGCTGGTCAGCCGATAGCTGCGGTGACGGTCGGTGCCGGTCGGCTGGTAGTCGGCATCGGGATAGGGCTGGAAGCCCTTGGATTCGTCGTACGACGCGTAGGCCACGAACTGGTTCGCGCCGACGGCGCCGGAGACGAAGCCGTTGGCCGTGACGCTGTCGTTGGTATCGCCGCCGATGGCAAGGCGGCCGGTCGTCTCAGTGGTGAAGGGGCGCGTCACGATGTTGATGACGCCCGCCACGGCCTGCGTGCCGAAGAACAAGCCCTGGCCGCCGTCCAGCACCTCGATGCGGTCGACCATGTGCGCCGGCACGGTGTCGAGCGGCGGGGTGGTGTTGTAGAGCCGGTTCGAGATCCGCACCCCGTCGATCAGGTAGAGGATCTCGTTCGACCGCGAGCCCTGAATGGACGCGAAGTTGTAGGAGAAGGCGCCGCTCTGGGGCGCCAGGTAGAGCCCCGGAACGGACTTCGACAGCACCTGGCCGACGTCGGCCAGGCCGGAGAGCGTGATCTCCTCGGATGTCACCACGTGGATCCGATTGCCGTACTTGGAGAGCTGCGTCGGCAGCGTCTCCTCCAGGCCTCCGGTCACCACGAGTTCGGAAACCGACGGCGCGGCGTCGGCCGCGCGGGCCGCCTGGCCCGCCAGGGCCACGGCCGCCGAGCTGGCGACGAGGACGAGTTTTCCCGCTGCGCGAATGCGCATTGTCTTAGCCATGAATATCCCCCCTGGATTGATGAGGCGGCGGCGCCCCCCTTCGGCCGCCTTCCCCGCCCGAGCGCGTTAGGTCACTTAGGATCGTCTGGCTGAGGCACGTGCTCAGGCACTTTCGCGGCTTCCGGGTGCGCGGCCAGGTACTGCTTCTGCTTGGCGGCGATGTCGGCTGGCCAATCCTGCAGCGTCCCGGCGGGGCGCCCGCCGGACTTGAGGAGCGGACCGATCAGGTACTCGGCGTGGCAGGCCGTGCAGACCAGATAGAGTTTCGCGCCTTCGTCGTAGATGGCCTGCTTGTCACGCTTGTCCACGGCGGCCTTCACAAGGATCGCCTGCGCGGTGAGCTGCTGGGCGTACTTATAGAAGTCGGCTTCCGGAGCTCTGGGGCGGCCGGGCAGTTGCAGCGCGTTCCCTGCCTCGATCAGCACCGCAGCCTGCGACCGCATCGCCTCCCAACCGGCCTCGGTCGTCGGCGTGTTGTCCTTGACCCCCGAAGCGGTCTCTTCCGTGCCGGACGCAGCCCAGATGGCGTCTGAATTCGGGTCCACGACGTTCGCCATGAAGGCCTTCAGGTCCAAGGCTTCCGTATTGAACTTCGCAGGACTGGCCGGCTTCTGTGGCGAACAGGCGGCGAGCAGGGCGGCGCAGGCCGCAAAGGTGACAAGGCGCTTCAATTCGGTTCCCCGGCGTTCGTTGTTGGGCAAGCCATACTTTGCCAAGCGTGGCCGCGTCCGGTTAAATACGGTCTCCGGGGGGTTACAAAAGGTTACAGGTCCTTGTCCGAGGCGCGCAGACTGGAAGTGGGCGACGAGATCGCCGAACTGGCTGAGCGTCTGCGCGAGCGCCAGGCCCTGGGTCGTTCGGACGGCCTGATCCGGCTCTTCGACTATCTGGTCGAGAGCGCGCGCGCCGGGGCTCGGCCCAAGGAGTTCGAGGTGGCCGCCGCGGTGTTCGGGCGCGACGCCAGCTTCGACGGCTCGCAGGACGCCTCGGTGCGGGTCGCGGTGCACCGGCTGCGCCGCAAGCTCGACGACTTCTATGCGGGTCCCGGCCGTGACGAGGCCATGCGGCTGGCGATCCCGAAGGGCGAATATCGGATGGTCGCCGAGCCGCGCCCCGTGGAGGCGTTGGCGTCAGCCCCGCGGCCACGCTGGCGGCGTTACGCGGTGGCCGGCGTTGCCCTGCTCCTGGCGCTCAACGTCGCGGTCTGGGCGGCCTTCTGGATGACCCACGGGACCGAGCGGACCCTGGCCCGCGTGCAGGCGAGCGCGCCCTGGGCGCCGCTGCTCAAGGCCGATGCGCCGACGCTGTTGGTGCTGGGCGACTACTATATCTTCGGCGAGATCAACGAGACTGCGGGCATCAACCGGCTGGTCCGCGAGTACGGGATCAATTCCCGCGAGGATCTCGACGCCTGGCTGATGGACAACCCCAAGGCCATGGGCAGCTACCGCGACCTCGACCTCTACTACCTGCCGGTGGGCGCGGCCTTTGCGCTCCGCAGCATCGTGCCGATCGTGACGCGCGGCGCGGCGCATGGGGATGAGCTGCACGTGGTGATGGCGTCGGACCTGACGCCGGAGATGCTGAAGCGCAACAACATCGTCTACCTGGGCTACCTCAGTGGGCTGGGCGTGTTGCGCGCGCCGGTGTTCGCGGGGTCCCGGTTCCAGGTCGGGGAGACGTATGACGAGCTGGTCGACGCCAAGACCCGCAAGTCCTACGTGAGCCAGGAGGGCGGCCCGAGCCAGGGGGACGCGACCCGCCGCGACTATGGCTACGTCACCGCCTTCAAGGGGCCATCCGGCAACCGCATCGTGGTGATCGCCGGCGACCGCGACACCGGCTTGCAGCAGGCGGCCGAGGCTCTGGCCAACCCCGAGGCGCTGGAGGCGCTCGCCAAGAACGGCGATAGCTTCGAGGCGCTCTATGAAGCGCAGGGGATCGGGCGCTCCAGCCTGGGCGGACGGCTGGTCGTGGCCGCCCCACGATCGGGCGTGAACCCCTGGACGACGCAGACCAACCAGAACTTCCCAGCGGGATAGCGCCGCGAGCGGCGCGCTAGCCGACCCGGGTTCGCGGATTTGACAAGCCAGGCCGCGGGCGTATTGTATGAGTGTATGCATACACAGGCGCAAACCCTGGCGGCGCTGCAGATCGAGGACACCGGCGTCCCGATCTATGTGCAGCTGCGCGAACAGTTCCTGCGCGCGATGGGCCAGGGCCGGCTGAGCCCCGGCGACCAGATGCCGACCATGCGCCAGGTAGCCGTGGCCCTGAAGGTCGACCTGAACACCGTGCGCCACGCCTACGAGGAGTTGGAGCGCCTGGGCGCCGTGGCCCTCGTGCGCGGACGCGGCAGCTTCGTCGCCGAGCCGCCGCCGGCGATGGACGGAGCGGCCCACGAACTCGAGACCGACAGCCTGGCGCGCAAGACCCTGGCCGCCGCAGCCGCCCTGGGAGTCGACCCCCTGGCGCTTTCCCGACGCATCGCGGCGCTCGCCGCCGAGAAGGAGAAGATCCGATGAGCAACAACTACCTGAGCGCCATGGGAGGCATGCCGCGCATCCGCCCACGCGGCGCCAACGCTCCGGCGAGCCTGCTGGCCGTGGTCCTGGCCGGCCTCGGCGCGGTCGCCATAGTGAAGGGCGTAACGGAGTACGGGCCGGCATTCTGCTGGCTCGGCGGCGCGCTGATCCTGGCCGGAATCCTGACCCAGATGTCGCTGAAAATGGCCAACCAGTGGGAGCGGGCGGTCGTCCTGAGGCTCGGCAAGCTCCAGGCCGTGCGGGGACCGGGGATGTTCCTGATCATCCCCTTCGTCGACGAGGTTTCGTCCTGGCTCGACCAGCGGATCCAGACCACCGAGTTCAATGCCGAGCAGGCGCTCTCCAAGGACACCGTGCCGGTGGATGTGGACGCCGTCGTGTTCTGGCAGATCCACGACCCCGAGCGGGCGGCGCTGGAGATCACCGACTACCGCTCGGCGATCAGCCGTGTGGCGCAGACCTCGCTCCGAGAAATGGTGGGGTCCTCCCTGCTCTCGAGCCTGCTGTCGGACCGCAAGCACGGGGACGAGATGCTGCGCGAGGAGATCGGCCGCAAGACCGCAGAATGGGGCGTCACGGCCATCTCGGTGGAGATCCGCGACATCGGCGTTCCCGACGCTCTGCAGGACGCCATGAGCCGCGAGGCCCAGGCCCAGCGCGAGGCCGCCGCGCGGATCCACCTCGGCCAGGCCGAGCAGCAGGTGGCGCAGAAGTTCGTCGAGGCGGCTGAGATCTACGCCCAGTGCCCCGCGGCCCTGCAACTCCGCGCCATGAACATCATCTACGAGACGACCAAGGAGCGCGGGGCGACCATCCTGATCCCCACGGGCATGGTGGATGCGATGAACCCGGGCGCCCTGCTCGGCCTGACGCAGGCGCGGCCCCTGGCGCCGGCGGCTGCAGCGACCAAATAATCCAGGACCCAGGAGACGAGCATGGGCGTGAAGCTTGCGCGTTGGATCGTGGCGCTGGCGATCTCGGCGGTGATGATGGCGCTCGTGCTGGTGGGCGCCGCCAAGGCTCAGGACGCGGTCGGCGAATGGCACGGAACACTGGCCAGTGCGACCGGCGAGCTCAGGATCGGGCTGGAGATCACCGCCAAGCCCGGCGGCGGCTATCAGGGTCGGCTCATCAGTCCCGACCAGGGCCCGTCCTGGCTCGCGCTCGACACCGTCACCCTGGAGAACGGCCATCTGGTGCTCTCCGGCAAGCGGATCAACGGAAGCTATGAGGGCTGGTGGGACGAGGCGCGGTCCGGCTGGGTCGGCCAGTGGACGCAAGGCGCAACCACGCCGCTGACATTCACCAGAGGCCCGCCCCAGCCGCGGCTGCGCCCGCAGACGCCGCAACCCCCCTTCCCCTATCGAGCCGAGGATGTGGCCTTTGACAGCGCCCCGGGCGTCCGTCTCGCCGGCACCCTCACCATGCCGCAGGGCCCGGGGCCATTCCCCGCCGCGGTGCTGATCACTGGCTCTGGCGCGCAGGATCGCGACGAGGCCTTGATGGGCCACAGGCCCTTCATGGTGCTGGCCGACGCGCTCACCCGGCGCGGGATCGCCGTGCTGCGGACCGACGACCGCGGCTTCGCCAAGTCCACCGGCGATTTCGCCAAGGCGACCAGCGAGGACTTCGCCGCCGACACCGAGGCCGCCGTCACCTTCCTGCGCGGCCGCAAGGAGATCGACAGCGGACGTATCGGCCTGATCGGCCATTCCGAGGGCGGGATGATCGCCCCGATGGTCGCGGTCGCCGACCCGAAGATCGCATTCGTGGTGATGCTGGCGGGGCCTGGCGTTCCCACCCGCGAACTGCTGGCCGCGCAGCGCGAGGCGGTCGGGCGCACCGCGGGCCTGTCGACCGATGCGATCGCGCGCAACGAGCAGGTCATGGGCCGGGTCGAGGCGGCGCTAGCCGAGGGCAAGGACTGGGATCAGGCGAAGGCCGATGCAGAGAAGGTGCTGGTCGAGGCCGGGATGCCGGCCGGCAACGCCGACTTGACGATCAAGCAGTTGAGCTCGCCCTGGTACAAGTGGTTCATCGCCTACGACCCGCGCCCGATCCTGGCCAAGGTCCGCGCCCCGGTGCTGGCCCTGAACGGCGACAAGGACGTGCAGGTGGTCTCCAGGCAGAACCTGCCCGCGATCCGCGAGGCGCTGAAGGGCAATCCGGCGGCGACCATCGTGGAGATGCCGGGCCTGAACCACCTCTTCCAGACCGCCCAGACCGGCGGGCCGGCCGAATACGCCAGGATCGAGGAGACCTTCGCGCCTGCGGCGCTCGACCTTATCGGGGAATGGGTTCTGAAAGCGACATCGGCTCATTGACAGTAATTATTACGAATGTAGTTTTCATGAGGTGAAGCCGACGGAGGCGACGATGGCGGTGAGGCTTGTCTCGGCTGTGCTGATGGCGATGCTGCTGGCCGGCGCGGCCAGGGCGCAGGATGCGGCTGGCGACTGGCACGGAGCGATCCACCTGCCGTCCGGCGACCACCGCCTGGCGGTAGAGATCACCGGCAAGCCAGGGACCTACGCAGGACGGATCCTCAGCCCCGAGGTCAATGACACCTTCGCGCCTCTCGACGAAGTGCGCGTCGAGGACGGGCAACTGTCCTTCACCCTCCCCAGTATCCACGCCGCCTACGAGGCCAGATGGGATCCCGCCGCCCAGGCCTGGGTCGGGCAGTGGACCCAGGGCGCGGTCTTCCCGGTGACCCTGGAGAAGGGGAAGCTCACACCGAGGCCGGTCGTCGCCGGAATGGACGGCGACTGGGCGGGCGCGGTGACCTCCGGAGCGGGGACCAAACTGCGCATCGTCCTGCACATCCACACCAGCCCGTCAGGCACCATCGTGCTGATGGATTCGCCGGACCAGCTGGCCTATGGCATCCCGATCTTTCCGCTCACCCGTGACGGTCAGAAGGTCGCCTTTGAGCTCAAGGTGGCCCGCGCCAGCTACGAGGGCCAGCTGAGCGCGGACGGCAAGACCCTGAGCGGGACGTGGACTCAGGGAACCCCCACGCCGCTTAGCCTCACGTGGTCGCCTCATCAGACTGCCAAAGTCCAGCGCTCCCAAACGCCCGCCAAGCCCTATCCCTACCGTGAGGAAGCGGTCGCGATAGACAGCGCGCCTGGCGTGCGACTGGCCGGGACGTTGACCCTGCCGAACGGCAGGGGCCCGTTCCCAGCGGCCGTGATGATCACCGGCTCGGGCGCTCAGGACCGTGACGAGGCGCTTCTGGGCCACAAGCCTTTCCTGGTGATCGCCGACCGGCTGACGCGTGACGGGATCGCCGTGCTGCGGGTGGATGACCGTGGCTTCGCGAAGTCCACTGGCGACTTCCTGAAGGCCTCGATCGGTGACTTCGCCGTCGACACGGCCGCCCAGGTGGCCTGGCTGCGCAAACGTCGGGATATCGATCCCCGCCGCATCGGCCTGATCGGCCACAGCGAGGGCGGGATCGTCGGGCCGATGGTGGCCGCCAAGGACCCGAAGATCGCCTTCGTGGTGATGATGGCCGGTCCAGGCGCGCCGCTTGCCGATGTGCTGAAGGCCCAGCGCGCCGCCCTGGCGCCCGGCATGGGTATCTCACCGCAGAAGCTCGCGGCGAGCCAGGCGCTAGTGGACCAGGCGACCGCGGCGATGCATGGCGCGAAGGACCCGGCCGAGGCCGAGGCGCTGGCGCTTACGGTGCTCACGCCGGGCTACGCCGCGCTCGGGCAGCCGCCCGAGTTGGCGGTGGCGGCGGCCAAGCAGCTCAGCGCGCCGGAGATCCGCAGCCTCCTGGAATATGACCCGCGCCCGACTCTGGCCAAGGTGAAGGCGCCGATCCTGGCCCTGAACGGCTCGAAGGACATGCAGGTCCCTGCAGAGATGGACCTTGCCGCGATCCGCGAGGCTACCAAGGCCAATCGCGACGTGACCCTCGTCGAACTGCCCAACCTCAACCACCTGTTCCAGACGGCCAAGACCGGCGCCGTCGGCGAATATGCTGACATCGAAGAAACGGTCGCGCCCGTCGCGCTCGACACCATGTCCGTCTGGATCGTGAAGCACACCAAGGCGCGCCCAAGAGGAGGAGCCTTATGAGACACCACCTACATGTCCTGACGGGCCAACTGAGGGACTTGCCCTGGAAGCCGAGCAGTCCAGCCTCCGGCGTCGCGATCGTCGCCGTCCTGGCGATCGTAGCCTTGTTGAGCGGCGGCCTTTGGGCCGACCAGAAAGTTCCATCCCCGAGGGCCATCGGCGTCCCGCACGTCGGACCTTGAAGCTTGGCGCTGGGCCGCAGCCCGGGTAGCTAGGCCCTATGCGCACAATTCTGCTCGCCGCCGCCGCCGCCATCATAGCACCCGCCGCAATGGCCGCACCCGCCGACCTCGTGATCTGGGGCGGCCCCGTCTACACCGCCGTCGATGCGCGACCGAAGGTCGAGGCTGTGGCGGTTTCGCATGGCCGGATTGCCTTCGTCGGGAGCAAGGCCGGCGCCAAGGCGCTGGTCGGACCGAAGACCAAGGTCATCGACCTGAAGGGCGCAGCGCTGTTCCCCGGCTTTACCGACAGCCACGCCCACCTCGGCGAGATCGGCCAGCGGGAACTGACGCTGAACCTGGAAGGCTCGAAGTCGGCGGTCGAGGTCGCGCAGCGGCTGAAGGCCTACATCGCCGAACATCATTCGACCGGTCTGGTCGACGGCATCGGCTGGATCGAGACCGGCTGGCCCGAGGGCCGGTTCCTGCAGCGGTCCGATCTCGACGCCGTGGCGCCCGACATCCCCGTGTTGCTGCACCGCGCCGACGGCCACGCGCTGACCGCCAATACCGCCGCCCTGAAAGCAGCGGGGATCGACGAGACGACGCCTCCTCCCGCCGGCGGCCAGATCCTGAAAGGTCCGGACGGCCAGCTGACCGGCATGCTGGTCGACAACGCCATGGGGCTGGTCGCCAAAATTCGGCACGCGCCGACGCGGGAAGAACGGATCGCCGCCTTCAAGGCCGCATTCCGGGTGGAGACAGCGTATGGCTGGACCGGCATCCACTACATGAGCGTCAGCTGGCCTGACGTGCCGCTGCTGGAGGAGATGGCCAAGCAGGGCCAGGCGACCTTGCGCGTCTACAACATGGTCGATGCCGCCGAGGCCGGGCCATTGTTCGCTGGCGGCCCGCGCGCCACGCCCGACGGGCGGATCACCACCCGCGGCATCAAGCTCTACATGGACGGCGCGCTGGGCTCGCGGGGCGCCAAGCTGTTCGACGCCTATTCCGACGCGCCCGGCCTGACCGGGACCTATGTCACCCAGCCCGCGGCCATGCGGCCGTTCCTGGCAAAAGCGCTCGCCAAGGGCATTCAGGTCTCCACCCACGCGATCGGCGACGAGGGCAACGCCATGGCGCTGGACCTCTATGAGGAGGCGTTCAAGGCGAATCCGGCGGCGGGCAAGGCGGGGCGCTGGCGCGTCGAGCACGCCCAGATCATCCGGCCGGCCGACATCCCGCGCTTCCACGCCGATGGCGTGATCGCCTCGATGCAGCCTAGCCACGCCATCGGCGACTTCCACTTCGCGCCCGCACGCCTGGGCAAGGTCCGCCTGAAAGGCGCCTACGCCTGGAAGAGCCTGCTGGATTCGGGAGCTGTGGTGGTGGGCGGATCAGATGCGCCGGTGGAGCGCGGGGCGCCCCTGATCGAATTCTACGCCGCGGTGGCCCGCAAGGACCTTAATGGCTACTCCAACGCCGACTGGCATCCGGAGGAGAAGCTGAGCCGCGCTGAGGCGCTGAAGCTCTTCACGTCATCTGCTGCCTATGCGCGGTTCGCCGAGAAGGACCTCGGAACCATAGCGGTCGGCAAGCGCGCCGACCTCAGCGGGTTCTCGGTGGACCTGATGACCGCGCCGGAGGCGGCGATCCCCAAGGGCCACGCCGTCCTAACCGTCGTCGACGGCCAGGTGGTCTACGAAAACCGCTGAGGTCGCCGCGAGTCGGCTTGAAACCTACTCGTCGTCGCCGTCGGCAATGTCGGCGATACCGCCCGACATCGGCTCACCGAACGCCGTGGTGACGACCTTGCCCTTGTCCTTTTGGTGAGGATGGGCTTGCTGCGGGGCCTTCGGATCGGCGTTGGGGTCTTTCTTTTCGGTGTCGTTAGGGTCGGCCATAGGAAATGCTCTCGGCTAGGGCTCTAGGACGCGAAAGAGCGCCCCCGT
>DASXKT010000135.1:0-48428 GCA_036496685.1 Phenylobacterium sp.
CGGCAAAGACCAGCGCTGCGGATATGCCGTCGACTGACAGGTTGGACGGGACGTCGGCCCGCGTGGTGGTGGTCCCATGTTGCCAGCTCACCAGGGTGCGGGGCGTTGCGCCACGGGGCAGGGCGAGGAGGCCGCTGAGCACGATCGGCCGGCCGACGGAGTCCTGCGACGGATACGTCATGCGCCACGCATCGACGCTGTGGCGCACCGGCACGCCTTTGACCCCGCTCAGGGCCAGCAGGGCCATGCCCTCGATGGCCGTCCAGGACTTTACGTGGACGAGGCTGACGCCCGATCCGGCCGGCGCGGTCAGCACGCGCGGCGCACAGGCCGCGAGCGGCAGGGACGCGGCTCCGATCAGGAAGGATCTCCGGCGCATCCGCTGGCCCCTGGCGTCGTCAAGCGAAGCCTAGCACGCGCCGGCAGCCTGCAGCAGCCATCGCTTCAGCGCGCCAGCCAGCCCCCGTCCACCGGCACGATGGCGCCGTGCATGTAGTCCGAGGCGCGGCTTGCCAGGAACACCGCCACGCCCGCCAGGTCTTCGGGCAGGCCCCAGCGGCCGGCGGGGATGCGCTCCAGGATCTGGCGGCTGCGGGTCTCGTCGGCGCGCAGGGCCTCGGTGTTGTTGGTGGTGAAGTAGCCGGGCGCGATCGCGTTGACGTTGATGCCCTTGGCCGCCCACTCGTTGGCGAGCGCCTTCGTCAGGCCCGCGAGCCCGCTCTTCGAGGCCGTGTAGGAGGGCACACGCACCCCGCCCTGGAACGACAGCATCGAGGCGACCTGGATGATCTTCCCGCCACGCCCCGCCTCGATCCAACCCTTGGCGAAGGCCTGGCTGAGGAAGAAGGCCACCTTCAGGTTGGTGTCCATCACCGCGTCCCAATCGGCCTCGGTGAACTCCGTCGAGTCGGCCCGGCGGATGATGCCGGCATTGTTGACCAGGATGTCGATAGGCCCCGCATCGGCGAGGATGCCGGCGATCGGCCCTGTCGAGCCGAGGTCGGCGGTGATCGCGGTGAGCTTGCGCCCAGCCTCCGTGACCATCTTGCGCGTCTCGTTCGGCGCGCTGCGCCCCACCGCGACGATGTCGGCGCCGGCCTGGGCCAGGCCGACCGCGATGGCTTGCCCCAGGCCGGTATTGGCGCCGGTGACCAGGGCGACCTTTCCGGTCAGATCGAAGAGTGCGCTCATTTCAGCTGGCAGATGTCGAGGACGTGCATGTCGGTGTAGTCGAGGTTCTCGCCGCCCATGGCCCAAATGAAGGCGTAGTTCGACGTGCCCGATCCCATGTGGATCGACCAGGGCGGCGACATCACCGCCTCGTTGTTGGCCATGACGATATGGCGCTGGGCGTCCGGCTCACCCATGAAGTGGAACACCCGCTCGTCTTCCTTCAGCCCGAAGTAGAAATAGACCTCGCTTCGGCGGTCATGCAGGTGCGGCGGCATGGTGTTCCAGACGCTGCCGGTGTTGAGGATCGTCAGCCCAAGGAGCAGTTGCGCGGACTTGCAGGTCGCCGGCACCACGAGTTGGTAGATGGTCCGCTCGTTGGACTGTTCCAGCGAGCCGCGCTCGAGCGGCACGGCCTCTGCGATGGAGATCTGCTTGGCCTCGAAGCTGGCGTGGGCAGGCGTGGACACCAGGTAGAACTTCGCGCCTTCGCCCTCGAAGGTCACGTCTTTGGAGCCCATCGGCACATAGAGGCAGTCGCGGGATGCGAGCGTATAGACCTGTCCGTCGACGGTGACCTTGCCCGGCCCGTCGGAGACATTGACCACGCCCAGTTCGCGTCGCTCCAGGAACGGGTGGCCGGCCGCCGAGGCGGGCTCAGTCTGGTCCGGCAGCCGCAAGGCGCCCTTCGCCGGCGCCGCTCCGCCGATCACGAACCGCTCGTAGTGAGCGTAGTTCAGCACGATCTCCCCGGGGACGAAGAGGTCGCTCACCAGGTAGCGGTCGCGCAGCTGGTCGTTGGTCGCGCCGGCCATCATGTCGGGGTGGGTGGCGTGGTAGGTCTTCTTGAACAAGGCTTGTCCTCCCGCAGTCAGCGCTCGCCCCTCGCCTTCGGACGTTTTGGGGCTGGGGCAGGTAACCGGTGTCATCGCGGGCTGGCAAGCCCTTGCAGCGCGGCTCTTCCGCAAATTGACACCGGTTACCTATTCGCCCAATGTCCGGCCATCGTGACCCTGATTTCGCCCCCGACCAAGCCCCGAGCGACGGCGCCCACCCCCCGCGAGGCCGCGAGCGCGTGACCAAAATCCCGCCGAAGAATGCGGCCGGCCTTGCGCCTGCCGAAGTGGCGCGGCGCTTCGTAAGCGCCCGACGGGCCGCAGTCGCCCTGCCCGATTTTCCCGGAGCCGTGCCGGTCGACATGGCGTCCGGCTACGCGATCCAGGAGGCGGCGATAGGCCTCTGGCCGGACGAGATCGCCGGCTGGAAGGTGGGCCGTATCCCCGCCGAACTGCAGGCCGAGCTTTCCGCCGAACGGGTGATGGGCCCGGTGTTCCGCGCCAACGTCTGGCAGGCCGCCGAAGCGCCCACCCCGGTGTTCGCGATCGTTGGAGGTTTCGCTGCGGTCGAAGCAGAGTACGTCTACCGCATGGGCGAGGACGCACCTGAGGGGAAGACCGACTGGACGCCGCAGTCCGCGCTGGGCTTGGTCGAGGACCAGCTGGTGGGCGTGGAGTTCGCCGGCAGCCCGCTCGCCACCATCAACATCCTGGGTCCCCGCGTCGTGGCGGCCGATTTCGGCAACAACGCCGGGCTGATCCTTGGCCGCGCCATTCCCGATTGGCGCAGCCGCAGCGACGACTGGCCCCCTTGCGAGGCCTACGTCGAGGGCAAGCTGGTCGGCCGTGGCGCGCCCTCCTCCCTGCCAGGCGGTCCGGCGGCCTCGCTGGCGTTCCTGCTGAACGCCACCGCCGCGCGCGGCCGGCCCCTGAAGCGCGGCCAGCTGGTGACCACCGGCGCGGCCAGCGGCATCCATGACATCGAGGCCGGACAAACGGCCCGCATCACCTTCGGCGACCTGGACGAGATCCGCTGCATCGCGCAGCCGGCCCAACCCGTCCAGGACAGGTCCGCCGGGGGCCAGGGAGGATCCGACCATGAGCACCGCCACCTCCCAGGCTAGGGAAGCCGCCGCCAAGGCCGGTCAGGCCGCCGCCGTCGGCCGCTACCGCTGGGTGATCGTGGGCCTGTTGTTCACCGCCATGGTGATCAACTACGTCGACCGCCAGACGATCGGTTTCCTCAAGGGCGACCTCTCAAAGCAGTTCGGCTGGAACGAGACCAACTATGCGGACTTGGTGTTCTGGTTCCAGGGCGCCTACGCGATCTCCTACCTGGCGTTCGGCCGCATCGTCGACCGGATCGGCGCGCGCTGGGGGTTCGGCCTCGCGTTCCTGATCTGGCAGATCGCGCACATCAGCCACGCCGCCGCACGCTCGCTGAGCGGTTTCATCGGCGCACGTATCTTCCTGGGCGTCGGCGAGGCCGGCGCCTTTCCCGGCGGCCTGAAGGCGGTGACGCAGTGGTTCCCCAAGAAGGAGCGGGCCTTCGCCACCGGTCTCTTCAACGCCGGCACCAATATCGGAGCGATCGTCACCCCACTGATCATCCCGGCCGTGGTCTTGGCGTGGGGCTGGCGCGCTGCCTTCATCGTCACCGGTCTTGGCGGTCTGCTCTGGCTGCCGATCTGGCTGCTGGTCTACCGGACGCCGCGCGAGGCCAAGAACCTCTCCGCGGCCGAGCTGGCGCACATCGAGAGCGATCCCGCCGACGTGGTCGAAAGCATCCCGTGGACCCGCCTCCTGCGCGTGCGGGAGACCTGGGCCTACGCGATCGGCAAGTTCCTGATCGATCCGATCTGGTGGATGTTCCTCTTCTGGCTGCCGGACTTCATGCAGAAACGCCACGGCCTGGACCTGAAGACCTTCGGACCGCCAATCGTCGCAATCTATCTGCTGTCCGATGTGGGGAGCGTGATCGGCGGCTGGGCCTCGTCGCGGCTGATCCAGCGAGGCTGGACGATCAACCGGGCCCGCAAGACTACCATGCTGGTCTGCGCCC
Organism: Phenylobacterium sp.; assembly: GCA_036496685.1. Lineage (GTDB taxonomy): Bacteria > Pseudomonadota > Alphaproteobacteria > Caulobacterales > Caulobacteraceae > Phenylobacterium. The sequence continues at coordinate 4,069 of DASXKT010000135.1, forward strand.
TCCTGGCCACGCCCGTCGCCTTCGCTGCGTTCACCGACAATCTCTGGCTCGCGGTGGGGATCATCGGCCTGGCGACCGCCGCCCACCAAGGGTTCTCGGCCACCCTCTACACTCTGCCCAGCGACGTCTTCCCTCGCTCGGCCGTCGGCTCGGTCGTCGGCATCGGCGGGATGATCGGGGCGATCGGCGGCATGGTCATGTCGAAGTACGCCGGGTTCGTGCTGGACAAGCTCGGGACCTACACTCCGATCTTCGTCGTGGCCGCCTCCGCATACATACTGGCGCTGACGGCCGTCCACCTGCTCGCGCCCAAGATGGAGCCGGTGAAGGTCTAAGGCGCAGCCGGCCCCGTCGACTCGCGCACGACGAGCGACGGCAGGCGGTCCCGCGGTTCGCGGCTTTCGTCGGCTCGGCCCATCAGCTGCTGGACGGCCAGCCGGCCAATCTCGCGGGTGGGCGTGCGGATGGTCGTGAGGCTCGGCCACAGCCGCCGCGCGATCTCGAAATCGTCGAAGCCCACCACCGAGAGGTCCTCCGGTACGCGTACGCCCATCTGCCGGGCGGCCTGCAACACCCCGGCGGCCATCTCGTCGTTGCCGGCGAAGATCGCCGTCGGCCGCGGGCTCAGGGTCAGAAGCGCCTTTGCGCAGTCGATGCCGGACTCGAAGGTGTAGGCGCCCTCCTTCGTGCACTGGGACGTCAGCGTCAGGCCTCGCGCCGCCAGTCCGGCCTCGAACCCTTCCCGCCGCTCGCGTGACGAGCGGAAGCTGGGAGGACCGGAAATGAACGCAAACCGCTTGTGACCGAGGTCGGCCAGATGCTGGGCCGCGGCTTCGCCGCCTAGCCGGTCGCGGGTCTCGATCATGTGCTCCGGCCGATCCACCGACACCGAGGCCACGCGCACGTAGGCGCAGCCGATCTCGGCGAGCAGCGCCGCCGCCCTTTCGTCCTCTGACACCGATGGCGTCAGCACGACGCCGAACAGCTTCTGGCGCTCCACGAAGCTGCGCAGGTCGGTGAGGAAGGTCGGGCTCGCCCGGTTGCACGGATGGACGACGAGCTCGAAGCCGGAACCCTTCATCCCGTCCAGCAATCCGAGCTGCATGTTCACGACGTATTGCGGGTTGGGGTTGTCGTAGACCAGGCCGATCAGGAACGAGCGGCGGAAAGCCAGGCCGCGGGCCTGGGGATCGGGCGCATAGCCATGCTCGGCGATCACCGCCTCGATCCGCTCGCGGGTCTCCTTCTGGACGTAGGGGCTGGCGTTGATGACCCGGCTGACGGTCTTCTTGGAGACGCCGGCCAGGCGCGCGATGTCATTGATGGTCGGGCGCCGGCGCGGGCCATCCCCTGGCCCATGCTCCTCGGTTTCCGGCGCCTCACGCTTGGCCATGCAGCTTGCGTCCGTCCCGCTCGTAGACAAGTCTCGCTTCATAGCCCTGGCCGCCCCGCGGGGCATAGGCCGAAAGCATGACACCGGTTACTCTAACGACATGTCATCGGTCCTGACCATCGATCCGCGCGACGACGTGGCGGTTGCGCTGGAGCCCGTGGCGGCCGGCGAGCCTGTCGCGGATGGCGTGCATGCCGCGGGCGATATCCCGGGCGGCCACAAGGTGGCGCTGAGAGCCATCGCCAAGGGCCAGGTCGTTCGCAAGTACGGCTGGCCGATCGGCCATGCGCTGGCTGACATCGCGCCGGGCGAGCACGTCCACAGCCATAACCTGGCGACCAACCTCTCGGGGCTGGAGGACTACGCCTACGCGCCCGCGACGCCGGAGACGCTGGCCGCGGCTGCGGGCGCGAGCTTCCAGGGCTATCGGCGCCGGAACGGCCGCGTGGGGACCCGCAACGAGATCTGGATCCTCTGCACCGTCGGCTGCGTCGCCCGCACCGCCCAGAAGATAGCAGCCGAGGCGGATCGCCGCTTCAAGGGGCGGGTAGACGGGGTCCATGCGCTGACCCATCCCTTCGGCTGCTCCCAACTGGGCGGTGACCTGGCCGCGACCCGCACGATGATCGGGGCGCTGGCCGCCCATCCGAATGCCGGCGGGGCGCTGATCCTCGGCCTCGGCTGCGAGAGCAACCAGCTCGGGGCGCTGCTGGAAGCTGCGCCGGACATCGAGCCCGCACGCCTGCGCGCCTTCACCGCCCAGGCCATCGAGGATGAGTTCGAAGCCGGCCTCGCGGCCGTCGAAGAGCTGGTGGCGGTCGCCGAGCAGGACCGGCGCGAGCCCTGCCCCGTCTCGGATCTGGTGGTGGGCCTGAAGTGCGGCGGCTCGGACGGCTTCTCGGGCCTCACCGCCAATCCGCTGGTCGGCCGCATCGCCGACGCCGTCTCCGGCGCCGGCGGGACCGCGATCCTCACCGAGATCCCGGAGATCTTCGGCGCCGAGCGCCTGCTGATGGCCCGGGCCGCCGATCGGGCGGTGTTCGAGGACATCGTCGAGGTGGTCAACGACTTCAAGACCTACTTCCTGAGCCACGGCGAGCCGGTCAGCGAGAACCCCTCGCCGGGCAACATCGAGGGCGGTGTCACAACGCTGGAGGAGAAATCGCTCGGCGCAGTGCAGAAAGCCGGGCGTGGCCAGGTGACCCAGGTGCTGCGCTACGGCGAACAGACCGATCGCCACGGCGTCGTCCTGCTCGAGGCGCCCGGCAATGACGCAGTCTCCTCGACCGCCCTGACCGCCGCCGGCGCGACGGTGATCCTGTTCACCACCGGCCGCGGCACGCCGCTGGGCTTTCCGGCCCCGACCCTCAAGCTCGCCACCAACTCCGGCCTCGCCCAGCGCAAGCCGCACTGGATAGACTTCGACGCCGGCCGCATCGCCGCCGGCCAGGGGCTCGACGAGGCCGCGGAGTCGCTGCTGCGCCTGGTCCTGGCCACCGCCTCCGGCCAGCCCACTCGCGCGGAGGACAACGGCGAACGGGAGATCGCGCTCTGGAAGCGCGGCGTCACCCTATGAGCCGGGCCGCCTAGGCGCCGCGCGAGGCATCGCCCACTATCGCGGCCGGTCATCAAGGGCGTCGTGATGAAATCCATGCTCAGCGCCGCTGCCGCGGCGGCCTTCTGCCTTGTCCTCGCCGGCGGCCTGGTCGTGCGCGCTCAGCCGGCGCCTCCAGCCGAGCGCGGCAACGGGACCATGGGCCTGTTCAGCGGCGCCGGCGGCGACCCGGCGCTGGGCGAAAAGCTCTACCAGCAGAAATGCGCCAGCTGTCACGACAACCCGGCCGGCCGCACCCCGGCCAAGGCCGTCATCGCCAACAACACACCGACCTTCATCGTCTCAGCCCTGCTGGAGGGCGTGATGCGGCCGATGGCCGTGGGGATGGCGCCGCAGGACATGGCATCGGTCGCAGCCTATCTCTCGACCCGCAAGGCGGGCGGCCTAGACGCCGGCGCGCTGGAGGCGCCCGCGTGCCAGGAAAAGCCCGCACCGTTCAGCCTGGAGGGTCCCAAGTGGAACGGCTGGGGCAACGCGGAGACGCAAGCCCGCTTCCAGCCCACGCCCGGGTTGACGTCGGCCGACGTTCCGCGCCTGAAGCTGAAGTGGGCGCTGGCCTACGCCGGCAGCCGCAACGGCCAGGCGACCGTGGCGGGCGGCCGCGTCTTCCTCACCTCGAACTCGGGCGCGGTCTATGCGCTGAACGCCAAGACCGGCTGCGCCTACTGGCGGTTCGATGTTCCCGGCGGTTCGCGCAGCAGCGTGGTGATCGGCAAGCTGCCGGGTGTTGGCGGCAAGGGACGTTATGGCGTCTATCTCACCGGCTGGACCGAGCGGACGGCCTACGCCCTCGACGCCGAGACTGGCCAGCTGATCTGGAAGTCGCTGGTCGACAAGCAGTCGGAAGTCCAGATGACCGGCTCGCCGGTGCTGCACGACGGCAAGCTCTACGTGACGGTCTCGTCCGCCGAGGAAGCCATCGCCGTCGACGACAAGTACGAGTGCTGCAAGTTCCGCGGCGCGGTCGCGGCCCTCGATGCGGCCACCGGCAAGGTGCTCTGGGAAACCTTCATGGCCCCCGAGCCCAAGCCCTTTAAGAAGAACGCCAAGGGCGTGCAGATGTACGGTCCGGCGGGCGCCGCGATCTGGGCCGCGCCGACGATCGACGCCAAGCGGCGCCTGCTCTACGTCGCGACCGGCGACAGCTACACCGACATCAACATCGACAACGCCGAGGCTGTGGTGGCGCTCGATCTGGCGACCGGGGCCGTGCGCTGGACGAACCAGCTGACCAAGGGCGACAACTACATCATCGGCTGCAACCCGCCGAACCCGCGCGCCAACTGCCCCTCGCCGGTGGGACCCGACTACGACTTCGGCGTCTCGCCGGTGCTGCACACTCTGGCCAACGGCAAGCAGGTGATCCTGGTCGGGCAGAAATCCAGCCAGGTCTATGCGCTGGATCCGGACGCCAAGGGCAAGGTGATCTGGGAGCACCGCCTGAGCGTCGGCGGCCCGCTCGGCGGGGTGGAGTTCGGCCCGGCGGCGGATACGGACAACTACTACGTCGGCATTTCCGACATCTTCGTGCAGAAGCCCTTCCCGGGGCTCTACGCCTTCCGCATTGCCGACGGCCAACTCCTGTGGTCGCAGCCCGGCCCCAATGTCGCCTGCGCCTGGAAGAACCCCTTCTGTACATCTGCCGTCTCCCAGGCGGTCAGCGTCATGCCGGGCGTGGTCTTCGCTGGGGCGATGAACGGCCACTTCCGCGCCCACGACACGGCGACGGGCAAGATCCTCTGGGACTTCGACACCGCCGCCCCGGTCACCACCGTCACCGGACGCGAGGCGAAGGGCGGGGTGATGGACGGCGCTGGCCCGACCATCGGCGACGGCGTGGTCTACGTGAGCTCGGGCTACCAGGGCCGGTCAGGCTCCCCGGGCATTGTCCTGATGGCCTTCTCGGTGGACGGGCGCTAGGCCGCAGCCGCAGCCGCAGCCGCGTCGTCTGACGGCGACATGTGAGCCTGCAGGGCGCCCAGCAGCTCCGCGGCGGAGATCGGCTTGTTGAGGTGGCCGTCCGCGCCTGCCGCGCGTCCGGCCTGGACGTGTTCGGCAAGGCAGTTGGCGGAGACGATCAGGATCGGCGAGCGACGGCGCCCGACGCTCTGCTCCCAGGCGCGGATCCGTCGCGTGGCTTCCAGCCCGTCCATGACCGGCATCTGGATGTCCATGAGGACCGCGTCGAAGTCTCCGGAAGTCATGGCGTTCACCGCCTCTAGCCCATCTTCGACCGAGGCATGGTCGATGTCCGCGCTGCCGAGGATCAGCTCCATGACCTTGCGGTTGACCGGATTGTCGTCGACCACCAGCACCCGGAAGCGGTCGAGCGGTGATGGTTCCTCAGCTGCCGGAGCCGCGTTGCGGACACCCGCCTCCGACACAGGAAGCGCCAGCTCGAAACTGAAGGTCGCGCCGTGGCCGACCGTGCTGTCGCAGGTGAGCTCGCCGCCCATCAGGCGCACATATTCGTCGCAGATCGCCAGGCCCAGGCCGGCGCCCCCGTGCCGCCGCGTGGCGGAGCTGTCGGCCTGGCGGAACCGCTGGAACAGCGCCCTGGATGTGTCGTCGAGCCCGGGCCCGGTGTCACGGACCTCGAAGCGCACCTGGTCATCCATCCGCTCGACCGCGAGCGTCACCCCGCCGGCGTCGGTGAACTTTATGGCGTTGTCGACGAGGGCGCCCAGCAGTTGGCGCAGTCGCCCCGCATCGCAACTCACTTCGGCCTCTGCGCCCGGGCCGACGGAAACGCCGAACGCGAGGCCCTTCGCCGCGGCCGGGCCGGCGAACAGTCCCTGCACCGAAGCGACGAGTTCGCCCAGCTCGACCCGCTCGGGCCGAAGCTCGGCCATGCCGGACTCGGCCTTGGCCAGGTCGATCACGTCGGTGAGCAGCCCGTTCAGCACGCCGCCGGACCTTTGGATCACACCCACCAGTTCGCGCTGCGCGGCGCTGAGCTCGGTTCGCAGCAGGACGTCGGCGATCCCCAGGACGCCGTTCAGCGGCGTGCGGATCTCGTGGCTCATATTGGCCAGGAAGGCGCTCTTGGCGCGGTTGGCCGCCTCGGCGGCGTCGCGCGCGGCGACCATGGCCGCGGCGGCTTCCTTCTGTTCGGTTATGTCGGTCAGCACGGTCACGGCGCCGCCGTCGTCGGCGCGCATGGCTTCGTGCCGGATCCAGCGCCCGTCGGGCGTTCGCCATTCCGAGACGCCTGGCCGCTTGCGCCCTTCGAGCTCGTTGACCCACTGGCTCTCGTCCGCACCGGTTTCGGCGAACCAGCCCGACGAGGCTGCGGCTTCGATGAGCGCGCGACGCGAGCCGCCGACCGTGGGAACCGCCCCGGTGCTCTCGGTCAGGCGGGCGAAGGGCTCGTTCCAGACCCTCAGGCGGTCGTGGGTGTCGTAGAAGGCGAGGCCGCCCGGCACCGCGTCGAGCGCGCGCCGCAGGCTGACCAGGGTGTTTCGCTGCCCCAGGCGCTCCATCCACATCATCAGGCTCGCCGCGGCGGCCAGGATGCAGGTGGCGAGGCAAAGGGTGGCGAGCGCGAGGCCGCCGCGTCCCATCACCTCGATCGGCGTCGGGAGTTGGGCGTCCGGGAGCAGGGTGACGGCGGTCATCGCGGTGAAGTGCAGGCCGACGATGCCCAGCACCAACAGCCCCGCCGGCGGCGCCCAGGCCCAGCGGCCCTTGACGCGGTCACGCAACGAAAAGGCCGCCATCCCGCCGCCGACCGCGATGATCATCGACGCCGCGACGTAGGCCATCTCCCAGGAGATGTGGGCCTGGGTGCGGATGGCGGCGATACCGGTGAAGTGCATGGCCGCGACGCTGAAGCCGGTCATCGCGCCGCCGACCAGGCCTGCGATCCGACCCGGCCGAGCGGCCAGCGCAAAGCCCAGGCCCATGCCGACCACGGCGACGGCGAGCGAGATTGCCGTCTCGGTCAGCTCGTAGCCGATCTGTAGGCTGGGCTGGTAGGCGAGCATCGCCACGAAGTGCGTCGCCCAAACGCCCGAGCCGGCGACCATCCCGGTCAGTCCGAGCCAGGCCCAGCGCAGGGAGCCGGCCGCCTTCACCCCCCGGCCATGGAAGCCAAAAGCCGTGCCGGATGCGACCACGCAGATCAGCGCCGCCAAGGCGACGAGGCGCAGGTCGTGCTGGACGGCAATGCAGGTAAGGACGGCGAACACGCGAAGGGCTTTTTTCCGCTGTGGAACAACGGTCTTCCTACCGGCAAGCGGTTAACGGAGTCGGATATTCCGTTCCGTGCGCCGCCGCGGGCTAGTCGCTGCCCCGCTGGCTCGGTAGACCGAGGCGGATGAAGTCCGCTTTCCTTGCCGCCGTTCTGGCGATCGCCTCGCCCGCAGCCGCGCAAGAGATGCCCGGCATGGACCACGAGCACATGGACCACGCTCAGATGGACCACGCTCAGATGGACATGCCCGGAATGGACATGAGCCACGCCATGAGCGGCGCGTTCGGGCCCTACCCCTCGACGCGGGAGGCCTCAGGCACCTCGTGGCAGCCGGACGCTACCCCGCACGAAGGCCTGCACCTGACGCATGGCCCCTGGACGGTGATGTTCCACGGGGTGCTGAACGGGGTCTACGACAAGCAGGAGGGCCCGCGCGGCGATGAGAAGACCTTCGTCTCCGGCATGCTGATGTCCATGGCCCAGCGGCCGGTCGGCGAGGACGGAACCCTGCAGCTTCGAGCGATGGTCAGCCCCGATCCGTTCATGGGCAAGAGCGGCTATCCTCTGCTGCTGGCGGCCGGCGAGACCGCCGACGGCAAGACCCCGCTGGTCGACCGCCAGCATCCGCACGACCTCTTCATGGAGCTTTCGGCCAGCTACAGCCGCAAGCTGTCGGCGCAGGACAGCGTCTTCATCTACGCCGGGCTGCCCGGCGAGCCCGCCTTCGGGCCGCCCGCCTTCATGCACCGGCTCTCGGTCATGGACAGTCCCGAAGCGCCCATCAGCCACCACTGGCTGGACTCGACCCACATCAGCTTCGGAGTCGTCACCGCGGGGGTCGTGCACGACGGCTGGAAGCTTGAGGCCTCGGCCTACAACGGCCGCGAGCCCGACCAGCACCGCTTCGACATCGAGACCGGCTCGCTCAATTCGACGGCCGCCCGGCTGTCCTGGAACCCGACGGCCAACTGGTCGCTGCAGGCCTCCTGGGCTGACGAGAAGAGCCCCGAACAGCTCGAGCCGGACGTCGATCAGACCAAGCTCTCGGCCAGCGCCATCTACACCGTGCCGTTCGGCCAGGACGGTTGGTGGTCAACGACGGCGGCCTGGGGACGGCGGTCGAGCGAGGGGGTCGATCTTGACGCGTGGGTGCTGGAGAGCGCGCTCAAGCCCACCGCCGCCTGGACGATCTTCAGCCGGGCCGAACGGGTCGACAACGACGAACTCCTCGCGGCCTCCGGCCACCATGGCCCGGCCTATACCGTGGGGAAGATCTCGCTGGGCGCGGTGCGCGACTGGCCGCTTTCCAAACACGTCAGCTTCGGCCTGGGCGCGCTCTACGCCTTCAACTTCGTACCCAGCGCCCTCGACGAGGCCTACGGCAAGGATCCCCGCGGCGGCATGGCCTTTGTGCGGCTGAAGCTGCGTTGATTGGCGCGGCCCGTGTGATCGGTTAGCAATTCCGCCCATGAGCGCATCGATGGAATTCCTCTCTGACATTCCCCGCGTCCACGCCGCGGAGCGCGGCGACCGCGTCGCCGTCCAGTGCGAAGGCCGCACCCTCACCTACGCCGAGCTCGATCGACGAGCCGACCAGGTCGCAGGCCTGCTCGCGTCGGCCGGCGCAAAGCCCGGCGACCGCATCGCCTGGCTGGGCCGCAGCAACGAAGCCTTCTTCGAGATCTTCTTCGGCGCCGCGCGGGCCCGGGTGTGTCTCGCGCCGATCAACTCGCGCCTGGCGATCCCCGAGATCGCGTTCATCCTGCAGGACTCGGGCGCGAACCTCTTCTTCGTGACGCCCGAGTTCTACGCCGCCGCCCAGATGGTCGTGAGCCAGGTCGACCGGCCGGTCAGGCTGATCGGGGTGGGCGCGGCCTGCGACGGCTTCGACAGTTACCAGGCGCTCCGCGACGCCGCGCCTGCGGCCGCGCCGACGTCACCGGTCGCCAGCGACGACGTCCTGCAGCTCTACACCTCCGGCACCACCGGGCTGCCCAAAGGCGTGCGGCTCGACAACCGCAACTACGCCGCGTTCATGGAACTGCGGACCCAGGTGGAGGGCTTCGACTACACCGCCGACGACACCATCCTGATCGTCATGCCGCTGTTCCACGTGGCCGGAACCAACATCAGCTTCTCGGGCCTGGCGGCCGGTGGGCGGGTCGTTCTGCTGCCCGAGTTCAGCCCGGCGGCCGTGCTGCGGCTGATCGAGGCCGAGCGGGTCGCGCACGTCTTCCTCGTGCCCGCGATGATCAACATGCTGTTGCAGGCCCCGGAAATCGCCGGCGCGGACCTCTCGACCCTGAAGACCGTCGCCTATGGCGCCTCGCCGATCGGGGAGGCCGTGCTGGCCGCCGCCACCGAACGCTTCGGCTGCGGCTTCATCCAGTTCTACGGCATGACCGAATCCACCGGCGCCGGAACCTTTCTATCGCCGGGCGAGCACCGCCCCGAGCTTCTGCGCTCCTGCGGCAGGGCCTGGCCGTCCATGGCCGTGCGCATCCTGGACGACGACGGCAACGAGGCCGCGGTCGGCGAGATCGGCGAGATCGCCATCCAGGGCGGAATGGTGATGGCGGGCTACTGGAACCGCCCCGAAGCCACCGCCGAAACCGTCACGCCGGATCGCTGGCTGAAGACCGGTGACGCCGGCTACCGCGACGAGAACGGCTACATCTTCGTCCACGACCGGGTGAAGGACATGATCGTCTCCGGCGGCGAGAACATTTATCCGGCTGAGGTGGAGAACGCGATCCTGGGCTGCCCCGGGGTCGCCGACGCCGCGGTGATCGGGGTGCCGGACGATCGCTGGGGCGAGGCGGTGAAGGCCATCATCGTGGCCCACGCAGACGGCGCGCCAGACCCGGCCGCGGTCATCGCCTGGGCCCGTGAGCGCATCGCCGGCTACAAGGCGCCCAAGTCGGTGGACTTCATCGAAGTCCTGCCACGCAACGCCTCGGGCAAGGTGCTGCGCCGCGAACTCCGCAAGCCCTACTGGGAAGGCCGCGCCCGCAACGTGGGCTAAGGCCCCGCCGGGACCTGTCCGATCTGGTCCGGCGCGTCGGGACGCGGGCGCGGGGCAAGCTTCAGACGCGAGAGGCTGACCAGTGCGGCGACCGCGGCGAGGCCAGATGCGGTGGCCAGCGCAGTGGTCGTGGCGTGGGTGCCGGCCAAATGGAAGAACACCGCCGTGGTGACCGCGCCCGCCGTTTGTCCGAGCAGTCGCGCGGTTGCCAGCGCCCCGCCGGCCGCCCCGCTGCGATGCAGCGGTGCGGCGGTGACCATGGCCCGATTGTTGGGCGACTGAAAGAAGCCGAACCCCACACCGCAGAGCGCCATCCGCCAGGCGATATCGAGGTTCGTCACCCCGGGGTGCAGGCGCGAGAGCAGGAAGAGCCCCACCGCGAACAGGCTGAGCCCGATGCCGCCTAGGGTTCCTGCGCGATGCCGGTCGGCGAGGCGGCCCGCCAAGGGCGCGGCGATCCCGACCGCGATCGGCCAGGGTGTCATCAGCAGGCCGGTCTCCACGGCGGTGCGGCCCATCACGGTCTGGAAATAGAAGGGCAGGCCGACGTAGGCCATCATCTGGGCGGTGAAGGAGACAATCGAGGTGGCTATGGAAAGGCCGAAGATCGGAATCTTCAAAAGGTCGAACGGCACCAGCGGCGCCTCGCGGCGGACCTCTCGCCAGGTCAGGAGCGCGCCGGCGACTGCGCCCACAGCGAGCTTCGGGAGGCCAGACGCCAGCCCATCCCGCGCCACGCTCTCCGCCCCGGTGATCAGGAAGCCGAAGGTGAGCGCATTCAGCACCGCGGAGACCCAGTCGAACTTGCGCGGCGAGCCGATGGTGACCGGCAGCGCACGAAAAGCGATCGCAATGGCCAGGACGCCGATCGGCACGTTGATGGCGAACAGCCACTCCCATGACGCCTTGGCCAGGATCGCGGCCGCCACGGTGGGCCCGATGGCCGCCGAGACCGAGATCACCAGGGCGTTCAGCCCGATTCCTCGCCCCAGCAGCCGCTTCGGATAGGTGAAGCGGACAAGGGCGGAGTTGATGCTCATGATCCCTCCGGCCCCCAGGCCCTGGATCACCCGCGCAGTGGTGAGTGTGGTCAGGCTGTGGGACAGCGCGCAGCCGAGGGAGCCCAGGGTGAAGACCGCCAGCCCCGCCATGTAGACCCGCCGGTAGCCGAGCCGGTCGCCTAGCGCCGCCAGCGGCAGCAGGGTGACGGTGATCGCCAGCTGGTAGGCGTTGACGATCCAGATCGAGGAGGCGGCGCTGGCGTGCAGCTCGCCGGCTATGGTCGGTAGCGCGACATTGGCGATCGCGCCGTCCAGCACCGACATGGCCATGGCCAGCCAGATCGCCACCACCGACCAATAGCGGCGCGGAACCGGCAGGCCGTCCGGCATGCTCGGCGGCGAGTGGGCGTCTGTGTCTTCGACCTCAGCGAGAGGCGTTGCGAGGGCTTCGGCGTCGGGCGGCGCGGGCGGCGGCATCGAACGTCAAACCCCTTCGCGGGCGATTGGTGTCCTTAGCTAGGCGCTGGCGGCTGCGCTTGGCCGCGCCTTCACGCGACCAGACCAGTCGGTGAGCTTGCCGAACGCCGGGTCCAGCGGCTGGCCGACCTGGCCTCCGAACTCGATGAAAGAGAAGAGCAGGATGTCCGCCAGGGTGAACCGCTCGCCGGCGATCCAGGGGCCCTTGAATTGGCCCTCCATCCACTCGAGCCCGTCGCGGGCGACGGCCTTCAAGCCGGGCGCGGCCTCGGGCAGGCAGCGCATACGGCCCTGAAACAGCTGCAGCCCCTCGGAGAAGCGGAAGCCGTTGGCCATCGGCTCGCAAACCTTCAGGTCCGCGCGGCGGGTCCACATGCGGGTCTGGGCGCGCTCCTCGGCCGTCGCACCGATCAGCGGCGGGTTCGGCTGGCGCTCCTCCAGGTACTCGCAGATCGCCGTGATCTCGGTGAGGCAGGAGCCATCGTCCAGCTCCAGCGCCGGCATCTGGCCCGCCGGATTGACTGAGACATTGTATGGCGGCTTGCGGTTCTCGCCGGCCATCAGATCAACGGTCACGAGGGGGATATCCAGCCCCTTCTCGGCCAGGAACATCTTCACTACCCGAGGGTTCGGGCCGATCGAGGTATGCAGCTTCATGGCGTATCCCCTTGGTTGTCGGATCGACCCTAGGAGGGCGCCGCAACGGGCGTCAACGACTCAGCCGGTTAATCAAATCTTCACGACTCGATGTGGCGTTTCGACGCGGTTTGGGGTATATCCGCGCGCCATGGCTGATCGACAGTTCAAACCCGACCTTACGGGATCTGACGAGACGCTCGAGCACTTCCTCGCCCGTCTCCGCTCCTCCGTCCGCCGCCCTGCCCGCCCACGCTACGACGGGCCTTCGGACTGGGATTACTTCGTGACCTCGCGCAGACCGCATGGCGGCGCCGGCGGGGCCGAAGCGCCGATCCCGAACGACAAACCGCTCAGCGACGCCTACGCGCCGATCTAAGGCGCAAGGGCCGCCGGCCTGGGTCCGCCCGTCGCCCAGTCGAGCAACTCGACCGGGTGGATGACGGGCGCGCTCACCACTGGCGCGATCTGGGCGATACAGCCGATATTTCCGGCCGCGACGACCGCGGCGCCGGTCCGCGCGATGTTGGCCGCCTTGCGCGCCTGGAGGCGTCCGGCGAGGTCTGGCTGCAGGATGTTGTAGACGCCCGCCGAGCCGCAGCAGAGATGGCCCTCGGCGATCGGGCGCACCTCGAAGCCCGCCTCCGCCAGCAGCGCAGCCGGACCCGTCTTGATCCCCTGGCCGTGTTGCAGCGAACACGGCGCGTGATAGGCGACGCTCAAGGCGCCCGGGCGGATGACCGGTGGCAGCCCGACCTCCCCGATGAACTCCAGGACGTCGCGCGCGACGGAGGCGACCTGCTGCGCGTTCGGATCGCCGACCAATCGGCGGCCATAGGCCTTCAGGGTCGTCCCGCAGCCCGCCGCCGTGGTGACGATTGCGTCGAACGGACCGGCCTGCGTCCAGGCTCGCACATTGGTCGCAGCGAAGATGCCGGCTTCATCGGCGCGGCCCAGGTGCTCGGAGAGCGCCCCGCAGCATCCCTCGCCCTCCACCAGCACGACCTCGAAGCCGGCCCGGGTGATCAGGCTGATCGCCGCCTCACGGATCGACGGCGCCATGGCCGGCTCGACACAGCCCTGGAGCAGGGCCACGCGGCCACGCGCCCTGCCCTCGGCGGGATAGGACGAGCGCGACCGATGCGCGGGCGCAGCGGGCGGGACCAGACGCAGCAGAGCCGCCAGCGGATGGAGCCGCACCGCCTCCAGGATCGGCTGCAGCGGCCGGGCCATCCGCCCGAGCGCCAGGGCCGCGCGCAGCCGTCGTGGCCGCGCCAGGACGGCGGGGATCAGCGCCCGCAGCCAGCGCTCCGGCAGCGGCCGGCGGTAGTGGGTCTCGATGTGCTCCCGGCCGTGCTCGATCAGCTGGCTGTAGTCGACACCGGACGGGCAGGCCGTCACACACGCGAGGCAAGACAGACAGCGATCGACGTGGGTCACGGTCTCCTTGGCCGGCGCACCACCGTCCTCGAGCATCGCCTTGATCAGTTCGATCCGACCCCTCGGGCTGTCCCGCTCATCGCCCAGCAGCACATAGGTGGGGCAGGTCGCCGTGCAGAAGCCGCAGTGCACACACTTGCGGATCTCTGAATGGCTGGCGGCCACCTGGGGGTCGGCGAGCTGGCTTTCGCTGAAGGCGGTTTGCATCTAGGCGCCCATCGTCCGGCCGGGGTTGAGCACGCCCCCGGGGTCGAACGCCGCCTTGACCCGGGCCGTAAGCCTGGCCAACGGCCCTTCGAGTGGCTCGAAGGCCGAGCCCTCCCCGCGATAGAGGGTGGCATGGCCGCCGAGCTCACGCACCGCGGCGCGGAGCGCGGCCGGCTCAGCCTGCGACAGAAGCCAGACCAGGCCACCGCCCCAGTCGTAGAACGCCTCGCCACCCAGCGCCTCGGCCACCCGCCAGCCCGCCGCGGGCGGCACGGAGATGCGCCAGAGCGGCCGGGCGTCCTTTTGGAACGCCTGGACCTCGCGGACCTGCGCCCAGAACTCCCGGCTGTGCTCGGCGTCGATGAGCTCGGCCCGTCCGAAGGCCCTTAGCGCGGTGACCAGGCTTTCCGCCCGCGCCGCCACCGAGGCGGCGAAGCCTTCCAGCCGGATCGCCGTCACCGCCAGTTCGCCCTTCAGCGGCGGGCGCCCGGCGGCGGCGGGAGGCAGGTGCGCGGCGCCCGAGACCTCAGCCGGCGCGTTCAGCGCAAGGGTCATGGCTTCGCCCGCCTGCCGGTCATCGAGGCCGAACAGCAGGATCGTCAGCTCGGTCCGTGGGGCGGGCAGAACCTTGATGGTCACCTCCGTGAGCACCGCCAGCGTCCCCCACGACCCGGCCATGAGTTTGCAGAGGTCGTAGCCGGTGACGTTCTTGACCACCCGCCCGCCGGCTTTCACCAACTCGCCGCGACCGGTCACCGCCTCAAAGCCCAGGAAATGGTCGCGCGCCGCGCCGGCCCGGATGCGCCTCGGCCCCGAGAGGTTGGCGGCCAGGGTCCCGCCCAGCGTCGGCTGGCCTTTGGCGCCCAGCAGCTTCACCAGGTGTGGCGGCTCGAACGGCAGCATCTGCCCCTCGGCCGCGACCAGCTTCTCGAGCACCGAAAGCTTCACCCCCGCCTGGGCGGTCAGCACCAGCTCTTCGGGCGCGTAGTCGATCACCTTGCTGAGGCCCGCCAGCGACAGGAGAGCGTCGCCCCCCGCGCCGCCGCCGACCCTGCGCTTGGTCCCGCCGCCGACGATCTCCAGGGCGCGCCCGGCCGCGCCCGCTTCGGCCACCAGGCCCACGACCTCGGTGGCGCTCTTCGGACGCAGGGTCTCGACGGCGAGGTCCAGCATCAGAACCTCGGCAGCTCGGGGAAGGCGACCGCGCCGCGGTGCACGTGCACCCGGCCAAGCTCGGCGCAACGGTGCAGGCGGGGAAACACCTTGCCGGGGTTCAGCAGCAGGTCAGGGTCGAAGGCGCACTTCACCCGCTGCTGGCAGGCGAGATCGGTCTCGTTGAACATCTCGCCCATCAGGTCGCGCTTCTCGACGCCCACCCCATGCTCGCCGGTGAGCACCCCGCCCACCGCCACGCAAAGCTTCAGGATGTCGGCGCCGAAGGCTTCCGCGGCCTCCAGCTGGCCTGGCTTGTCGGCGTCGTAGAGGATGAGCGGATGCAGGTTGCCGTCGCCGGCGTGGAAGACGTTGGCGACGCCCAGGCCGTACTCCAGGCCCATCTGGGTGATCTGCGTGAGCACGTGGGGCAGCTGGCGGCGCGGGATGGTGCCGTCCATGCAGTAGTAGTCCGGCGAGATGCGCCCGACGGCCGGGAAAGCGGCCTTCCGCCCAGCCCAAAACGCCAGCCGTTCCGCCTCGCTCTCGGAGGTCCGCACCGTGGTCGCGCCACGCGCGCGAGCCAGCTCAGCCACCTGGGCCGAAAGCTCGGCGCACTCCGCCTCCGGCCCGTCCAGTTCGACGATCAGCAGGGCCTCGGCGTCAGTCGGATATCCTGCCCCCACGAACGCCTCGGCCGCCAGGATCGCCGGCCGGTCCATCATCTCGAGCCCCGCGGGGATCACGCCGGCTGCGATGACGTCGCCCACGGTCGCCCCGGCCGCCTCCACCGAGCCGAAGCCCAGCAGCATGGCGCGCGCAGTCTGCGGCTTCGTCAGTAGGCGGACGGTCACCTCCGTGACCACGCCGAGCAGGCCCTCGGAGCCGGTGACCACGCCCAGCAGGTCGTAGCCCGCCGCGTCGAAACCCTTACCGCCCAGGCGCACGACCTCGCCGCTCATCAGCACGATTTCGCAGCCCAGCAGGTTGTTGGTGGTCAGGCCGTACTTCAGGCAGTGCACCCCGCCGGAGTTCTCGGCGACATTGCCGCCGATGGTGCAGGCGACCTGGCTCGACGGGTCGGGAGCGTAGTAGAAGCCGTCCGCCTCGACGGCGCCGGTGATCGCCAGGTTGGTCACTCCCGGCTGCACCACCGCGCAACGGTTGGCGTAGTCGACCTCGAGGATGCGGTTGAACTTGGCCATGCCGAGCACGACGCCGTCCTGCAGCGGAAGCGCGCCGCCGGAGAGCGAGGTACCGGCGCCTCGCGGCACGACCTTCACCCCGTTCTCCTGGCACCAGGCGAGCACAGCGGAAACCTGCGCGGTCGTCTCGGGCAGCACGACGGCCAAGGGTGTCTGGCGATAGGCCGAGAGGCCGTCGGATTGGAAAGGGACAAGCCCGGCCGGATCGCCGACCACGCCTTCGCCCGGGACCAGCCGCTGCAGAGCCCGGACGATCTGCGCCTTCTTGGCAAGCAGCGCCGGATCAGGGGCAGGCATCCTCATGCGCCGCCACTATGGGCAGATTTGCCCGGCGCTCCAGTCCGAAGGGAGGTTGGTGAGCTATTTCTTGAGTTCGATCGTCACGCCCTTCGGCGCGGCGGTGAACTGTAGGCCGGCCCGCGAACTCGACAGCTTGATCAGCACGCCCCTGGAATTCTTCATCGTCTGCACGCTGGCGCCGCCGCCGACGGTCGCACCCGCTTCGGCCGCCGTGTAGGTCCCTGCGATGTCTTCGACCTTCGTCAGGTGGAAGACCTTTCCGGTGGCCGTGTACTTGCTGGCGCCCACGTCGACGACCGAGAGACCGCCGACCTTCAAGGGATATTGCTTGCCCCGAAAGTGTAGCGTTCCGGAGCCCCAGCTATAGCCCGCCACGAAAGCGACGGCTCCGCCCTTCAAGTCGAGCGTGGCGTCGGGCGTGTCCGCCGCAAGGACGGGCGCAGCGGCGATCGCCGCGAGCAACGCGCCGATCGCGGCGCGGCGAAGCATGGCCTTCGGACCCAGCATGGTAACTCCGCGGAACGAGCCTTCGAGGGGCGTTACACTGGCGGTAAAGCCTGCCCAGGGAACTCGGGTGAAACCCTAGGACGCCGCCGCTAGGCCTTCGCGAGCACCGCCTGGAGGCCACGCGCGACCGGCTCGAGCATGGCCGGCCCGGTGACGTCCGGCAGGTCGCGGCGGGTGTGATGCAGCGGATGCAACGAGACGACCCCGATCAGTGGTGCATAGCCCAGGTTCTGGAAGTGGGTCAGTTCGCCGGGCGGCTTTTGCCTATCGATATCGACCGGCTCGGCGTAGCCCGGCTGCCCGGCGAAGGCCTTGGCGGCGAGCGGCATGAGGGCGTCGCTACACGCCAGGAGACGCCCCGGCTGCGGCCCGGCCAGTCGCACGATGGACCGCCCCTCGCCGCGGACGAGGAAGTCGTAGGCCGCGACATTGGCGCCGATGTGCAACCAGAGCCTCGTCTCGGCCGGCTTCGGCGCCAGGGTATCGGTGAAGATGTGGCCGCCGTAGCCGTCGAATTCATGACCCGAGGTCGCCACGACCGTGAGGTTCCAGTCGCTCGTCGCCGCCAGCCAGCGCGCCAGGCCGAGCCAGATCGCGACACCGGACCCCCGCTCGCCCGCGCAATGGAACCAGCCGCTCTTCGGCGTCGAGATCACCAGGTGCTTGCCGCGCCCGGGCCGGCGACCGATCACGTTCTCCGCTTTGCCTGGAACAGTCCGGCCATCCAGATGCACGCGGGCGTCCACCCCATCGACCGCGATCCGTAGATGTTGGCTGTTGGAGCCGGCGACCAGGATCACAGGCACGGGCCAAGGCGCAGCCTTCGGTGTGCGGTTGAGGGCCGACAGTTCTCCCAGAGGTGACTCGGTCACGACGACGACCGCGGCAGACCCCGCGGCTACGGCCTCGCTGATCGCCGCCGGCGGCGGCTGGTTCAGCCCGCCACCCGCGCCGGGCCCAAGGAACACCAGCGCGATCTTGCCAGGCCCGCCGGTGAGCGAGAGCTGGCCGGACACGCCGCCGGGCGGCGTGGGCTTTGGCGTCCAGTAGGGGAATGCGTCGAACAGCTCGTCCCCGAGCTTCAGCGCCGTCGCCTCCACTTCGAACACCGGATAGTCAAACGCCTGCGGCTGGGCGTCGTAGCCGGCTGCCCGCAGCGACTTGAGCATCCAGGCCGTGGTCGCCGTATCGCCCGGCGTGCCTGTCCGATGCTCGCCAAGATCGGAATAGGTCTTCACATCGGCATAGAGCGCCTCGCCGGCCAGCGGGTCGGCCGCGGCCTGCGCGCTCACCGGCCCCACGCCCCAGGCGGCCAGACCCGCCAACAACGCCTCACGCCGATCGACTCCCATTCCGCGCCCCCAGATTCCGGCGCCAAGAAGATCATCGACCGTGCGGCAGCGCCACGAAGATCGCCGACCCGCGCCCGCTCCTAGGCAGGCAGGGCGACTTACCCAGCGCCGTCGGCTTGACGCCCCCGGAGGCCGCCCCACAGGGCGAAGGCGATGAGCCAGACGATTGTGAGTGGCGCGCCGACCTGCATGTTCATTGGCCCCCCTGGCTCTGTGAAGCCCGTCGAACCAAAAATCGTCGCCGTTTCGATGGCCTGTTCGACGAAGGCGACCAAGCTCAAGACGCCCAACCATCGGGGCAATCCGCCCCGTCCCCGCAGGGCGAGCAGGGCGACTGGCGCCATCATGGTGGTCGTGGCTCCGGTCAAGACCGGGGCCCAAAAGACCGCCACGTCCAGCATGGTACGCGCCGTTGCGGGCTCCAGTCGGTCCGCGTGCAAGGCCAGTCCACCCCAGACCCAAGCCTGGACGGCGTTGGTGACGCCGAGCCCGATGGCCCCGATCAGGAACACGTCTCGATGCGGAGCGGGAAGCAGCCGCCGGAGAAGCGCGATGACCACCGCGTAGATGGGCGAGACCACGGTGATGATCCACGTCCACCACCTGACGGCGGAGCCATGCTCGCGGAACCACGCAACCACCTGGGGACCTCCGTCGGCAGCGCGAGGCGCGGCCCCCAAGGCGACGACTTCCAGCACCGACAAAATGAAGAGAGCGACAGCCGCAGCCAGGAGGGCAGGCGACCCCACACGCCCTTCGGTGCGATGCAATTCGTGAGATGCAATGTCAGCCATATTGGTCGTCCCCCCGCCGGTACGCCAACTGAACTCTGCCAACTGAACTCTACAGACGTCGGACAAGCGACGGCCGCGCAAGGGAATACGCAGGACAGTACCTACTCGCCTGGCTTTACGACCAGCCGCTAGCTCAGCCGTCGTAGAAGAAGGCCGGGTGCAGGCCGATGACCCGGCGTTCGCGCTCTGTCTCGGCGCGGGCGATGGCTTGGGAGCTGACCTGGTTGCGTTCGGCCGTGGTCAGTAGACGCTGGGCGATGTCGCGACGACCGTAATGGACCTGCAGGAAGAAGCGGCCGTGATCGCCGTCCTGCGTGGGCATGCGGCGGTGCCAGATGTCAGAGACGAAGAATCCCGCGTCGCCAGCCTTGGTGATCAGCGGCACGACCCGGTGGCCTTCGTAGTCCAAGTCATCATCCAGATGACGGCCCTTTGGCGGTGGACGGCCCGAGAGGTGGCTGCCTGGGATCACGCCTGTCGGGCCGTCCTCGATGGCGCAGCCCTGCAGGTAGAGATGCACGCCGATCGCGAACACGGGATGCGGGATGTCGGCGGGCCAGCGCACGCCTTCGGGAAGCGGCACGTGTGGCCCGGCGTCGATGTGCCAGTTCTGGCCGCCGTGCGAGCCCGGATGGCCCGCCGGATTGCGCCAGGCGGTGTTGGCGATCACGTGGCAGTCTTCGCCAAGCAGCGGCTCGATCACCGCGAGAAGCTCAGGCTTGGCGACCGCCCGCTGGGCCGCCGCGCTGCGGTTGAGCATGGCGTAGCGGAACATCGCGGCATCCTCCGGCGGCCGCTGACCGCGCTCATCGGGCGGATCGCGCGCGAAGACGCCGCCAATCTCCTCCCTGAGTTCAGCGACCTCGTCCGGTGTGAACAGGCCACGCACGACGGTGTAGCCGTCGCGCTCGAGTTGCTGACTTGCCTCACCTGCGGGCTCGGTGCGGGGTTCGAGATAGGGAAAGCCACGTCGGATCATGCCCGGGTCTCCTTGGCGCGAAGCCTAGGCCCCGCGCGCCGGGTCGGGCAATGGCCGCGCCTTTTCTCCGCGGAAGGCGGCGTTCGCTTCTTGTTGAACCTGGCGACGCCCTCGAGCCAAGGACCGGCTAAGCTGACGGCCAAGGAGCGCCCTTCATGTCCGACATCCTCATCATCGATGATCCCGCGCCGCTCGTGCGGCGGCTGACGCTGAATCGGCCGGAGAAGCGGAATGCGCTCTCCAACCCGCTACGCGCCGAGGTCTTCGCGGCGCTCGAGGCCGCCGACGCCGACCCCGACGTCCGAGTGACGGTCCTACGCGGCGCTGGCTCTTGCTTCTCAGCCGGCTACGACCTCGGCGGCGGCGCGGGCCCGCCGTATCCGTTCCATACGGCCGAGGGCGCCGGCCATTGGTCGCGGCACGTGGTCGAGGGCTGCTTCCGCGTCTGGGACCTGGCCAAGCCGGTGATCGCCCAGGTGCATGGCTGGTGCCTGGCGGGGGGCTCGGAACTCGCGACGGCTTGTGATCTGGTTTACGTCGCCGAGGACGCCCAGATCGGCTACCCGCCGGTAAGGATGATGAGCCCCCCGGACAACCAATTCCACGCCTGGCTCTGCGGGCTGCGTCCTGCCATGGAGATGATGCTGACCGGCGACGCCATCGATGGCATCGAGGCTGTCCGCGTCGGCTTCGCCAACCGCGCGTTCCCGGCCGAGCGCCTGGAGGCCGAGGTGCTGGCCATGGCCGAACGGGTGGCCAAGATCCCCACCGACGTCCAGCAGATGAACAAGCGGTCGGTCCACCGCGCTATGGAGATCATGGGCCTGCGCGCGGCCATCCGCGCCGGCGCCGAGATCCAGGCCCTGGCCCTGACCACCGCCTCCAGCCGCGAGACCTTCGCCAGGTTCCGCGAAGGAGTCTCACCGGCGCTCGACGCACGCGACGGCGCCTTCGGGGACTACCGCACGAAGTCATAGCCAAGTTGTGAAGCGGCGGATTTAGGTCCACTCCTGCTCAGCTTGATTGCTGGGGGGCGAACATGTCTGTCATCGTGAATCTACTGCTGTGGGCGCATTTCGTGGCGCTGGCCCTGGGCCTTGGGGGCGGTTTCGGCATGTCGCAGATCGGCCCGCGGCTTGCGGCGGCTGCGCCTGACCAGCGCGGCACGTGGTGGCCGCTGGCGACGGTGTTCAGCCGAGTCGCCGGCACGGGCCTCGTGTTGCTGCTGATCACCGGACCGCTGATGCTCTGGCTAAAGTTCGGCGGCTTCGGCGGGATGAACGGCTGGTTCAAGTTCAAGATGGCGCTCGTCGCGATCATGATCGTGACCGTGGGCCTCAGTGAATGGAGTCTCGGCCGGCTCCGCCGTGGCGATGAAGGCGGTGGGCGGCTGATGATGGTCACAGGGCCCGTGACGATGCTGACGGTGTTGGGCGTGGTGCTGACCGCGGTCTTCGCGTTCAACTGACAGCCCGACGCGTCAGCGTCCCTCAAACCTCGGCGTCCGCTTCTCATTGAAGCTGGCGACGCCCTCGCGCCGGTCGGCGGTCTTGAACAGGCGGTTGTAGGCGGAGAGTTCCATTTCCATGGCCGCGGCGAGGTCCAGCGAATGGGCCTCGCGCACCACATGCTTCAGCGCCCGCACCGACAGCGGCGCCTTGGCCGCGATCTCGGCGGCGATGCCGAGCACGGCTTCCATCAACCCCTCGGGTGCGGTGACGCCGTTGACCACGCCGTAGTCGAGCGCCTGGGCCGCGGTGAACGGCCGCCCGGTGGTGAGCAGCTCGAGCGCCCGCCGCTCGCCGGCGCAACGGCGCAGGAGCTGGGTGCCTCCGAGGCCCGGCATGATGCCCAGGCCCACTTCCGGCAGGCCGAACCGCGCGGTCTCAGACGCGTAGGCGAAGTCACAGGCGAGCGTCATCTCGCAGCCGCCACCCATCGCCGCCCCATTGACTGCGGCGATCACCGGGACCGGCACGCCAAGCTGGGCGCGCGCCATCTCTTCGAAGACCACGTGCTGCGCCGACCACGCCTCGTCGGTCATCCCGTTGCGTTCCTTGAGATCCGCGCCCGCGCAGAAGTGCCGGCCGGCCGCCGCCAGCACGACGCAGCGCAGGTCGTCGCGCGCGGCCAGTTCGGTCCAGGCCAGCCGCAGCTCCTCGCCCATCAGGGTGTTGAGCGCGTTGGCCGCCTCGGGGCGGTTGAAGGTGATCCGCGCCACGCCGGGCTGCGGTTCGTCCAGGAGAATCGTCTCGGGCATCAGAAGGACTTCGGCAGGTCCAGCACGTGGGTCGCCACGTGGGAGAGGATGAGGTTCGTGGAGATCGGAGCCACCTGGTAGAGGCGGGTTTCGCGGAACTTGCGTTCGATGTCGTATTCCTCGGCGAAGCCAAAGCCGCCGTGGGTCTGCAGCGCCATGTCGGCGGCGTACCACGAGGCTTCGGAGGCCGTGAGCTTGGCCATGTTGGCCTCCGTCCCGCAAGGCTCGCCGCCCTCGAACAGGGCCGCGGCGTGGTCCACCATGAGCGAAGCGGACGTCATCTGCACATAGGCCCGCGCGATCGGGAACTGGACGCCCTGGTTCTCGCCGATCGGCCGGCCGAACACCTCGCGGTCCTTGGCGTAAGCGCTCGCGCGATCGATGAAGAACCTCGCGTCGCCGACGCATTCCGCGGCGATCAGGATCCGCTCAGCGTTCATGCCGTCGAGGATGTAGCGGAAGCCCTTGCCCTCCTCGCCGATCAGGTTGGCCGCCGGCACGACCAGATCCTCGAAGAAGAGCTCCGTGGTGGCGTGGTTCAGCATGGTCCTGACCGGCCGGATGGTCAGCCCGGCGCCCACCGCCTGGCGCATGTCGACCAGCAGCACGCTCATCCCGTCGGAAGGTTTGGCGACATCAGTCCGCGCGGTCGTGCGGCAGAGCAGCACCATCAGGTCGGAATGCTCGGCCCGGCTGATCCACAGCTTGCGGCCGCTGACCACGTAGTTGTCGCCGTCCCGCCGGGCGAAGGTGGTGATCCGCGTCGTGTCGGTGCCGGCGTCGGGCTCGGTGACGCCAAACGCCTGCAGGCGCAATTCGCCCGACGCGATCTTCGGCAGGTAGGCTTGCTTCTGCGCCGGGCTGCCGTGCCGCAACACCACGCCCATGGTGTACATCTGCGCGTGGCAGGCCC
The DNA here is from genome assembly GCA_036496685.1 of Phenylobacterium sp. Classification (GTDB taxonomy): domain Bacteria; phylum Pseudomonadota; class Alphaproteobacteria; order Caulobacterales; family Caulobacteraceae; genus Phenylobacterium. The sequence goes on from DASXKT010000135.1 coordinate 27,520, forward strand.
CGCCGTTGCCCCCCGAGCGGTGGATTTCCTCGAGCACCGCCGCGCCGGCCGCGAGCCCCAGGCCCGAGCCGCCATATTCCTCCGGTATCAGCACCGACAGGAATCCAGCCTCGGTCAGGGCCGCCACAAACTCCGTCGGATAGGCCCGCTCCCGGTCAAGCGCGCGCCAGTAGGCGCCAGGAAAGCGCGCGCAAAGCCTGCGCACCGCCTCACGGATCTCAGGAAAGGTCTCGCTCACCCCGCATCTCTGGCGCCTGCCCTCGCGGGAGCCAACCCCCAAGCCGTCATTCCCGGGCTTACCCCGCGAACCCATGACCCCCGACGAAGGGCTTCGGCCGGGCGGGCCGCGACCCTGGATTCCCGGCTCAAGGCTGGGAATGACGAGCGGGAGGGAAGTGAATAGGCTCCGCCCCAACGGAGGCAGGACGCCGATGACGCAACTCAGCTACGTGAACGGCGCGAGCACGAAGCCGCTGCTTGGGCAGACGATCGGCGACTGTTTCGACGCGGCCTGCGCGGCTCACCCGGAGCAGATGGCGCTGATTTCGCGGCATCAGAAGATCCGCTGGACCTACGCTGAACTGCAGGCGCGGGTCGAGGCGCTGGCGGCAGGCCTGTTGGCGCTCGGCCTCGAGCCCGGCGACAGGATCGGCATCTGGGCGCCCAATTGCGCGGAGTGGGCTCTGACCCAGTTCGCCACCGCCAAGGCGGGACTTATCCTGGTCAACATCAACCCAGCCTATCGTCTGAGCGAGGCGGAGTACGCGCTCAACAAGGTGGGCTGCAAGGCGCTGGTCACCGCGGTCGCCCACAAGACCAGCGAATACCTGCACATGCTGCGCGAGCTGGCGCCGGAGCTGTCCGACGCGCGTCCGGGCGACCTGCAGGCCAAGCGGCTGCCGGCGCTTCGGCTGGTCATTACCCTGGGCGAGGTCGAGCACGCCGGCTGCCTCGCCTTCCACCAGGCCTACGACGCCGGGACGGCCGCCGACCGCAAACGGCTGGCCGAGATCGGGCCGACCCTGCAGTTCGACGATGCGATCAACATCCAGTTCACCAGCGGGACCACGGGCTTCCCGAAGGGCGCGACGCTGTCGCACCACAACATCCTCAACAACGGCTACTTCGTCGCCGAGGCGATCGGCTTGGGCCCGGGCGATCGGCTCTGCATCCCTGTCCCGCTCTACCACTGCTTCGGCATGGTGATGGGCAACCTCGGCTGCATCACCCACGGCGCAACCATGGTCTATTCGTCGGAGGGCTTCGATCCGCTGGCGGTGCTTGAGGCGATCGAAGGCGAGGGCTGCGTCGGGCTCTATGGCGTGCCGACCATGTTCATCGCCATCCTTGGCCACGCGGAGTTCAGCCGTTTCGACCTGAGCACCTTGCGCACCGGCATCATGGCCGGCTCACCCTGCCCGATCGAGGTGATGCGCCAGGTGATCGAACGCATGCATATGCCTGAGGTGACCATCGCCTACGGCATGACCGAGACTTCGCCGGTCAGCTTCCAGTCGGGCGCCGACGACAGCCTGGAGGTCCGCGTCTCGACCGTCGGCCACGCCCACCCGCACCTCGAGGTGAAGATCGTCGACGAGGCCGGGCGCATCGTGCCCCGCGGCCAGCCGGGCGAGCTCTGCACCCGTGGCTACTCGGTGATGCTGGGCTACTGGGAAGACCCCGAGCGGACCGCCGAGGCGCTGGACGCCAGCGGGTGGATGCACACGGGCGACCTCGCCACCCTCGACGCCGACGGCTGCGGCAACATCGTGGGCCGGATCAAGGACATGGTCATCCGCGGCGGCGAGAACGTCTATCCACGCGAGGTCGAGGAGTTCCTCTATCGGCATCCGGCGATCCAGGACGTGCAGGTCATCGGCGTGCCCGACCCGAAATACGGCGAGGAGCTCTGCGCCTGGATCGTGCTGAAGCCCGGTGCGGCGTTGACGCCCGAGGCGGTGCGCGAATTCTGTCAGGGCCAGATCGCCCACTACAAGATTCCACGCCACATCCGTTTCGTGGAAGGCTTTCCCACCACGGTCACAGGCAAGGTGCAAAAGTTCGCCATGCGCGAGGCGATGATTGCGGAATTGAACCTTGTGCTGGAAAAGACCGCATGAGGAAGCTCAAGAGCGCCGTCGACACCGCCTCCAAGGCCTACGCCGCCAACGCCAAGCTGAACCGCGCGCTTGCCGCGGAACTGCACGAACGCGCCGGCAAGGCCGCGCTCGGCGGCCCGGCGGAGAGCCGCAAGCGCCACACCGGCCGCGGCAAGCTTTTGCCGCGAGACCGCGTCATGCGCCTGCTGGACGCCGGCTCGCCGTTTCTCGAGGTGGGCCAGCTTGCCGCTTTCGGCCTCTACGACGACGAGGCGCCGGCCGCCGGCCTGATCACCGGGATCGGCCGCGTTTCGGGCCGCGAGGTGATGATCGTCGCCAACGACGCCACGGTGAAGGGCGGCGTCTACTATCCGCTGACCGTGAAGAAGCACCTGCGCGCCCAGGAGATCGCGCTGCAGAACCGCCTGCCCAGCGTCTACCTGGTCGATAGCGGCGGGGCGAACCTACCCTACCAGGCGGAGGTCTTTCCCGACCGCGACCACTTCGGGCGGATCTTCTTCAACCAGGCCCGGATGAGCGCCGAGGGCCTGGCGCAGATCGCCTGCGTCATGGGCTCCTGCACCGCCGGCGGGGCCTATGTGCCGGCCATGAGTGACGAGACGGTCATCGTCCGCGGCCAGGGAACGATCTTCCTGGGCGGGCCGCCGCTAGTGAAGGCCGCCACCGGCGAGGTGATCTCGGCCGAGGAGCTGGGCGGCGCCGATACCCATGGCCGCCGCTCCGGCGTGGTCGACCACGTGGCCAACGACGACGAGCATGCGCTGGCCATCGTCCGCAACATCGTCGCCAACCTGAACACCACCAAGCGCGTCGACATGGATCTGGCCGAGCCGCGCCCGCCGGCCTTCGATCCGGAGGAGCTCTATGGCATCGTCCCCACCGACGTGCGGGCCCCCTACGACGTCCACGAAGTCATCGCCCGCATCGTCGACGACAGCGCCTTCGACGAGTTCAAGGCGCTCTACGGCACGACGCTCGTCTGCGGCTTCGCGCGCATCTGGGGCTATCCGGTGGCGATCCTGGCCAACAACGGCGTGCTGTTCTCCGAAAGCGCGCTGAAGGGCGCGCACTTAATCGAGCTGGCCTGCAAGCGGAGGATCCCGCTGATCTTCCTGCAGAACATCTCGGGCTTCATGGTCGGGGGAAAATACGAGGCGGGCGGGATCGCCAAGGATGGCGCCAAGCTGGTGACCGCGGTGGCGAGCGCCGAGGTTCCGAAGTTCACCGTCCTGATCGGCGGCTCGTTCGGGGCCGGCAACTACGGCATGTGCGGCCGCGCCTACTCCCCGCGCTTCCTGTGGACCTGGCCCAATAGCCGCATCAGCGTCATGGGCGGCGAGCAGGCGGCCAGTGTGCTCGCCACCGTGCACCGCGACGCCGACAAGTGGACGTCTGCGGAAGAGGAGGCCTTCAAGGCCCCGGTCCGCCAGATGTACGAGGACGAGGGCAGTCCCTACTTCGCCACCGCGCGCCTGTGGGACGACGGCGTCATCGACCCGGTCCAGACCCGCGACGTGCTGGGCCTTTCCATCTCAGCCGCGATGAACGCGCCGATCGCGGAAACGCGCTTCGGCGTGTTCAGGATGTGAGCCGGCCGTGGCGACGGGCGATCAACTCCTGGACGCGGTCACGGCGGACACGGTCGCCGCCGAGATCAAGCGCGCATCCCGCAGGAGCCTGCCGCTCGGCACGCCCTGCCCAAACTGCAACACCGCGCTCGCCGGGCCCTGGTGCTACGAGTGCGGCCAGCGGGGCGAGGAGTATCATCGCTCGATCTGGCGGCTGGCCGCCGAAGCGGTCATGGGCCTGTTCGACCTCGACGGTCGGATCTGGCAGACCTTCCCAAAACTGATCTTCCGGCCGGGGAAGCTGACCCGCGACTATCTGGATGGCCACCGGGCCGTCCAGGTGCCGCCATTCCGCATCTTCCTGGTCGTGCTCCTGATGGTGTTCTTCGCCGGGAGCTTGGACGTCACAAGGAACCACAAGACCTTCAAGCTCGCTGGCCCCGACAGCCCCGAGGCGGCCAAGATCCTGACGCCTGCGATGACCAAGGACATGGATGTCCAGCTTGGCGACCCCAACGCCTCGAAATGGCTGAAGGAGCGCCTGCAATTCTCCCTCAGCCACCAGGACGCCTTCTTCACCGCGGTGGCGAGCTGGGGCCAGCGGTTCGCGGTCCTGATGTTGCCGATCGCTGCGCTGATGCTGAGCCTGCTCTTCCTCTTCAAGAAGAACGTCTACGTCTTCGACCACCTCATTTTCTCGATGCACTCGCTCTCCTTCCAGGGGCTTCTGCTGACCGCCGTCTTCCTGCTCGATGGCTTCGGCGATGCATGGGCCTCGGAGCTCCTGTGGGTCGCGCCGGTCCATCTGTTCGTGCACATGCGCGGGGCCTACCAGATCAGCTGGTACGGCACCTTGCTGCGCATGTTCGTGCTCTTCGTGGGGTCGAGCGTCGCATTTGCGTTGTTGATCGCGGGCCTGGCGATCGTCGGCCTCGCTACGGCGCATTGAGGACGCCTGACCCATGTTCAAATCCGTCCTGGTCGCCAATCGCGGTGAAATCGCCCGCCGGGTCTTCGCCACGGCCCGCCGCATGGGCCTTGAGACCATCGCGGTCTACTCCGAGGCCGACGCGGACGCCGCCCATGTGGCCGACGCCGACCGCGCGGTCTTGATCGGTCCGGCCGCCGCGCGGGAAAGCTATCTGATCCCCGAAAAGATCATCGCCGCCGCCAAGGCTGCCGGCGCCGAGGCGATCCATCCGGGCTACGGCTTCCTCTCCGAGAACGCCGACTTCGCCGACGCTGTCGCCGCGGCCGGCCTTATCTGGATCGGGCCACCCAGCGCGGCCATCCGCGCCATGGGCCTGAAGGACGCGGCCAAGGCCCTGATGCAGAAGGCCGGCGTGCCGGTGACCCCGGGCTACCTCGGCGAAGACCAGGCCGACGCGACGCTCGCCCGCGAGGCGGCTCGGATCGGCTTTCCGGTGCTGATCAAGGCGGTGGCGGGGGGCGGCGGCAAGGGAATGCGCCGGGTAGATGACGCCTCCGGTTTCGACGCCGCCTTGGGCGCCGCGCGGCGCGAGGCCAAGGCGGCGTTCGGCGACGATCGGGTGCTGCTGGAGACCTACGTCACCCGCCCGCGCCACATCGAGGTGCAGGTGTTCGGCGACGCCCACGGCAATGTCGTCCACCTCTACGAACGCGACTGCTCGCTGCAACGCCGCCACCAGAAGGTGATCGAGGAAGCGCCCGCGCCCGGCATGGACGCCGCCACCCGCAAGGCCGTCACCGACGCCGCCGTGAAGGCGGCCAAGGCGGTGAATTACGTGGGCGCCGGCACGGTCGAGTTCATTGCCGACGCGAGCCAGGGCCTCAGGCCGGATCGCATCTGGTTCATGGAAATGAACACCCGCTTGCAGGTCGAACACCCGGTCACCGAGATGGTGACCGGGCTTGACCTCGTGGAATGGCAGCTGCGCGTCGCCGCGGGCGAGCCCCTGCCGCTGAAGCAGAAGGATATCGGCCTCACCGGCCATGCGGTCGAGGCCAGGCTCTACGCCGAGAGCCCCGCCAACGGCTTCCTGCCTTCGACGGGCGTGCTGGAACATTTCCAGCTACCGCCAACTGTGCGCGCCGACGCCGGCGTCGAGGAGGGCGGCGAGGTAACCCCCTTCTACGACCCGATGATCGCCAAGCTGATCGCTCACGGCGAGACCCGCGAGGCCGCGCTCGCGGAACTCGCCGAGGCCTGTGACGAGGTGGAGGTCTGGCCCGTGAAGACCAACGCCGGGTTCCTGGCCCGTTGTCTGGAGGCGCCGGACTTCATCGCCGGCGACCTCGACACCGGCTTCATAGAGCGCAATCTCTCGGAGCTTGCCGCCGCCCCGGAGCCCTCCCCGGCCGCGCTGTCAGCAGCAGCCGAGGCGGCCCGGGTCGTCGACGAGACCGCCGACGCCACCCCCTCGCCCTGGCGCGACCTGACAGGCTTCCGCCTCAACGCCCCACCGGAGACGACGGTCCGGCTGTTCCTGGCCGGCAAGCCTGTGATCGCCCGGGTGAGCGAGGCCGCCGCCCCGCGTTCGGTGCTGCTCACGGACGAGAACGAGATCGTGGTCTTCGAGGCCGGCGAGGCCTTCGTCTTCGCCGCCCATCCCCGCGTGGACGCGGACGAGGGCGCAGCGGGCGACGGCTCCATCCGCTCACCGATGCCCGGCAAGGTCACCGGACTTTCGGTTCGGGCCGGCGACAAGGTCACGAAGGGCGCGCCGCTGCTCACCCTCGAAGCCATGAAGATGGAACACGCCCTGACCGCGCCCTTCGACGGGTCCGTAGAGACGGTGTCCGTCAAGCTCGGCGACCAGGTCAGCGAAGGCGCCGTGCTGGTGAACCTGGCGGCGGCCGGCTAGCCCCACTACTCCCGTCGCAGCAACGCCACCGTTCCCTGGCCGCCGTCGGCGCAGATCGAGACGATCGCGTAGCTGCCGCTCGGCATGGCGTAGAGCTCCTTCACCGCCTGGCTGAGGATCCGTGCGCCGGTCGCGGCGAAGGGATGGCCGAGCGCGGTCGAGCCGCCGTTGGGGTTGAGCCGCTCCAACGGAAAGGCGCCCAGCTTCGCGGCGACCTTGGCCTTGTCCTTCAGGAAGGCTGGGTCCTGCAGCGCCTTGATGTGGGTCGCCACCTGGGCGGCGAAGGCCTCGTGGATCTCCCACAGGCCCACGTCGGCATAGGTCAGGCGGTTGCGCGCCAGGAGCCGCGGGATCGAATAGGCCGGCGCCATCAGCAGGTACTCGTTGAAGAGGTCGATGGCGTTGACCTCGTAGTCCACCAGCCGCACCCGCGGCGTCTCCGCCGGCAGCCGATCCAGGCCCTTGGCCGTCGCCACCCAGATCGCCGCCGCCCCGTCGGTCAGCGGGGTGGAGTTGCCGGCGGTGAGCGTGCCCTTGCCGCTGGTGGTGTCGAAGGACGGCCGGAGCTTGGCTAGCTTCTCCAGGCTGGTGTCGGGCCGGATGGTGGTGTCGCGACCGACGTCGTCCAGCCGCAGCACCAGATCATCGAAGAAGCCGCGATCCCAGCCCGCGGCTGCGTTTCGGTGGCTGGCCAGCGCGATCTCGTCCTGCTGGGCGCGGCTGATCTCCCAGCCTTTGGCCATCTCCTCGGTGTGCTCGCCCATGCTCTTGCCGGTCGCGCGGTTCTTGATCTGCGGGATGAACAGCTTGATGTCGCCGGTCCGCACCTGGGTGAGCGCGGTCCAGCGATCGGCGAGGCTGCGAGCCTCCATGAACTTCCTGAGGTCGTCGGAGAGCGGTTGGCTGAGCCCGACCTGGATGCGGCTCATGGCCTCCGCCCCGCCGACCAGCGCCAGGCTCCGGGTCTCACCGTCGAGCATGCCGGCCGCCTCGAAGGCCCCGACCATGCTGGTCGAGCAGGCCATCACCGTCGAGAACGCGGGGATGGTCGGATCGCCGCCGGCGCTGATCAGCGCCTCACGGGCGATGTTGCTCATGGTCAGGTTGGGGATCACCGCGCCCCAACTCATCAGGTCCGGCCGTCCACCCTTCGCCAGCATGGCCTTGACCACCGGCACGGAGAGGTCGAGCGCGTCTCGCTTGGCCAGGCCTCCGCCGGCGCGCGCGAACGGCGTCCGTACGCCGGCCGCCAGCCATATTTCGGGCTTGCCGGAAGTTTGCGGTCTGGTGGTCGCGGCTCGGGCCATTGGGTGCTCCTCAGGCCGCTAGAGATGGCCCTCCGAGCCGAGCTTTGAAAGTGTCACTTGCCCCCGCCGCTCGCGGCTTCTCGTTCCTTCGCCCGGGCGCCCGCCAGGATGTTCGGCAGCGAGTAGTTGCCCTCGTGACAGGCAAATTCGAGGATCGGCTTGTCGGTGCTGTAGAGCGAATATTCCGCCAGCCACGGAGTGGTGTAGATCGCCGGATCGACCACTGTGTACTGGTAGAGCAGCTCGGTCTTCGACACCCGCGTGTAGCGTTCGATCACCTTGGCTTTCGCGGAGACGAAGAGCGTCGGGAAGGGCCGGATCATGTCCTTCGCCGGCAGGCCGACCGTCTCGATCACCAGGGTGTCGCCCTCCCAGTGGGCGATCGCATCGCCCAGCGCCGCAGCCTGAAGCAGAGGTCCGTGCTTATCGGCGAAGGGGATGATGCGCAGGTCCGGCCCGTACTCCGACAACACCACCACCGCGTCACGCGTCTGGACGATCTGCCGGGGGTTGATGTCGCTGGTGCTGAGCACCGGCGGCTGGCCCCAGCCGACGACGCAGCGTTCCCAGTTCGGCCGCTGCTCGGGGCCGTCGGTGGGAAAGGGCGGCTCGGACTGGGTGCGCAGGGCTTGCTCGATGAAGCGAAGCTGACCGCGCGCCGCCGGCGTTAGCGGCAGCATGCCGTCGGCGGGCTGCACGACCTGCCGCGTCCGCCGCTGGCCTCGAACGATGGCGAGGCCCGACCGGCTGGGGTCGCTGCGGATCTCGGCCACCTCAGGATCCTGGGCGAAGATCTCCAGCTTGCCGGCCTCTGCGTTCAGCTTGCGGGCATAGGCGGCCGCCTCGGCCTCCGGCAAAGTGAGGCTCGGCATGTCCGGCCGGGCCTCCATCGGCAGGAAGAAATGCGTGTTCCAGACACCCTGCAGGTCGGGCTGGCCCAGAGCGTTTCGCGGTGCGTGATAGTCGGCCGCCGCCACCGGCCCGCCGATCAGCAGTGCGGCGGCGATCAGGACTAGGTTCAACGATTTCATCGACCGTCGGCTCCCGCCACGACGCCCGCGTCATGCAGGCGTCCAATCTCCGTGCCGGACATCCCCAAAACCCGGGTGAGCACTTCGTCCGTGTGCTGACCGAGACGCGGCGCCGGCTTGACCTCACCCCGTTGATCCTGCGGAAGGGTCGCCATGGCCCCCGGCGCCGGATAGCTCAGGCCGCTCGGGTGGCGGATGTCCTCGAACACGGGGTTGTCTTTATAGAGCCGCCGATCCTCGAGCGCCGCCTCCAAAGGCTGATAGGCGCCCCAGGTGACGCCGCCCGCATCGAAGGCCGGCGCCAGCTCGGCCGCGGTACGCAGGGCGAAGGCCCGTTCGAACAGGGGATATAGCCGTCCCCGATGCGTGAAGCGGACGCCCTCGTCCGCCGCGAACGAAACGCCGAGCTCGGCCTCAAGCGCCGTCACCTCCCCGGCGAGCCCGAGCACCTCCAGCGCCTTCGACCACTGCTTGGGCGTGATCGCCAACAGCATCAGCGTCTGGCCATCGCGTGTTTTGAAGTCACGGCCGAAGGCGCCGAAGATGTCGTTGCCCATCCGTGGCCGCTGGTGTCCCGTCAGCATCGCCTCGGCGGTGAAGCCGAGGTTCGCCATGGTCGCGGCGCCGATATCGGAGAGCGGCGCCCTGATCTCCCGGCCCTGACCGGTGCGTGTCCGCGCCAGCAGCGCCGAGACCAGCCCGAAGGCGCAATAGGCGCCGGTGAGCAGGTCCCACGCCGCCAGCACGTGGTTCACCGGCCGCGGATCGTCCTGCGGGCCGGTCATCAGCGGCAGGCCGAGCGCCGAGTTGATCGTGTAGTCCATGCCCTGGGCGCCGTCCGACCAGCCCATCACCCGCACGCAGATCAGGTCGTCGCGCAACGCCTTCAACTTCTCGTAGGACAGGAACCCGTCGACCGGAAAGTTGGTGACGAAGAGGCCGGCGTCTTCGCCCGGCGCCGCGGCCAAGGCTTGCGCCACCTCGCGGCCCGCTGGACGGGTCAGGTCGATGGCGATCGACTTCTTCCCCTTGTTCAGCCCCTCCCAGTAGAGGCTCGCCCCGTTTTCGGCGAGCGGCCAGCGACGGAAGTCCGGGCCGCCGCCGATGTTGTCGAAGCGGATCACCTCGGCGCCCATCTGGGCCAGGTAAAGCCCGCAGGTAGGCCCCGCGACGAAAGCGGAGCCCTCGACAACGCGCAGGCCCTTCAGGAGATCGTACATCTATACTCCGCTGTCATCCCGGAACGGGCGCCGCCGATGTCCGTGGCCCGGTCTTCCGCGTAACGCTGAAACCGGGATGATACCGCCGAAAAGTTCTCACGAGGTCAGCGCGCTGACCTCCTTGACCTCGTCCGGCGTCAGCGCCCAGCCCGCAGTCGCGGAGTTGGTCTGGACCTGCTCCGGCGAGGTCGCGCCGGCGATCACCGAGGAGACCACCTCGTGGCCCAGGAGCCAGGCGAAGGCCAGTTCGAGCATCGTGTGCCCGCGCGCCTCCGCCCAGGCTGTCAGCTTCTCGACCTTGTCGAAGTTCCTGTCGCTCAGGGCCGCCGCGCCCCGGGCGCCCCAGGCCGCCAGCCTGGTCCCTTCAGGCGGCTTCTCGCCACGCCGGTACTTGCCGCTGAGCAAGCCCGAGGCCAGCGGGAAGAACGGCAGGAAGCCGAGACCGAAATGCTCGCACGCCGGCAGCACCTCGAACTCCACCCTGCGCTCGATCAGCGAGAACTGGTTCTGCGCCGAGACGAACCTCGTGGCGCCGGCCGCCGTCCAGTCGGCGTCCGCGATCTGCCAGCCGGTGAAGTTTGAGTTGCCGATGTAGCGGACCTTGCCCTGGGTCACGAGGTCGTCCAGCGCGCGCAGGGTCTCGTCGATCGGGGTGTCCGGGTCGGGGCTGTGGAACTGGTAGAGATCGATCCAATCGGTCCCAAGCCGGCTCAGGCTGTCCTCCACCGCCTGCATGATCCAGCGACGCGAGCCGCCGCGACGGCGCTCGTCGTCACCGATCCGCATGCCGAACTTGGTGGCCAGCACGATGTCGCCGCGACGCTTGCCAAGCGCCTTGCCGAGGAACTCCTCGGACTTTGTGCCGCCGTAGATGTCGGCCGTGTCGAAGAAGTTGATACCGGCCTCCAGCGCCGCATCGACGACGCCCTGCGTCGCCTTCTGGTCGATGCGCATGCCGAAGTTGTTGCAGCCCAGTCCCACCTCGCTGACCTTCAGACCCGAGGTACCCAACCGACGCATCTTCATCGTCGTCCTCCGCAGGATTCTAGAGTCATTCGCCCGCCATCCCTGGGAGCGATCGGCGCCGGAGCCTAGCGGGTTCCCGGTCGCCCGCCAGCGCCGTCCTTTCGTCGGGTGCGGACCTTAAGGCCCAGTTCACCTCGTTTGTTGGGGATATCGCAAGTCTCCGATCCGTATGGTCACGCTCAGAAAAAGCTTTCCGGGCGAACGGTAAAAACCATGCGCGTCGTCACCATTGTCAGCCTAGGCGCTTGCGCCGTCTTCGGTCTCGGGGCCCTCGTCGTCGCCAAGACCATGTTGCCAAACGCCGCTTCGGCGAAGGTCGCTGCGATAGCGGCTCCGCCGCCGGGCGTCCCCGTGGTCGTGGCCAAGGCCGCGCTCAAGTACGGCGACCGGCTCGACGCCACCAAGGTCGTGATCCTGAAGCTGCCGTCCGACGCGGTGCCGGAAGGCGCCTTCGCCACGGTCGCCCAGGTCCTCGCGCAGGACAACGGCGGCCCGCCGGTGGCGCTGACGCCGATCTCGGCGCGCGAGCCGCTGCTACCCGCGAAGCTTTCAGGCCCCGGCGCCCGCGCCTCGGTCGCCGCCGAGATCGCCGATGGCTTCCGCGCCTACACCATCAAGGTCAGCGACGTCACCGGCGTGGGCGGCCACGCCCTGCCCGGCGACCGCGTCGACGTGATGCTGATCCGCGACCTCACGCCCAAGGGCGACATCCGCACCTGGGATTCCCAGGTGGTCATCCAGAACCTCCGTGTGCTCGGCGTCGACCTGAACGCCGACCCGGTGGCCAACCGGCCGGCGACCCCGTCGACCGCCACGCTGGAAGTCAGTGTCGCCGATGCCCAGAAGCTCTCCGTCGCGGCCGACCTCGGCTCGCTGCAGCTGGTGCTTCGCAAGACGGGTTCGACGGAAATCGCCCAGACCGCGCCGGTGCGCACGACCACCTTCCTCGGTGGAGCGGCGCCAAGCGCTCCCACGGGTCTGCGGCGCGCCCGGACTCCCAGCGGACCTGAGGCTCCGAAACTGATCACGATTGTCGCGAACGAAACCAAGGGCGGCCATCAGCGGTCCGTTGCCCCCAAGAAGGCTTCGGCGCCCCCTCCGCCGCCGCCCACCCTGTCTGATACCGCCGCGGGATCGTCCAGTTCCTCCTCGTCCAAGCCCGCGTGATTCCGGAGCCCATGACCATGCCACGCAACCTGGCCACGGCGTTCTGCGCCACGCTCACGCTGCTGACGACCACGGCGATCGCCGCGCCGGCTCTTGCCGACGCCCTTCCCAGCGAGGCCGCACCCAGCCGCGTGATCTCCGTCCCCCGCGACAAGTCCTTGTCGTTCCGACTCGACCAGCCGGCGACCAAGATCGTCGTCGCTCAGCCGGATATCGCCGAGATCGTCGCCACCACCGACCGTAGCTTCTATGTCCGCGGCCTTGAGCTCGGGTCCACCAACCTGCTGGTCTACGGACCCGGCGGACGGCTGATGGAAGTCATCGACGTCCGTGTCGGCGTCGACGCCAAGACGCTGGAAGGCGACATCGCCCAGGCGCTGCCCGCCGAGCACATCAAGGTGCAGACGCTGGGGGATGGCATCCTGCTGACCGGCAACGTCTCCAATCCGGGCGTCGCGCTCCGCGCCAAGGCCATCGCCGATATGGCCGCGCCTGACGGCGTGACCTCGATGCTGCGGGTGAACGGGGCCCAGGTGGTGCTGGAAGTCCGGATCCTGGAAGCCAACCGCTCGATGTCCAACGACTTCGGCCTGGCGGCCCAGATCAGCAACAACTCGTTCAGCTTCGGCTACGGCACGGGCCTGCTCGGCACGACGCCTGCCACCGCACAGCTTAAGCTTACCGGCGGCTCGGGCAATACAAGTATCGACGTCCAGTTGGCGGCGGCCGAGGCGCGCGGTCTGGTGCGCACCCTGGCGCGGCCCAACCTCGTCGCCATGTCCGGCGAGAAGGCCAGCTTCATCGCAGGCGGCGAGTTCCCCTATCCGGTGCCGGCGGGGAACAACCAGTTTACCATCGACTTCCGCAGCTACGGTGTGAAGCTCAACTTCATTCCCACCGTCGAAGACGACGGCAAGATCCGCCTGGCCGTGGAGCCGGAGGTCAGCGCCCTCGATCCCGCCCACTCGCTCACCTCGAACGGCGTGACGGTGCCGGCGCTTATCGTGCGTCGCACCAACACCGTGGTCGAGCTGAAGAACGGCGAGTCGCTGGCGATCGGCGGCCTGTTCCAGCGCAACTACGCCAACGCACTGCGGCAGATTCCCGGGCTCGGTGAGATCCCGATCCTGAGCGCGCTCTTCCGTTCCACGCACTGGCAGCGCGACGAGACAGAACTGGTGATCGTGGTCACCCCGCGCATCGTCACTCAGTCCGACATCAAGGCAGCGGCGACCGCAACCGTCGGCGGTCCTGAGCCTCGGGCGGTGGATCTGAGGCTGAGGGGCGAGGCGCTCGACACGCCCATGGTCCGCGATCCGGGCGTGTTCCCCGCGCCGGCCTTCCCGACCCCTCAGCTCCGCGGCGAGATCGCTCCAGTCGTCCCCGCTAAGGGAAAGTAGCGGACATGAGCGCTCAGCCCCTGGCCGGTCGCCGTGTTCTGGCGATCGGCAGCGCCCTGCCGGACCTCGCAAGAGGCCCGCTCGAAGGCGCGATCGTGGAAACCGCGGGCCTGGAGCGGCTGATCGGCGTGGGCGCGAGCGATGCCGACCTGCTGATCATCGAGGCCGACTCCTGGGGTGGACCGGCCTTGGCGGCGGGCGTGCAGGCGCTGGCCCTCTGCGCCGCGCCGCCGCCGGTGCTGCTGGTCGGCGCGCACATGCCGACCGCGGTGGTCCGCACCCTGCTTCGCCTAGAGCGCTCCGACGTGCTGGAAGCCCCGTTCACCAACGAGGCCATGGTCGCGGCCCTTACGCACCTGATGACGGCCAAGGCGGCGCCTGTCGCCGCGCCGACGCCCCTTCCGACGGGCGAAGTCGCGCGCTGCTGGGCGGTCACCGGCGCGGTGGGCGGCTCTGGCGCGACGACCATCGCCATCGAGATCGCCAACCAGCTTTGTGGCCGCACCGGCAAGGACAAGAGCGTCTGCCTGATCGACCTCAACCTCGCCGACGGCTCGGCCGCGGCTTACCTGGGCGCCAGCCCGGCGATGCAGATGGCCGAACTCGCCAACGCCGCCGACAAGCTCGACACGTCGATGCTGCAGGCCTTTGCGACCCCGATAACCGACCAGCTCGACCTCTTCGCGGCGCCCCGCGATGCGCGGGCGTTCGACACGGTCCCGCCCGAGGCGATCCTGCGACTGCTGGAGATCGCGTGCGAGACCTATCAGTGGGTGATCATCGATATGCCCCGCCACCGGCGCGGGTGGACGGTCCAGGCGCTCAGCGGCTGCGACGAGGTCCTAGTGATCTCCGAGCTGACCGTGCCGGCCTTGCTGGCCGCTCGCTCGCTGTCCGATGAGATCGAACGCGCGATCGGCTCGGGCCAGAAGCCGCGCATCGTCCTGAACCGGGTCGCCGGCCGGATGTTCGGTCCCGCGCCGTCGCTGGCCGAAGCCGAGCGCGCGCTGCAGCGCAAGGCCGAGGGCGGCGTCAGCTCCGACTGGGAGGCCGCAGCAGCCTCCGTCAATCTGGGCGGTCCGATCGCCACCCACCGGCCCAAGTCGAAGATCGTCAAGGACGTGCAACAGCTCGTCCAACGCCTGGCCGGCGAAACCGTGCAGCACGCCGGCAAGCAGCTTACCGGCAAGAAGAGCTCGAGGGCCGCCTAATGGGTCGTTTCAGCCTTACCGGAGCCCGTCCGGCCGAAGCCCCGCCTGCGCCGGCGGCCCCGACCTCGCCCGCGCCACCGGTCGCCGCGTCGCCGGTCGTCGCGCCGCCGGTGGCCGCATCGTCATTCGCGCAGGCAGCCGCCCCTGCGCCGGCTCCCGCTCCCACGCCGGCGCCGGCCCCCGCGCCTGCGCAGGCGTCGGTTCTGCGTCCGGAGCAGCCCAAGGCCGCGCCGGCCGCCAAGGGGCCCACGCCGTCCCAGCTCGACATGCGGCTTCGCCTGCACTCGCGGCTGATCGAGGAACTCGACCTCGCCAAGCTCGACAAGCTGGACGAGACGGACATGCGGCGCGAGGTCATGCGCCTGGTGGCCGACTTCGCCCGCTCCGAGCGGATGGCGCTCAACACCGCGGACCTGCAGGAGCTCGGCTCGTCCATCTATGACGAGATGAAGGGCCTCGGTCCGCTCGAGCCTCTGCTCAAGGACGAGAGCATCAACGACATCCTGATCAACGGGCCGTTCCAGGTCTACGTGGAGCGGCGCGGTGAACTGGAACTGACGGCGGTCACCTTCCGCGACAACGACCACCTGTTGCGCATCGTCAACCGCATCGTGGCCGGCGTCGGACGCCGGATCGACGAGAGCCAGCCGATGGTCGACGCCCGTCTCCCCGACGGCAGCCGGGTGAACGCGGCCATCAACCCGATCGCCATCGACGGCGCGGCGGTCTCGATCCGGAAGTTCTCCAAGAAGCCGCTGACGCTGGAACGCCTGGTCGAAGTGGGCGCCATGCCGATGTGCGTCGCCGACTTCCTGCACGGCGCCGTCCGCAGCCGCGTCTCCACCGTCATCTCCGGCGGTACCGGCTCGGGCAAGACGACCCTGCTCAACGCCCTGTCGGCGGCCATCAGCCATGGCGAGCGCCTGATCACCATCGAAGACGCCGCCGAGTTGCAACTGCAGCAGCCGCACGTGGTGCGCCTGGAAACCCGCCCACCCAACATCGAGGGCAAGGGCGAGATCCGTCAGCGCGAGCTGGTGAAGAACGCGCTCCGGATGCGTCCCGACCGGGTGATCCTGGGGGAAGTCCGGGGCGAAGAAGCCTTCGACATGCTGCAGGCGATGAACACCGGCCACGAAGGCTCGATGGCCACGATCCACTCCAACAATCCGCGGGAGGCCATCGGCCGTCTCGAGCAGATGATCGCGATGGGCGGCCTGGCGATCAGCCCCGACGCCATGCGTCAGCAGATCGCCTCGGCCATCGGCATGGTGATCCAGGTCATGCGTCTGTCGGACGGCAAGCGGAAGCTGACCCATGTCACCGAGATCGTCGGCATGGAAGGGCAGGTGGTGCAGATGCAGGACATCTTCACCTTCAACCGCACCCACACCGACACCGACGGCACGGTGCACGGCGAGTTCCGCGCCAGCGGCCTGCGCCCGCGCTGCCTCGACGAGATGGCCCGGCGCGGCATCCACTACGACACCGCCAACTTCGACCCCACTCGCGTGCTGGGTGCCGCATGAAGTTCGACGGCAACGTTGTCTTTCTGATCCTGATCTTCGCTGCGGTCTTCACGGCCGGCCAGGCGGTGATCGGCCTGTTCACCGTGGCCACCACCAAGCGCCGCGTGAACAAGCGCCTGAAGGTCGCCGAGCGGGTTGACGGGGTCCAAGCCCTGGTCGTCGAGCTGCGCAAGCAACGGGGCCTCAACGCCGCCGGCGAGCGCAGCAACAATCGGCTGGCGTGGCTCTCCAACCTGATCGTCGCGTCCGGCCTCGTCTACCAGCCGAAGAAGTGGGCGCTCTACGTCCTCGGCGCCGCCCTCGTCGGCGGCCTGGCGGCCGCGGTGGTGACCAAGAACCCGCTGATGTTCCTGCTGGCCGCCCCGCTGGTCGGGATCGGCGGACCGATCATGTACCTGAAGATGATGGTGGGTCGGCGCGCCAAGGCGCTGGGCTTCCAGCTGCCGCAAGCGCTGGAAATCATCGTCCGCAGCCTTGAAGCCGGCCACCCGGTTCCCACCGCCATTTCCCTGGTCGGCCGCGAAATGGCCGACCCGATCGGCACCGAATTCGGCATGGCCGCCGACGAAATCGCCTATGGCGCGACCATGGAGCAGGCGATCGGGCGCATGTCCGAGCGCTGCCAGCACCCCGACGTCGACCTGTTCGCCGCGACCGTCCGTCTGCAGGAACGCGCCGGCGGCAACCTGACCGGCCTCTTGAAGCTGAACGCCGCGACGGTCCGCGACCGCCACAAGATGCGCCTGAAGATCAAGGCCGCGTCCTCGGAAGGCCGCGCCTCGGCGATGATCCTCACCTCGGCGCCGTTCATCGCCATGGGCTTCATCATCATCTCCTCCCCACACTTCTACGGCGACGTGATCCACGAGCCGGTCGTGAAGTACGGCCTGGCAGGCCTGGGGGTCTGGATGTTCATCGGCAACATGGTCATGCGCCGCATGATCGATCTGCGGCTGTAGCCCCATGAATTCGCTCTCGATCCAGACGATGATTTCAGTCATGGGCGCCGTTCTGGCGCTCGGGGGTCTAGGCGGGGTGGCCTGGATCCTCGGCGGCGAGCTGCGCCTGCGCGCCCTCCGTCGTGGACGGATGCAAACCGCTGGCGGCGCCGAGGCCAGCGAGCCCCGCCGTCCGGCGGCAAGCGCCGGCGGCCTCCTCGGCAACCAGCTTCTGGGAACGATGCGCAGGCTCGGCCAGCAGAGTGCTGTGCGCGACCCGGCCCAGCTTTCGGTCCTGCGCTCACGCCTGATGCAGGCCGGCTTCTACAATCGCGAAGCGCCGGTCATCTACCTGGGCATGCGGGCCGCGGCCCTGGTCGTGGCGACGGTCGGGGTGCTCCTGGTCCTGCCAATGATCCTCGGCGGCAAGGGCGGCATGGGCGGCGTCATGATCGCCGGCGTGCTCGCGGGCGCCGCCATCCTCGGCCCAGACCAGGTCCTCAAGCACCGCCGCACGTCGCGCGAGCGGGAATATTCCGACGGCTTCCCCGACCTCCTCGACCTGCTCGTCGCATCGGTCGAGGCCGGCCTCAGCCTGGACGCGGCCGTCAGCCGCGTGACCGAGGAGCTGGTCCGCCGCTATCCGACCCTCACCATTCACCTCCGCTTCCTGGTGCTGGAACTGCGCGCCGGCAAGTCGCGTAAGGAGGCCTGGTCCGCCTTCGCCGACCGCCTGGGCATCGACGACGCCCGCCAGCTCGCCACCATGCTGCGCCAGGCCGAAGAGATGGGCACCAGCCTCGGCGACACCCTCACCGTCTTCTCGCAGGACATGCGCTCCAAGCGGATGCTGCGGGCTGAGGAAAAGGCGCTCGCGCTCTCGGCCAAGCTGACCGTGCCGCTGATCCTCTTCATCTTCCCCTGCCTGCTGGGCGCCCTGATGCTCCCGGCGGCGGCCCGCCTGATGCACGTCTTCGCCAAGTAGGCGCGACGTTCAGATCCCGTAGGGCCGATAGGGTCCGGCGATCAGCTGTTCGAAGACACCCACGCCCTCGCGCGCGGGTTCGCCGGGCGCTTCCATGACGGCCTTCGAGATCGCCTGGATGTGCCAGTTCTCGGGCGCGGCCATGTCGACCGTGGCGAGGTCGATGTCCTCGCGCCCCACGGCGAGTTCACCTTTCAGCTCTCCGTGCCGCCACTCGCCGCCATAGCCGATGCCGCGCATCAGGAAGACGCCGGTGGGCTGCAAGCGGATAGAGGCCTCACCCTGCGCCAGAGGGATCTTCAGAGTCCCGCCCAGGGCATGCCGCGTGCCGGCTTTCAGGCTGACGTCCTCCATGCACGGCGCGTCTGAATGCCAGCCGCCCTCCGGCCCGGCGCCGTCCGGCAGGATCACCGCGCGGGTATTCCAGGGCTGGCCCTCGGTGTCGGCGTTCACGTGGAAGAAGACGCTGCGGTCGGCAAAGTTGAGCGGCGTCCACTGCCAGAAGAAGCCCATGAGGCCTCCGCCCGGCGTCGGCTGCGGATCAGGCGCCCCCACCGGCCGGATGCCCCAGGAGCGGTCGCGCGTGCCGGTCCAGCCCGCGCCTGTCTCGCGACGGTCACCGTCGACCTCGGTCCAGCCCTCGACCCGGACGTTCTGGGTCAGGCGCGTATAGTCCATGAACATGCGGGGCCCGTTGCGCCGCGTGAAGCGCGGCTCCTCGATCGGGAAGGCCCGGCCGGTGAATGTCAGCTCGCACGCCATGCCCTCGGCCCGCTCGAGCGTCACCTTCAGCGTCTGCAGTGGCTCGATGACCTCGATCCGCACCGGCCCGACCGTAAGCTCCATGCGCTCGAGCCCGAGGATGCGCGAGGCGTGCAGATTGCGCTGCACCCCGTCGCGGATGATCGAGACGTGGGCGTCGGCGACGTTCAGCGCCGGATAGACCCCGAACGCCACGGCCACGAACTCCGAGCCGTCGGGCGAATAGCCGTTGAAGAAGTAGCGGTCGTAGAAATTGCGGTCCGATCCGGCATAGGCGATCGGCTCCGGCGTCTGGTGGATGGGAAAGTCGTCGCCTCGGGTCAGCATCTTCCGCTTGCTCCATCCGCTTGACGCGTCGTCACGCTTGCGACCCGCCGCAAGCGCGTATCAAGTGAGCAAGACAAGAAGAAAACAAGCCAGGCCTCATATGGGGGAGGATCCAATGAGCGTCATGACCGCCGCCGACCATCGCATTCCGAAGGATGTCGCCGACCAGCTCGTCGCGCCTGGGGCCTATGCCGACGGCCGCATCCACAAGGCCTACGCGTGGCTGCGCAAGAACGAGCCCCTGGGCCTCGCTGATATCGAGGGCGTCGATCCGTTCTGGGTGGTCACCCGGCACGAGGACATCCTGGAGATCAGCCGCCAGAACGACCTCTTCCACAACGGCGACCGCTCCCCGACCCTGATCGGCCAGGAGGGCGACAAGAAGGTCCGCGAGATGATGGGCGGCAGCCCGCACCTGCTGCGCACCCTGATCCACATGGATGCGCCGGACCACCCGAAGTACCGGGCCCTGACCCAGGGCTGGTTCATGCCGCAGAACCTGCGCCGGCTGGAGGACCAGATCCGGGTGATCGCCAAGGCGGCGGTCGAGAAGATGGCCGCCACCGGCGGGCGGTGCGACTTCGTCAAGGAAGTCGCGCTGCATTACCCCCTGCACGTGATCATGAGCATCATGGGCGTGCCGGAGGAAGACGAGCCCCGTATGCTGAAGCTCACCCAGGAGCTGTTCGGCGCGTCGGATCCCGAGCTCGGCCGCGATGGCGACAAGCCCATGGAGGAACGGGACTTCGACTTCGGGGTGATCATCGATTTTTCGAACTACTTCCGGGCGCTCTCGGAGACCAAGCGCGCACGTCCGACCGAAGACCTGGCGAGCCTGATCGCCAATTCGACCATCGATGGCCAGCCGATCTCAGACCTGGAGGCGATGAGCTACTACATCATCGTCGCCACCGCCGGGCACGACACCACCTCGTCCTCGACCGCCGGCGCGATGTGGGCCCTGGCCGAGAACCCCAAGGAGCTCGCCAAGGTCAAGGCGGACCTGCCGCTGATCCCCTCGCTGGTGGACGAGTCGATCCGTTGGACGACGCCGGTGAAGACCTTCATGCGCACCGTCACCGCCGACACCGAGGTCGGCGGGCGGCCCATGAAGAAGGGCGACTGGCTGATGCTCTGCTACGCGTCGGGCAACCGCGACGAAGCGGTGTTCGAGGCGCCCCAGGAGTTCCGCGCCGACCGCAAGCCCAACAAGCACCTGGCCTTCGGCTATGGCGCGCACCTGTGCCTGGGCCAGCACCTGGCCAAGATGGAGATGCGCATCCTCTGGGAGGAACTGCTGCCGCGCCTCTCGGACCTCGCCCTCGACGGCGAGCCGGCCATGAGCGAGAGCGTCTTCGTCAACGGCCCCAAGCGCCTGCCCATCCGCTTCAAGATGAGCTGAGGCTGGGTGGTTCATCCTCTCGAACCTCGCGTCGCCGCCTATATCGCGAGCAAGCTCGACGACGCCTCCG
>DASXKT010000136.1:0-5496 GCA_036496685.1 Phenylobacterium sp.
CCTCGATGCATCCCGGCTCGCAGGGCCGAGGGTCGCAACGATTCGGGCTCTGCGCGCGCGGATCATGCAGGAGGCTTAGGCTTCCGGAGCCAAGCTTATCAAGACGCGTTAGTTGAGTGTCGCGTGGAAAGAGGCGCGGCCGCCGGATCGACGAGGCCGCAGACCTTGGAGCCGAACGCGTGAGCCAAAGCCTTGAGCTGTTCCCAATCGGCAATTGCGCGGCAAGCGCGCTCATCGACGATCAGGGCCGCCATGTCTGGGCGTGCGCGCCACGGGTGGACGGCGACCCGTTCTTCTCCGCGCTGCTTGGCGGCAACAGGCTGGACGACGAGGACGCGCAGGGGTTCTGGGGCATCGAGGTCATCGAACGCGCCAAGACCGAACAGGCCTATGAGCGCAACACCCCGATCCTGCGGACCGAGATCACCGACGCGGCCGGCGCGCGGCTGGAGATCATCGACTTCTGCCCCCGCTACCGGCAGTTCGGCCGGCTCTACCGGCCGCTGGCTTTCATCAGGCTGATCCGTCCGCTGGAGGGCACGCCGCGGATCCGCATCAAGCTCCGCCCGACCGTGAACTACGGCGCAGCTCCAGCTCAGATCACCAGGGGATCGAACCATATCCGCTACGTGGGTGGCGAGACCACGCTGCGGTTGACCACCGACATGGCGGTTAGCCACATCGTCGAAGAGCGGGTCTTCCGGCTCGAGGAGCCGATCAGTCTGTTCCTGGGACCGGACGAGGGTTTCGACGCCGACATCATGTCGACGACCCGGCGGATGCTGCGCGAGACCACCGATTACTGGCGCCACTGGGTGCGGACGCTATCGACGCCGATGGAATGGCAGGCCGCTGTGATCCGTTCGGCGATCACGCTCAAGCTCTGCGCCCACGAGGAGACCGGCGCGATCGTGGCGGCCCTGACCACCTCGATCCCTGAACACGCCGTCGAGCCCGGCGAGCAGGGCCGCAACTGGGACTACCGGTACTGCTGGCTTCGCGACGCCTACTACGTCGTCCAGGCGCTGAACCGGCTGGGCGCGGCGGACATGCTGGAAAACTACCTGGCCTATCTGCGCAACCTCGTGGACCAGGTGGGCGCCAGCGGCCGCGTGCAGCCCCTTTACGGGGTCGGGCTGGAGCCGGTGTTGACCGAACGCATCGCGCCGGCGCTTCCAGGGTATCGGGGCATGGGGCCGGTCCGGGTCGGAAACCAGGCGCACGAGCACATGCAGTACGACGTCTTCGGGCAGATCGTGCTCTCCACAGTCCAGGCGTTTTTCGACGAGCGGCTCATCCGCCCGGCGACCGCCGACGACTTCCGGGCCCTGGAGCCGGTCGGCGACCGGGCCTTCGAGCTTCACGACAAGCCCGACGCGAGCCTGTGGGAATTCCGCGGCCGCGAAGCCGTGCACACCTACTCATCGGTGATGTGCTGGGCGGCCTGCGACCGGCTGGGCAACGCGGCGCTGAAGCTGGGCCTTGCCGAGCGCGCCGAGCACTGGAACGGCCGCGCCGCGCAGATACGAGCCACCATCGAGCGCGAGGCCTGGAACAAGGAGCTCGGCCGCTATGCCTCCACGTTCGGCGGCGATCAGCTGGACGCCTCCCTGCTCCAGCTCGTCGACGTGCGGTTCTGCCCGCCCGATCACCCGCGGATGGTGGCGACCATGCACGCCGTCGAGGACGGGCTGCGGCGCGGCGTGTTCATGCTGCGCTATGCGCTGCCCGACGACTTCGGAGAGCCGAAGACAGCGTTCAACTTCTGCACCTTCTGGCTGATCGAGGCCCTGCATCTCTCCGGCCGCACGGAGGAGGCCCGCGAGCTGTTCGAGGAGATGCTGAGCCGCCGAACCAAGGCCGGCCTGTTGTCGGAGGACATCACGTTCGACGGCAAGGAACTGTGGGGCAACTACCCGCAGACCTACTCGCTCGTCGGCCTCATCAACTGCGCGACCCTGCTCTCGCGGCCGTGGTCGAGCGTGCGGTAGGCATATTTAGCCGATCCGCAAATTATCTTGCGGACAATTAGCGAGCACGCTAACCATTGGGCCAACACAGGAACGCCCATGCCCTTCACCGATCACACCGTCATCTGCACCTACCGGGTGAAGCCCGGCGCGCGGGACGCCTTCCTGGAGCTTCTGCACCGGCATTGGCCCACCCTGCGGGACGCGGGCCTGGCCACCGACACCCCGCCGTTGATCTTCGAGTCCGCCCAGAGCGGGAAGCCGCAACACGACGAGGCGGGGATAACCTTCGTCGAGATCTTCAGCTGGGCCCGGGCCGACGCGCCGGGCGTCGCCCACAGCACCCCGGCCGTAATGGCGGTCTGGGAGCCGATGGGAGGCCTCACCGAATCGCGGGATGGTCGGCCGCCCATGGAGTTCCCCCATTTCCGGCCCCTCGAACTCGACAACGCCTGATCCGGCCGAGGCCGTCGAGGCGGCGGAGGAGGTCTTCGCCGCCCTGGCGCACGGCTCGCGCCGGCACATCCTGCTGACCCTACATTTCCGGGGCGGGGCGATGAGCGCCGGCGAGATCGCCGAGCGCTTCGGCTGTAGCTGGCCCACCACCACGCGCCATTTGAACGTGCTGCGTGACGCCGACTTGGTGACTGTGACCAAACGCGGCCGGGAACGGATCTACACCCTGAACCGCCAACGCCTCACCAGTGTGGCCGGCGGCTGGCTGCTGTGGTTCGCTCCGGGCCAGACAGAACCTAGTCCAGCCACGCCCGCTCTGACCGCTCGATGAGCGCGAAGGCGCCGGACGGGCCCCAGCTGCCAGCGGCGTAGGGCTTGGGCGCCATGCCCGCGTCAGCCCAGGCCTCGGCGACACCATCAACCCAGCGCCAGGCCTCCTCCACCTCGTCGCGACGGACGAAGAGGGTGGAGTTGCCGTGGATCACGTCGAGCAGGAGCCGCTCATAGGCGATCCGCCGGCGGGCGCCCGGGCCTTCGTAGGCGCGCAGCAGGCTGAGCGAGAGCGGCAGGGGCTGCAGCCGCATGCCGCCGCGGCTGATCCCCGGCGCCTTGTTCATCAGCAGAAGCTCGATGTCCTCGTCCGGCTGCAGGTCGATGACTAGGCGGTTGGCGACCAGGTCGTCGCTGGCCGCATTGCCGAAGATCGAGTGCGGCACCGGCTTGAACTGGATCACGATCTGGGTGCGCCGCTCGGGCAGGCGTTTGCCGGTCCGCAGGAAGAAGGGCACGCCCGCCCAGCGCCAGTTGTCGATGTCGACGCGCAAGGCGGCGAAGGTCTCGGTGCCGGTCGGCTGGCCGCGCTCGGCCTCGTAGCCGGCGGCTTCCTTCCCACCGACGACGCCCTTTGTGTACTGGCCGCGGATCGAGGCGTTCTGGGCGTCGGCGCGGGTGAAGCGGCGGAGCGAGCGCAGCACCTTGACCTTTTCGTTACGCACCGAGCGAGGGTCCATGTCGGCCGGCGGCTCCATCGCCACAAAGCAGAGCAGCTGCAGCATATGGTTCTGCAGCATGTCCCGAAGGGCGCCGTACTCGTCGTAGTAGGGCCAGCGGTCGCCGACGCCTTCGGTCTCGGCCACGGTGATCTGCACGTGATCTATGGTGAGGTTGTTCCAGAGCGGCTCGAACAGGGTGTTGGCGAACCTAAGCGCGATCAGGTTCTGCACCGTCTCCTTGCCCAGGTAGTGGTCGATGCGGAAGATCCGGTCTTCATTGAAGACGGCGCCCACCGCCTCGTTGACCTCGCGCGAGGTCGCCAGGTCGCGGCCGATCGGCTTTTCGAGCACGATGCGGCTCTCGTCCTTGGCGAGACCGGCGGCGGCCAGCGCTCCGCAGACGCGACCATAGAGGCTGGGCGAGATCGCCAGGAAGAAGATCGGCCGGGCGTAGCGGTCGACGTGCGGTTTCAGCACCGCAGCGCCCTCCGCGGTCGCAGCATCGCAGGCCACGTAGTCGAGGCGCCCGACGAACCGCTCCCAGACCTTGTCGTCGATCGGCTCGGGGCGCGCATCGAGGATCTTGCGCACCTGATCCACGAACTCGTCGTGGGTAAGCTGGGTGCGCGCAGTCGCCAGGATCTTGAAGTCCAGCGGCAGGAGCCCGTCGGCGTCGAGGAAGTAGAACGACGGCAGCAGCATGCGCCGCGAAAGGTCGCCGGTCGCACCGAACAGAACGATTGCGTCGGCCAGCGGCGTCTCGGCCATCGGGCGTCACCTGTCACATGGTTGAGCGGAGGCCGGAATAGCGCGGATTGCTGTACGGATCGTCAAGGATTTCCAACGGATCGAACGCGGCCGTGGGGCGTTTCCCGGTAGGTCAGGGGCGCGTTGAACATGTCGATGCAAGACGTCACCGTTGAGTTACCCACGCCCCAGCCGCTCCAGTTGGGCGATACGGCGCTGTTCCTGGACCTCGACGGAACGTTGGCGCCGATCGCGGCGCGGCCGCAGGACGTGGGGCCGGACCCCCGACGCACCAGCTTGCTCGAACGATTGGCGCTGAGGCTCGACGGACGGCTGGCGGTGGTCAGCGGTCGCACCCTGGCTGATATCGATCGCATCCTGGAAGGCTGCGTGACTGCGGTCGCCGCCGTTCACGGCCTGGTCGTCCGTAGCCCAGGAGGCCAGGTCAGCGAGACGCCACCGCATCCCAACCTCGCCGTCGCCGCCGAGGGCTTCCGCATCCTGGCGGCGCGCGACGCCCGCCTGATCGTCGAGGAGAAGGCGGGCCTCTCCGTCGCCCTGCACTTCCGGCTTGCGCCCGAGTACGCCGAGGCCGCCCGGGCCTGCGCCCGCGACCTCGCCAGTCGCTCCGGCCTCGTTCTGCAGGAAGGCGACATGGTCGAGGAACTGCGGACCCCCGGCGCCAACAAGGGCGATAGCGTCCGCGTCTTCATGGCGCGGCCGCCCTTTGCAGGCGCCGCGCCGGTGTTTGTCGGCGACGACGCCACCGACGAGGTCGGTTTCGGCGCTGTCCAGGCGCTGGGCGGGGCCGGTGTCCGGGTCGGCAAGCCGCGACCGACAGCAGCTCGCTTTGGCCTGGTCGGCGTGGAGTCGGCGCTCGCCTGGCTGGAGGCGGCCGCATGAGCCGTCTGATCGTCGTCTCCAATCGGGTCAATCCGCCGGGCCATGTCGGCGAGGAGACCGTGGGCGGACTGGCCATGGCGCTCGCCGCCGCGCTTCGGGAATATTCCGGCCTGTGGTTCGGCTGGAGCGGCAAGACCGTGCCGACGTTCACTGGCGCGCTGGACATCCAGACCATCGAAGGGGTGACCACGGCTGTGGTGGACCTCGAGGAGGCCGACCTCGACGAGTACTACAACGGTTACGCCAACAAGACGCTCTGGCCGCTGTTCCACTACCGCACCGACCTGGCGGCCTACGACCGGGTATATGGCGAGGGCTACAGTCGGGTGAACCGCCGGTTCGCCGAGACGCTCAGCCCCCTGATCGAACCCGACGACCTGATCTGGGTGCACGACTACCACCTGATCCCACTGGCGCGGGAACTGCGG
>DASXKT010000137.1:0-2492 GCA_036496685.1 Phenylobacterium sp.
CGCCGCTCGACGAGAAGCAGGATCGCCAGGGCCAGGACCGCGATCGCGATGGCCCGCAAGGCCGCCCCCAGGGCGAAGCCCGCTGCGCCGGAAAGGGGTCTATAGGCCATGCCGCTCCATCCTGCGGTAGAGCGCCGGCCGGGTCAGGCCCAGCGCCGCCGCAGCGTGGCTGACGTTGCCTTCGTAGAGTGAAAGCGCCCTCACGATGGCGCGACGTTCCAGTTCGTCCAGGTTCAGTGCGGCGCCGGAGGCCCGCCGCTCGACGGTGAGGGCGGCCGCGGCGCGCATGGCCTCGGCCAGAGCGTCGTTGCGCCAGGGCTTCAGCACAAAATCCGCAGCGCCGTGCTTGAGCGCCTGGACCGCCAGGGCCACGCCGCCAAACGTGGTCATCAGCACGATCGAGAGCGTCGGGTCGGTCTCCTGCAACTGGGCCAGGACGTCCATGCCCACGGCTCCGTCGCGCTCGCCGGCCGCGAAATTCATGTCCAGCAGCACCGCATCGTAGAGGTGCGCCCGCTCCGCCATTCCATCTGGCGAGAGCATCGTGTCCACGCGCGTGGCCTCGCGGGCCAGCGCCGTGGCGGCGGCTTTGAGGACGTCGGGGTCGTCGTCGACGATGAGGAAGGCGCCGGGCACGGTTCGAATCTACGGCCTCGGCCGCCCGACGGCAAAGCCAGTCGCGTCAAAGGCTTGCGCGCGTGGACTCCCGACGACCCGCCAGGGGATGTCCATTTTCGGACAGTCTGATCCAACCGCCCGCAGAGCTCTCCCGCTAAGTCTCGGAATTTACGCCGTTTCGCCGATGCCGGCGTTCGCGTCACACTCTCAAGTGATGACAACCGTAATGGACAAGCCAATTACGCGCCCGGTCTGGCGGCGCCGGCGCACCCTGATCGCAGCGGGCGCGCTGGCCGCTGTTCTGTCGACCGTGGGCCTGGCGGCGGCCGTGGTAGGCGACGCCAAGTCCAGCGTGCGCGTCCCGATGCAGAACGTGACCCTGGACACGGTCCAGCCGGGCGTCTTCCACGACTTCGTGGTGCTTCGCGCGACCGCGACGCCCAAGGACGTGATCTATCTCGACGCCCTTGAAGGCGGGCAGGTGCAGGAAGTGCTGGCCCAGGCCGGCGACATGGTGGTGCAGGGCCAGCCGCTGCTCCGCTTCCGCAACACCGAACTGGAGCTCGAGGTCCTCGATCGCGAGGGACGGCTCGTCGAGTCGATCACCGAACTTCAGAGCTACGAGAAGCAGCTCGAGGACACGCGCGTCGCCAACGAGAAGTCGATCGCCCAGATCCAGTACGACATCACTCGCCTGCAACGCACTGCGGCGCGCCGCGACGTGCTGGCCGCCAAGGGCTGGATCAGCCGCGACCAATACGATCAGGTGCATGACGAGCTCGACCACAACCGGAAGCTCCTCCCGTTGCAGACTGTGGCGAACGGGGAGCAGGAGACCCTGCGCCGCCGGCAGATCCCGCAGATCCGCAGCGAGCTCGCTACCCTGCAGGAGAGCCTGAAGGTTACCCGCGCCAAGCTCGACAGCCTGGTGGTCCGCGCGCCTGTCGCCGGACGCCTGACGGACATGGACATCAAGCTGGGTGAGATCCGCAACCGTGGCCAGCGGCTCGGCCAGATCGTTGCCGACACCGGGTTCAAGCTGCAGGCCCAGATCGACGAATACTACCTCGACCGCGTGCGGCCCGGTCAGACGGGCGCCGTGACCATCGAGGAGCGCGAGGTCCCCGTGCGGGTGACCCGCGTCGACCCCCAGGTGAAGAATGCGACCTTCCAGGTGGATCTCGCCTTCGAAGGCGCCATGCCGCGCGGCCTACTCCCCGGCCAAGCCCTGGAGGGTCGGCTGACGCTAGGCGGCGATCGGCCGGCCCTCATTTTACCCGCCGGGCCTTTCCTGGAGCGGACCGGGGGCGATTGGGCGATGGTCGCGGACGCTGGCGGCGGCCATGCCGACCGCCGGCGGATCAAGATCGGACGTCGCAGTACACAGCAGGTGGAGGTCGTGAGCGGCCTCAGGGCCGGCGAGCGAGTGATCACCTCGGACTACACCGGGTTCGAAAAAGTCGACCGGGTGGTTTTGACGAAATAGGGACAGGGAGGGCGCAATGCTCAGGCTCGACAAGGTCAGCAAGGTCTACCGCACCGCCGAGGTGGAGACCCTGGCGCTGAACGAAATCTCCATGGAGGTACGGGACGGCGAGTTCGTGGCCGTGATGGGCCCGTCCGGCTGCGGCAAGTCCACCTTGCTCAACACCCTTGGCCTGCTCGACACGCCGACCAGCGGCAGCTTCGAGTTCTTCGGCGAAGAGGTTGCCCATCGTTCCGAACGGGAGCTCACAGCGCTGCGCCGCGATCGCATCGGCTTCGTGTTCCAGAGCTTCAACCTGATCGACGATCTGACGGTGGCTGAAAACGTCGAGGTCGCCCTGCTCTATCGCGGCGTTTCTCCCGGCGACCGCAAGCGGCGTGTCGAAGAG
>DASXKT010000138.1:0-2821 GCA_036496685.1 Phenylobacterium sp.
ACCCGCGGTCGGCGCATCGGCCCAACGGATCCCGAGCGACCAGGCGAGCGGGGCGAAGACCACGCCCAGGCCGCGCTCCACCGACAACGGCGCCCCACCGACCTGCGGGAACATCCCCAGGATGCCGTTGACCATCGCCACCAGGGCCACGAACACGATCAGCGTCGCGCCGACATTGAGCACGATCGCCAGGCCGTCGGACGTGCCCTTGATCAATGCGTCGACCGAGCTTTCATAGACCTTGTCCATCGCCGGCTCGAGCGCCTCGGCTTGTTCGGCCTCCGGATCGCGGGGCGTCAGGATGCGGGCGAGCAGCACGCCCGCCGGCGCTGAGATGATCGAAGCGGTCAAGACGTGCGCGGCGGCGTTGGGCAGCACGTCCTTCAGGATCGTGGCGTAGGCCACCATGGTCGAGCCCGAAACGCAGCTCATGCCCACCGCGATCAGCAGGAACAGCTCCGAGCGCGACAGCGTCGGCAGGTAGCTGCGGATGAAGATCGGTCCCTCGACCTGGCCCATGAAGACAGTCGCCGCAGTCGCCAGCGCCGGCGGCCCACGAAGACCCATGGTCTTTTCGAAGAGGAAGCCGAACCCTTGTGTGATCCACTTCAGGATCCGCCAATGCCAGAGCAGCGCCGCCAGGGCGCAGACCACCAGGATCACCGGCAGCACCCTGAAGGCGAAGACGAACATCGCGCCGGGGTTTGTCGTGGGATAGGGCTGGGCGTCGCCGCCCGCCAGGTAGCCGAACACGAAGGCCACGCCCGCCTGGGTCGAGGACGAGAGCCCGTCCACAAGGTGCCCAATGCCCTGCAGGCCGGCGCGCAGCGCCGGCAGGCCGAACAGCGCCAGCACCAGCGCCGCCTGCACCAACACCGCGCCCAGCGCCAGCTTCCACGGGAACCGCCGCCGGTTCTCCGACAGCGCCCAGCAGACGCCAATGGCCAGCGCTATGCCCACCAGGCTTTGCGCGTTTTCGAGACGGAACATTCAATCGACCCCAGCCGGCCGCGATTCCGTGGCGGCCCCCTCGGGCGATAGAGGGTCAGAAGCTGCGGTTTCGCAAGGCGCCGCGAGGTCGCGACGGGCGCGCGACCATGCTAGCGTCACCACCAGAAACGGACGGGCGCGGGCCTCCTTGGCACAGCGTCCGCGCAAGGGAGCAGGGGCAATGGGAAACGGCGTTTCGATCGCTGGGGTGTTGGCGTGCGCGCTGGCGTTGGGTTCTGCCGCGCAGGCCGCCGACAAGCCCTACGCCCCGCCCCGGACGAGCTACGGAAAGCCCGACCTGACCGGCGTCTGGTCCAACGCCTCGGTCACCAACCTCACCCGCGCCCCAGGCGTGAGCATGCTGGTGGTCGACCAGACCCAGGCGGCCAAGCTCGCGAAGGACAGCCCGTTCCAGAAGCTGGCGGCGGCCGAGGAAGGCCCGTCAAACTTCAACGACAACCTGCTGAAAGACGAGAACAACGACCGCGGCTACAACACCTTCTGGATCGATCCAGGGAAGAGCCTGGCCAGCGTGAAGGGCCAGTACCGCACCTCCTGGATCGTCGAGCCGGCCAACGGCCAGCTGCCGCTCTCCGAAACCGGCCGCAAGCTGCTCGGCGAATATCGCGCTGAGCGGCAGAAGAACCTGTTCGCCGGGCCGGAATTCCTGCCGGTCTCCGAGCGCTGCCTGATCGGCTTCACCGGCGCCGGCGGCCCCGGGATGCTGAACACGATCTATAATAACAACTATCAGATCGTGGAGACCCCCGACGCGGTCGTCATCGACGTGGAGATGGTCCACGACGCCCGGGTGATCCCGCTGTTCAAGGACAAGGCCGAAGCCCTCGCTCACCATCGTCCGGCGTCCATCGCGATGTGGCTTGGCGACAGCGTCGGCTGGTGGGAGGGCGACACCCTTGTGGTCGAAACGGTCAACGTGAACCCCGAGCAGGGTCGCACCGGGCCGATCTACCTCTCCGACAAGGGCCGGGTCACCGAGCGGTTCACGCGCACGTCGCCGACGCAGATCTTCTACGAGTTCCAGGTGACGGACCCGGTCTACTATACCCAGCCCTGGCGTGCTGAGATGAGCCTCAACGCCCGCAAGGAGCAGGTGTTCGAGTACGCATGCCACGAGGGCAACTAAGCCATGACCGGCATCCTCGGCGGCGCGCGCTCGCAGGAAGCGCAGGGCATCAAGCCATCCATGGGCCCAGGCATCTTCGGAACCCCGATTCCAGAGAAGGCCAAGCCCGGCGGATAGCCCTCGGGCCGGCGGATTACGAAGGTTTAATCCCGCCCCCCGCATCCGGCGCCGAGCCCTCGCGCCTCCCTACAAACGAGTGCAATTCGCGGCTCCGCAAGCCGGCCTGTTACCTCGGTGTTACCGGGATTTAACTGGCGCCCGCGGCCCCGGCGGCGACATTCCGCGCTCGAAGAAGGGGACGCCGCGATGTCGTTGGCCTTGGCCACGTTGCTCTACGAATGGAAGCGCTACAGCGCCGCCATGGTGGCGCTCGCGTTCTCCGGCCTGCTGGTCCTGGCGCAGGTGGGCATGTTCACCGGCATCGTGAACTCGATCACCGCCTCGATCGACCGCTCCCGCGCCGACCTGATGATCCTGGGCCCCAAGAACGACAGCCTGATCAACTCGGGCCCCAACGGACTTCCCGAGCGCATCCAGCCGCTGATCTACCTCAATCCTCAGGTGGTCGAGGTCGAGAGCCTGGATGGTGACGGCGCGCCGTGGGTCAATACGCCGGAGCCGGGCAAGAAGGCCGTCAGGACCTTCGTCAACACCTTCGACGTCGATCCGAGGCCTGGCGCGGTC
>DASXKT010000139.1:0-2657 GCA_036496685.1 Phenylobacterium sp.
CGTTGGTTATTTTTGATTAGCCATGAATCAAAGCGGGTGCGCTTCAAGCCTGCCGCTGCATCGCGCGTCGGAGGCGGAGGCCGGAACTTTGCGAGTCCGCGCTGCAATTGCGCGTCCAAATGCGAGCTCTTGGCTCGCCTAAGGAATCGCGTTGGCGATCGTGGTGAAGGTTACGCCCAATTGGTCACGCAGCGCCGAAATGGCCGTGACCAGGGTGACGGCGACAAGTGCAGCAATAAGGCCGTATTCAATGGCGGTGGCGCCGGACTCGTCCCTCGCAAAACGCGTCAGAAACCTGAGCATGGATCAGCCCTTCCAAGTGCGATCTAGCCAGCGCGGGACGACTGGGCGTCCGGCGCTGATCGTGTCGTTTTCAGGGCGAGAATGCTACAACTCGTATAACGCCGAGTAAAAACCCATTCAAAATTCACGTTAGTACTGATCGGCGTTAGTCATAACGGGCACGCGCCTGCGTATCCCATTTTTCCGACCGCTAAACGTCGAGATCGGCCACGGCGAATTCGGCGTTTTCCTGGATAAACTGGAAACGCAGCTCCGGCTTGCGGCCCATGAGCTGCTCGACCAGCGCCTCGACCACCTCCTCCGCACGGGGCAGGGTGACGCGGGCCAGCGTGCGCTTGGAAGGATCCATGGTGGTTTCCTTCAGCTGCGCCGGCATCATTTCGCCGAGACCCTTGAAGCGGCTGATCTCCGGCTTCTTGCCCTTAAACTCGCCCGCCAGCAGCTCGTCGCGGTGGGCGTCGTCGCGCGCGTAAACCACCTTGGTCCCATGGCTCAGGCGATAGAGCGGCGGCAGCGCCAGAAAGAGCCGGCCTGAACGGATCATCTCCGGCATGGTGCGGTAGAAGAAGGTGATCAACAGGCTTGCGATGTGTGCGCCATCGACGTCGGCGTCGGTCATGATCACCACGCGGTCGTAGCGCAGGTCCTCTTCCTTGAACTTCGAGCCGCCCTGGACGCCCAGCGCCAGCATCAGGTCCGACAGCTCCTTGTTGGCGCCGAGCTTGTCGAGAGTGGCCGAGGCCACGTTCAGGATCTTCCCGCGCAGCGGCAGGATCGCCTGGCTCTTGCGATCCCGCGCCTGCTTGGCCGATCCGCCGGCCGAGTCGCCTTCGACCAGGAAGATCTCGGTGCCATCGATGGCGTTGCCCGAGCAGTCAGCGAGCTTGCCGGGGAGCCGCAGCTTGCGGGTCGCCGACGCGCGGGCGACCTCCTTGTCCTTGCGGCGCTTCAGTCGCTCTTCGGCCCGCTCGATGACGAACTCGAGCAGCGCGGTCGCAGCCTTGGGCTGAGCGGTGAGCCAGTGGTCGAAGGGGTCGCGGATGGCTGCCTCGACGAGACGCTGGGCGTCGGCGGATGAGAGGCGCTCCTTCGTCTGGCCCTGGAACTCCGGGTCGCGGATGAAGACGCTGACCAGCGAGCCTGCCTGGGCGATGACGTCGTCAGCGGTGAGGATCGTCCCGCGCTTCTCGCCGGTGAGCTCGGCATAGGCCTTGAGGCCGCGAGTGAGGGCGGCGCGCAGGCCCGCCTCGTGAGTGCCGCCTTCGGGCGTCGGCACGGTGTTGCAGTAGGACTGCAGGAAGCCGTCGGCCTCGCCGAAGCCGGCCGGGGTCCAGGCGATGGCCCACTCGACCTTGCCGGTCTCGCCCGGACGGGAATAGCGCCCCGCGAAGGGCTCGGGGGTGACGGTCTCGATCTCCTTCACCCGCTCGGCCAGGAAGTCGGCGAGGCCGTTGGGGAAGCGAAAGACCGCTTCGGCTGGGGTCTGGTCCTGAATACGTGAGGGATCGCACGACCAGCGGATCTCGACGCCGCCGAACAGGTAGGCCTTGGACCGCGCCATGCGGTAGAGCCGCGCGGGCTTGAACGCCACGCCCTCGCCGAAGATCACCGGGTCGGGCGTGAACGCGATGGCCGTGCCGTGCTTGCGGGTCGGGCCGAGCTTCTCGATGGAGCCGATCGGCTTGCCGCGGGTGAAGGCCTGGCGCCACTCGAAGCCGTCCTTCCAGGCGGTGACCTCGACCCGCTCGGAGAGCGCGTTGACGACGCTGACGCCGACGCCGTGCAGGCCGCCGGAGGTCTCGTAGGCCTTGCCGGAGAACTTCCCGCCGGAGTGCAGGACGGTCATGATGACCTCCAGCGCCGACTTGCCCGGATGCTTGGGGTGCGGGTCGACCGGGATGCCGCGGCCGTCGTCGGTGACGGTGAGCTGGCCGTCGGCGTCGAGCCTGACAGAGATGAGTTTGGCGTGGCCGGCGA
Organism: Phenylobacterium sp.; assembly: GCA_036496685.1. Taxonomy (GTDB): domain Bacteria; phylum Pseudomonadota; class Alphaproteobacteria; order Caulobacterales; family Caulobacteraceae; genus Phenylobacterium. The sequence continues at coordinate 2,281 of DASXKT010000139.1, forward strand.
CGGCCTCGTCCATGGCGTTGTCCAGCACCTCGGCGAACAGGTGGTGCAGGGCGCGCTCGTCGGTGCCGCCGATGTACATGCCCGGCCGCTTGCGCACCGGCTCCAGCCCCTCCAGCACCTCGATGTCCTTGGCCGAGTAGCCGGACGCGTCGCGTCCCGGCCGCGGCTCGTGGCCCTGAGCCAGCGGCGAGGGCGCGGCCGGGTTCAGCGCGTCGTCGTCGAACAGAGTCTGCTGGGCGGCCTGGGACTTGGGCATGACCCTCGATTTAGCAGCGATTCGGAGCGGGCGCTTCTCTATGCGCCGGGCAGCGGCGGATCGCCGGCCGCCTCCGGCCCTTCCTCGTCCTCATGCTTCGCTTCGATCAGGTGTTTCAAAG
>DASXKT010000140.1:0-12333 GCA_036496685.1 Phenylobacterium sp.
CGTCGTCGCGCGGGCGAATAGGCGAATTGCGCCGCTTGCCGAGCGCGGGCGCACCGAACGACGCCTTTCCACCCGTCTCCGTCATTGGCAGGGTCCGCTTCCGGGCGAAACGCCGAAGGTTCGCTTGCTGGCGCTGAGCCCATGACCGCGTTCGACCCCACAGCGGACGTGGCGGTTCCGTCCGTTTCCAATCCCTGGTGGACCAGGATCTGACCGCCTAGTTTGCGGTGAGGGGGAGCATTCCATGCAACACAGACTGCTGAAAGCGGTCGGGTTCTCGCTGTTGGGTTTGGCCTTTGTAGGCTTTTGCCTCAGCGTCTTGGTCGCCCTCATGAACGGGAAACCGAACATCGGCACCAACTTCTACGGCCTACCAATCGGCACCTACTCGACTGCCGCTGTCCTCTTGATGGGGGTCGTTATCTGGTTGGTCTTTGGTGCTACCCGGCTCCTCCGGTTGCTCAAGCAGGGTGGACGAAAGTGACCATGGCTGGAACGCCCCCTATCCACCCCTGCCGGCGGTTCCGAACGTCCGCATCCTGGTGCGGGGCCAATGCTGAGCCCACCACCCATAGCGGACACTCGCCTTCGCCAAGCAAGCGAGGCCGTTATTTTATCGAACCCAGCCCCTGGGCGACGCTGCGCGCCAGCGCGATCCGGCGGTCGCTGTACGGATGATCGGTGTCGAAGTGAGTAACCTTCACATGGCCGCCGTGCGCTCGAACGGCGGCCGCGAAAGCCTCATCTTCGGACGCCAAGCCGTCGTTGGCCGTGATCATGATGATCGGCGTCGTTGTCAGCTTGGGGGCCGCCGCCTTGAACCTCCAGGCCTGCGCGCCCGAAAGCACCTCTTCGCCCAGGCCGTCCGGCGTGCAGCCCTGGAGCGACTCCATGCCGTCGGCGAAGGTCTCCTTGACGAAGCGAGCCCAAGTCTCCTGGCTACGGCGAGCCGTCAGGGCTTCCTCCGCGTCATCCGATGCGGATACCAGGACTAAGCCCGCCAACCCGGAGCTGCGCGCCGCGGTGTTGACGGCGACAAACCCACCTGTGCTGTGACCCCCGAGGACGATGCGCCTCGGGTCGATCCCGTAACGGGTGGCCGTTTCGGGATCTCGGACAAAGGCGAGCGTCGCGATCCCATCCTCGATCAGATGCGCGTAGGAGTATGTCCCGGGGCTGCCCCAGGACCCTCGGTAGTGCAGCGTGAGCACGTTCCAGCCCAGCCGTCGCACGGCTTGCGCGAGGTCGAGGCCCTGTTCGTTGCCCGGCAAGCCGTGGAAGAAGATCAGGGTCGGATGAAGCCCAGCGCCGCTGGCCAGGTAGAAGACGCCGTTGATGCTCACCCCATGCGTGGGGATATGCACCACCTCCATACGAGCCGGATGCGCAACGTCGTGAGGCGGGTCCTTGAACAGGGTGCTGGGTGTCCCCGCCGCCTCCGAGGCGCCCGCGATCAGCACGACGCAGCTCGCCAAAACCCTGGCCGATCGGATCAAGCCCGCCCCCCTTTTTTACCCACCTCGACATTAGAGTGCGCGGACACCGCTTTCCACCTTTCAAGACGTGTCCGGTGCCTCGGCCCGCGCGCAAGAACCTGGCCCCGAGGGTCCGCTATGGGTGCCAGGCGCGGACGTTGATGCCGGTCCGCAAAGCAGGCTTTGGCGGCCGGGGTAAGTGCGGGCTCGTTCCGGTCGCCTGCGGAAGGAACCGGAAACCACAGCTAGGCGCTGCGCGCCCCGGGGACCGCGTCCAGGAGAATCTGGGTCATGAGGTCCGGGTGGTCGACCATGACGTCGTGGCGGGAATTGACCTGAACGGTCTTCCAACCTGGGGTCGTCTTGGCCCGCTCAAACGTGGCCGCAAAGAAAGGCGCCTCGCCGAGGGTCGCCTGGACAAAGGTGCGCTTGGGAATGCGCTCGACGGCGCCGGTCACCTTCAGCTTCTCGCGAAAGGTCTCCACCGGTTGCGGCGTCAGCCTGGCGTTCGCCCATGCGGCGTTCACTGGATCCATGAAGGCGCTGGCCTCCCGCGTCGGGTTCACGCCAGGGGGGATCGGCCGCCCCGTAATGTCCGCCAGCGACTCCCCGTCGCGCGGCCAGAAGGCGTCCAGATAGACGATCGAGGCGATCCGGTCCGCGTAGCGCTCGGCCACGCCGGTGATGACCATGCCGCCATAGGAATGGCCACAGAGGACGAGGTTCGACAGGTCCTTGAACCGGATCTCGCCGGCGATGTCGTCGATGTGGGTCGTAAGATTGACGCTTGGGCTGAGCAGGTGGGAGCGTTCACACAGGCCCGTCAGGGTGGGCGCGATGACGACGTGGCCCAGGGCCGTCAGTCGGGCGCTCACCTGATCCCAGCACCAGCCGCCGTGCCAGGCGCCATGGACGAGCAGGAACGTCGTGGGTTTACCCCGACCCCGCGGCTGCTCCGCGGCGGCGATTGGGGGCGCGGCGAGCGGTGCGGCGGCAAGCAGCGCGCCGGTCAGGACCGCGCGACGGTCCGATCCCGGATTTTTCGGCATGATTTCCCCCCAATCCGGGGACCAACTTGCTCTGACGTCGAGGGATGTCAACTTCACCAAGCGAGCGATCTGGCTGGCCGACACTCCGCCAGGCCGTCCGAGTTGCGCCAGTTTCGGACCTTGGCATCAAGCCGAAGAGCGGACGTTCAGGTGGCCGAAACTCGGCCGCAACCACAGCAAGGTTCGCGCGCTCACGCCGCGTTGGCGACCGCGGCGGCGAGGGCCGGGAGCTCGAGGTCGGACACGGTGCGCAGTTCCAGCAGAACGACATCTCGCTCGATGCGACCGAGGACAGGATTCGCCCCGGTGCGCAGCCGGCGAGCCAACGCGTCGGCGCTGAAGCGCGGACTCCGCAGCGCGACGGCCTTCCCCCGCAGCGCCAGCATGGGCATGGCGCCGCCACCCGCGTAGCCCAGCGTTTCTTCGACGCCAACGTCGAGCGCCGGCACGTGGGCGACCAGCGTCCGCAGGGTCTCGGCGCGGTCCGCAACCGTGGCAAGGGGCTCGGTGAGCATCCGCAGGACCGGGATGCGCTGGCTGGGATCGGCCGGCGGGCGGTAGAGGCGCAGCGTAGCGGCGAGGGCCGCGACCGACATCTTGTCGAGCCGCAGGGCCCTGGCCAGGGGATGGCGCTCCAGCCGGTCGACCAGGTCGCGGCGCCCGGCGGCGATGCCGGCCTGTGGTCCGCCAAGCAGCTTGTCGCCGCTGAACAGCACGAGGTCGACGCCGGCGCGGAGGCTGGCCTGCACCGTCGGCTCGTCGGCGATCCCGTAAGGCGCAAGGTCGATCAGCGCGCCGCCACCTAGGTCCTCAACGAGCAGCAGGCCATGGGCGTGGGCAAAGTGGGCCAGCGCATCGAGCGCAGGCGCGCTCGTGAAGCCAGTCATTCGGAAGTTGCTGGGGTGGGTGCGCAGGATGACCCGCGCGTCCGGGTGATCACGCAGCGCCTGCTCGTAGTCGCGCAGGTGGGTGCGATTGGTCGCGCCCACCTCGACAAGGCGCGACCCGCCCCGCGCCACGACGTCGGGCACCCTGAAGCCGCCACCGATCTCCACCAGCTCGCCGCGTGAAACGATAACCGGCGCGCCGTCCGCCAGCGCCGCGATCGCCAGCAGCACGGCCCCGGCGCAGTTGTTCACGGTCAGGCCGGCTTCGGCGCCGGAGACGTCGGCGATGACACTATCGAGGTGATAGTGGCGAGAGGCCCTGCGGCCCGTCTCCAGGTTCATCTCGAGATTGCTGTAGTTCGCGACCGCACGCATCGCGTCGATGGCCTCGGGCGCGAGCGGCGCGCGGCCGAGGTTGGTGTGGATCACGACGCCGGTGGCGTTGATCACCGGGAACAGGGTCTCGCGGGCGCCGTCCTCCAGAATCCGCCCGCCGGCCGCGAGCAGGTCGATGATCGTCGGGACCGCGGCCGGATCGATCCGCAGCTGGGCTCGCGCCTCGCTCAGCACGATGCGCAGGACGGCGACCACGGCGGCCCTCCCGAACCGCTCGGTCAGCAGCCGGGCCGCGGGATCGGCGCAGATCACGTCCACCGCCGGCAGCCGGCGGCGTGGGTCCGGATTCTCAACGGCGGGCGTCGTTGTCATGGCGTCGACTGTATCGGGCCAGGATGACGGCCGCCACGGTTCGACGTAGGGACGTTGGATGGGCTCGGAAGCGACGAGATCGCCGCTCAGCATCGCGGTGATCGGCCACGTCAATCATGGCAAGACCGCGCTCGTCCGCGCGCTCACCGGCATCGAGACCGACCGCCTGGCGGAAGAGAAGGCGCGCGGCCTGTCGATCACCCTCGGCTACGCGTGGCGCGACTACCCGGGCGGCACAGTCGATTTCCTCGACGCCCCAGGGCATGAGGACTTCATCCGCGCCATGGTGATGGGGGCGACCGGCGCCCGCGCGGCGCTGCTGGTGGTATCGGCCACGGAGGGCTTCGGCCGCCAGACCCACGAACATCTTCGCATCGCCGAACTGCTGGGCCTGCGGGCCGGAATCGTGGCGGTCTCGAAGGCGGACCTGCTTCCGGACGGGGCGGAGGTCGAGGTCCGGGCGCGGATCGCGGTGGAGCTCAAGGGGACGTTCCTGGCCGGCGAGCCGGTGGTCTTCTGCTCGGCCCGGACCGGCGCGGGCCTGCCGGCGTTGCATGAGGCGGCCGAAGCGCTGCTCGATCGGTGTCCGCGGGGCGACCCGGCGCCGGGGGCGATTCTGCCGCTGGATCGGGTCTTCACGGTCGCCGGGCCCGGGACGGTCGTGACGGGTACGCTACAGGGCGGGCCGCTCCGGGCCGGCGCGCCGGCGGTGCTCATGCCATCGGGCCGGTCGGTGACGCTCCGCCAGTTGCAGGCGCACGGAGAGACGATCGCGGCGGCGGCGCCCGGCGGGCGGGTGGCGGCAGCCTTGCGAGGCGTATCCGTCGATGACGTCCAGCCCGGCGAAGTGTTGTGCGCGGCGGACGCGCTCGCCGCCAGCCTGCTCGTGGACGTCGAACTCGCCCTGTCGCATGAGAGCGCGCGGCCCCTGAAGTCTGGCGATGAGGTGCGCGTGATGTGGGGCGCGCGGCAGGACCTGGCCAAGGTCCGGCTCCTGGGCGACGGTCCGTTGGCGCCCGGCGGGTCCGGCATGGCGCAGCTTCGCTTCGCGACGCCGGTGGCGGTTTTCGCCGGCCAGCACGCGATCCTGCGCCGCCCCTCACCGCCCGAGACGATCGGCGGGGCCGTCGTGCTGGACCCGGAGGCGCCGAAGCTTAGGGGGTCAAGGGACGCGCGCCGCGATCTGCTCGCCGCCGCGGCGGACGGGGACGTGGCGCGGATCGCCGACAGGCTCGCGGCCCGCGACGGCGGCGCGCTGTCGGCACGCGAGGCGGCGCGGCTGGCGCGACGGCCCCTTGAGGAGGTCCGCGCGTCCCTGCGCGGGTTCGAGCAGTTGGGCCCCGACCTGGTCGCGGCGCCCGGAGCGATCACTGCGGCGCGCGAGGCTTATCTGGCGCGGCTGGCTGAGACCCATATAGGCGCCCCGAACCGCGTCTGGGCGCAACTCGGCGCGGTGCGCGGCTCCTTCGCGCGAACCACGTCGCGCGACCTCCTGGATCGCGTAGAACGCCGCCTGGCCGCCGAGGGCGAGATCCACATCAACGGCGGCCAGGTGCGGCTGGCCTCACACGACCCGCTCGCGGTCCTGCCGCCCGCCGCCCTGGCCCGCCTGCGCGACCTCGAAGGCCATGTCCGGGAGGGCGGGGTCACGCCGCCGGACGTTGGCGCCCTGGCGCCACCCGGAAGCGAAGACGCGCCGCTGATCGAACTCCTGATCGACCTGGGCGCGCTCGTGGCCCTGAGGAACCATGCGCTGCGCCAGACACTGGTCTTCCACGCCGAGGTGTTCGACGTGGCCCTGGCCGGCCTGCGCGTCGCCTTCCCGCCGCCGGTCGAGTTCGCCACGGGCGAAGCGCGGGCCGCGCTCGGCACATCCCGGAAGTTCATCGTGCCGATACTGGAGTTCCTCGACGCCCGCGGCGACACCGTGCGCCAAGGCGACGTCCGTCGCATCGTCTGAGCCCCGCAAAACCGCTTCGGGACGCCACGGAACCCGGCCTAGTGTCGATCTCCGCTGGAGGTGACTGGAGTCTGGTGGCTTCCCCGGTCTTCAAAACCGGTGACACGTCGACAAGGCGTGTGGTGGGTTCGATTCCCATCCACCTCCGCCAGCCTGGGGCCGCGCGCACGATGATGAGGATCGCCCGATGACCGCCACGGCCTTCTCGCTGCCCGACCTGGCGGGCGAGCCCCGACGGTTCCCCACGGACCGGCCCGCCTTGATCTGCTTCGTGAAGGAGGACTGTGCGACCTGCAATCTGGCGGCGCCCGTACTGGAGGCGTTCCACCGGGCGTGGTGCGAGGCCGCGGACATCTGGATGGTCGGCCAGACCGCGGACGGCAACGCGATCCTCAAGGACCGCCACGGCCTGACCTTGCCCATCCTGGACGACAGCGCGCTCAGAACCTCCCTGGCCTGGGACTTCGAGATCGTGCCGACGCTCTACTGGATCGGGTCCGACGGCGAACGGAGCCCGCCGCTCGAAGGGTTCGTGCGGCAGGAGTGGGAGGCGCTCGCGGATCGGATCGCCACGGACCTGGCCCTGCCGCCCGCGCCGGTGGCCTGGTCGGAGCTCCCGGACTGGCGTCCGGGCTGCGGCTCCAAGCACCTGGATCCCGACATCCACGACCGCCTGCTGGCCGAGGCCGAGGGCAGCCCGATCCGGGCGCGACGCATCGAGGTCGCTCGCTCCGACGACGTCGACGAATTCATGTACGATCAGGGCTTCTCCGATGGCCTGCCGGTGGTCGCGCCGACCCCGGAGCGCGTGCTGCGGATGCTCTCGGGCACAGCGCGGGGCCCCCAGGAAATCGTCGCCATCGTGCCGCCCAGCATGGCCCCCGTGACGGTGGAGAAGATCGCCATCAACGCGGTGATGGCCGGCTGCCGGCCGGAATACCTGCCGGTGGTGATCGCCGCCGTTGAAGCCGTCTGCACGGACGAGTTCAACATTCACGGCGTCAACGCCACGACCATGGGCGCCTCGCCGGTGCTGGTGGTCAACGGCCCGATCCGCCAGCGGATCGGCATGAACATGAAGCAGGCCGCGCTCGGCAACGGCAACCGCGCCAACGCCACGATCGGCCGCGCGGTCCGGCTCGTGGTCCGCAACGTCGGCGGCGCCCGGCCCGGCGGCACGGATCGCTCGACCCTGTCGAGCCCGATGAAATTCACGATGTGCTTCGCCGAATGGGAAGAAGGCTCGCCCTGGGAGCCGCTGCACGTCGAGCGGGGCTTCCAGCGCCGGGACTCGGTGGTCACCGCCTTCGCCATGACCAGCGGCCCGGTGCAGATCGTCGACCAGGAGTCCCGCAAGCCGGACCAGATCGCCGGCACGCTCGGCCTCGGCCTCGAGGGCGTCTTCCTGTCGAAGATCCACCGGATGCCGGTGGATGCGCTGCTGGTGGTCTGTCCCGAGCACGTGAAGACGCTTACCGTCGACGGCGACTATTCCAAGGCTCGCCTGCGCGACCGCATCCAGGCCGTGACCTCGCGGCCGCTGCGGGAAATGGTCGGCGACGAGGTCTCGGGCGCGGGCATCCCGCCGGCGTCGGCCGCCAGGATGACCGAGGCCATGCTGGCCTCCCCGGCCCCCAAGTTCGCCGACGGCAAGTTCATCCACATCGTCGTGGCCGGTTCGGAGGCCGGCAAATTCTCCGCCGCCTTCCACGGCTGGCTCACTGGCGCCGCCGGCTCGGCCGTCGTTTCCAAGAAAATCGAAGGCTGATAGCGTTGGCGCAGAGCTTCGGAGGACGTCGATGACGACAATCCTGGACCCCACTGACGAGCGGGTGCCCGTCGCCCGCCAGATCACGCCGCGGACGGGCAATACGCCCGGCGTCATCGGCCTGCTCGACATCTCCAAGCCGCGCGGGAACGTGCTGCTGGACGAGTTGGAACGCCTCTTGTCGGCCCGATACCCGGAGGCCGAGATCCGGCGCTACGCGAAGCCGACCTTCGCCAAGCCCTGCCCGCCGAATCTGCGGCTGAAAATCAAGGCCGAGTGCAACGTCGTCCTGGAAGCCCTCGCCGATTGAGGATCATGCACGACGTGCAGTCTGCACGACACTGTGTGGTTCGAGATCCAGGGCCTTCCCGCCGTCTCCATCGCCTCCAGCGAGTTCGCCGAGGCCGCCGAAGCTCAGCGCAAGATGCTGGGCATGGACGGCGCGCGCTATGTACTTGTAGATCACCCGATCCAGGACGCGACTGACGAAGAGATGCGCGGCAAGGCGCAGAAGGTTCTTGAGGCCGTCATCCAGGCCCTGACTGTCTAGGCGCGCCTCGCGGGATCGGGGGATTGGCCTTGGTCTCCAACCCGCCAGGAGCGAGGTGGAGCGCCGCGCGGCAAGAGGACAAGATCGGACGCTCGCAACGTCGGCAAAGAGAACCAGGACCGGTCTATCCGATGGAGGGTGTCCCTACGCCTCGCTCAGCGATTGGCAGGCTCTCTGTGACCCACCGTCAGCCCGCGACACGGTCGCGGCAGGCCTTCCCAACCCGAGGAAGGCCACGGGTGGCTTATGGGGCGCTGGCCGGTGTCCCGAACTCGATAGCCCACCTGAGGCCGAATGCCAGCGGGATTTAGGCGATAAACCGCATAAAACCTTTTTATGTTGCTTTCAGCATAAGGTTACGATATGCGTTAAATCGCATAATACCTCAGTATGCGATTCACCGCATAGGAAGGAGATGGGCATGTCCCCCGCCATCGCCCGATCGACCAGACAGCTCGGCCGCTCGATCCAAAATTTTCGCCGTGAACGGGGCCTCAACCAGACCCAACTCGCCGCCCTAGCGGGCCTACGTCAGGAGATGATCTCCAAGATCGAGACCGGCCACGACGGCGTCAGGCTTGGCGCCGTGTACGACCTCCTCGCCGCCTTGGACCTAGAGATGACCCTCACCCCGCGGACAAAAAGCTCCTCGGCCGACATCGAGAACATCTTCTAATGCCGCGCCGCAAGGCGCACGCGCCTCTGAACGTCCTAATCAACAACCGCCTGTGTGGGCGGCTGGAGAAGGAAGCTGGCGGGGCGATCTCGTTCCAATACGACCTGAACTGGCTGAACTGGGGCCCGGCCTTCCCGATTTCGCTGTCCCTCCCCCTGCGGGCGTCCCCCTGGCGCGGCGAGGCGGTCGCGGCGGTGTTCGACAACCTCCTGCCGGACAATCTCCCTATCCGCCGGCAACTGGCTGAACGCACGGGCGCCGAGGGTGTCGACGCTTACAGCTTGCTCGCCCAGATCGGGCGCGACTGTGTCGGCGCCATGCAGTTCCTGCCCGACGGCGAGGCAGTGGACGGCCTGCACCCGATCCAGGGTGCGCCGCTCAGCGACGACGAGATCGCGACAATGCTCGTCAACCTGGGGAGGGCGCCGCTTGGCATAGATTTCGACGGAGAATTCCGCATTTCCGTCGCAGGCGCTCAAGAGAAGACGGCGCTCCTGCGCTATGACGGACGCTGGATGCGGCCGATCGGCACGACGCCGACCACCCATATCCTCAAGCCTCAACTCGGAGAGATCCCGACGTCCTGGGGTGTGATTGACCTCAACGACAGCGTGGAGAACGAACACTATTGCCTGGCGCTCCTGGCCCAATTCGGCCTGCCCGTGGCCAAGACTGAGGTCGCGCGCTTTGGGGATCGGAAGGTCTTGGTGGTGGAGCGTTTCGACCGTCGCTGGCGGGGGAACGACCAACTCCTGAGACTGCCGCAGGAAGATTTCTGCCAAGCGCTTTCGGCGCCCTCCGGCCGCAAGTACCAAAGCATGCACGGCCCTGGAGTTGTCGACCTGCTGACCCGCCTCCAAGAAAGCGATGAGCCCCTGAGTGACCAAGCCCAGGTGCTCAAGAGCCAGATCCTGTTTTGGCTGATCGGGGCCACAGATGGGCACGCCAAGAATTTCAGCCTGTTCCTAAGGCCGGGCGGCCGTTTTCAGCTCACGCCATTCTATGACGTTCTAAGCGCTCAGCCGGCGTTCGACGCCAAACGCATTCCGCACAACAAATACAAGCTGGCCATGTCGGTGGGCGCCAAGCCCCACTACACGATCCTCGACATCCACGGCCGTTACTTCGTCGAGACGGCCAAGGCCGCAGGGCTGGGCTCCGCCATCATCCGCCGCGTATTGGACGAGGTGCGCGCCGATGCGGCAGGCGCAGCGGAACGGACACGCGCGCAGATGTCGGCCGATTTTCCTGACAGCGTGCACGCATCCATCGCCGCCGCGATCCAGGCGCGCCTGCCCCGGCTCGACAGCGCCGACGCCGCCCTCTAGCGCCGCGCCGGCCCCGGACCCTCGTTCCAAATGTGCGAACGAATGCGAAATGCTACGAGAACATCGCCGCACGCGACCGCACACGGTACCTTGTAACTTATTGAAATTCCTTATATTGGGGGCGGGGCCGGTAAGGAGATCTCTCGACCCCTTCGTGTGGCCGGTCATCGAACCGACGCCCGCCCGCTGACAGAGCAAGCTCCGAGACGAACACCGCGGTCCTGCGGTAGCCAACCCGCGCATGAGTGTCTGACTACCGTCGTCTTGAGCCCCGCCTCCGACCCTGCGCATGGACTCCAACGGCTGGCGCTCGGCCCTTCGGCCGGGTGCTTCATCGCGCCTCTCAGCTTGACAAATGGACATGAGTCGAAGGGGTTGGGCGAGATGCCAAGCTCCGCCGCAGGGGAAGACCTTTCCCTCCTAGCCGTTGAGCCTCGCCTCCAACGCAGCCACCGAGGCGATAACCTCCTCGAACGCCGGGGCGTCCCCGAAGATCATGATGCTCATTGCTTCGTAGTCGCGCCGCAGCCGGTTCAGAATGTCGCCGGTCGGAAGCAGGGCGAATGAGCCAGACTTCGCCGACGCCAGATCAAAGTCGGGGCGATTGAAGAACATCCGCGCGTGCAGGACGCAGTCCTCGCCCAGGGCGAGGTCGTCCGCAGCGCCGCCGACGTCGGAGGCCAGCAGCCGATGCAGGTCGTAATAGTGCCGCGAAATGCGCTGGCCCTCCTGCCGCAGTTCAGCACGGATGTCGTACCAGCGTCGCAGGCCGTGGAGGATCACCACCTTGTCCCAGAAGGTTCGTCTCGGATCGACGGTCATGACGCCGGGAATCGAGAAGTCGGTGTCGGGCAGGTCTGCGGCGACATAGGGCGTAAGCACCCGAGGCGTGTTCGGATCGAGCGCAGACTTGGCGCCGGACTCGATGCGCACGATCGGCCGGATGTAGTCGTCGTCGCCGGCGGTGACGCTGGCGTAGCGGACCTGAAGTCCCTGGCCTGTGGGATCTTCGGGATCGGGAACGATCTCCACCGGTGGGTGGCCAGCCTCGGTCGTCACGGCGCCGAAAGCGACGATGAGTTGCGCCAGCAAGGGTCCGTTGATGTAGGCGCGGCAAGCGTCGCGGATTGCGTCCAAGCGCGCGTTGCGCCGTTTGCCGCCCAAGGCGGCCAGGGCCTCCACCGTACCAGGCTCTCCCAGATCGTCGCGGAAGACCGTGACGTCGATGTCTTCGGAAAAGCGCGCGATCAGGCCATAGGCCTTGGAGAGTGAAGTGCCGCCCTTAAAGAGAAGACGCGGGCCGCCTGGCTCAAGACCGTTGAAAAGGATGTCAAGGGTCAGACAGACCCAGAGGTCCTTTTCGACATTGCGCTCGCTGGTGCCCAGCCGCCGCGCGGTGGTCGCGAATAGGCCTTGCCGGGTCTCGGCGTCAGCCGACAAAACCGTCAGGAAAGCGGGATTAATGGCCATCAGGCGCGGCTGGTGGCGGTGTGATCACTAGCACCATGTCGGTGTCGCTGGTCATCCTGATGTTGGTGCTGATGGTGATCACCACCAGCACCACCAGCGCCAGCACGGCCATCGCTGTCTGGGGCTTCGGTGACGAGCGTGCGCACGATCGACTGCATCCAAATTGGCATGGCCGCGAGCCCGGTGCGCAGGTCCTGGGCGATCGCGGCGCTCTGGGCGTCGTGGGCGATCAGGTTGCGCAACCGACCCAGGATCGCGTCCCGATCCGACGGCAATACGTCGTGCAGCCAATGCAGCGCCTGCACGACGCGCATGGCCGGCCGGCCGGCCCAATAAAGCCGGCTGGGCGCGGCCTGTCTGAAGTGGATTTGCTGGGCGCCCAGCTGGATCGGCCGCAGGCGCGCGTCGGTGAGGACCGTGACCTGTGCGGGAACGGCCGTGGTCAGGCCGAGGTCGTTGGCG
>DASXKT010000141.1:0-6721 GCA_036496685.1 Phenylobacterium sp.
CCCCGAGCGGTTCAAGGATTTCATCTCCACGCCCAAGCGCAACAACTACCGCTCGCTGCACACCACGGTGGTCGGCCCGCGCGGCATGCGCATCGAGATGCAGATCCGCACCGAGGCCATGGACCGCGTGGCGGAGGAGGGGGTCGCCGCCCACTGGCGCTACAAGGACAAGTCCTACGGCTTCGACCTGGAACACCAGAAGGCAGCCGGCGGCCGCGACCCGTTGGTCAACCTGCGCCACCTCGTCCAGGTGCTGGAGCACGGCGGCGACGCCGAGGAGCTGGTCGAGCACGCCAAGCTGGAGATGTTCCTCGACCAGGCGTTCGTGTTCACGCCCAAAGGCCAGCTGGTCAGCCTGCCGACCGGGGCCATGCCGCTCGACTTCGCCTACGCCCTGCACACCGACATCGGCGACACCGCCATCGGCGTGAAGATCAACGGCGAGCTGAAGCCCCTGCGCACTGTCCTGCAGAACGGCGACGTGGTGGAGGTGATCCGCGGCGGCAAGCCCGTGGTGCCGCCCGACTGGCGCTCGATCACCGTCACCGGCCGCGCCCGCTCGGCCATCCGCCGCCACATCCGCCAGACCGAGAAGGAAGAGTTCACCCGGCTCGGCCGCGCCACGGTCGATCAGACCTTCGAGGCAGCCGGCAAGTCGCGCAAGGACGTCTCGCTGCGCCCCGCCCTGGACCGCTTCGCCGCCGCCACCGAGGACGAGCTGTTCGACGCCGTCGGCCGCGGGCGGGTCTCGCCGCCCCAGGTGCTGGAGGCGCTGTTCCCGGGCCTGAAGGCCGACGAACGCAAGGCCGCCGCCGCCCGCCACCGCATCGAGGGTGGCAAGGCCGCCAAGCTTTACGTCCGCGGCGGGGGCCTGACCCCCGGCGTCTCGATCCACTTCGACGAGCACTGCTCCCCGGTGCCGGGGGACCGGATCGTCGGGATCATCGCCGACGACGGAAAGGGCCTCACGGTCCACACCATCGACTGCGAGCGGCTGGCGGCGTTCGAGGACAAGGAAGAGCTCTGGCGCGACCTGCAATGGACGCCGGAGGCCGAGCGCAACTCGATCGCCCGCGCCAAGCTGATCGCCACCATCCGCAATGCGCCTGGCGTGCTTGGCCAAGTATGCACCATCATCGGCGAGGCCGGCGGCAACATCGTCCAGCTGCGCATGCACCACCGCCAGGCGGACTTCTTCGACGTGGATCTCGACGTCGACGTCAACGACGCCAAGCACCTGACCCACATCGCCGCCGCCCTGCGCGCCAACCCCAGCGTCGAAACGGTCGATCGCCGTAAGGACTAGGATGGGGGCCCGTCCCCAACAACCGTCATTCCCGGCCTTGTGCCGGGAACGCATGGAGTCCGTGGCGGTCCAGAAGCCGCGGCGGCGGCCGCAGCGTCAGCGATCATGGGTTCACGGGACGAGCCCTGGAATGACGATCAAAGGGTCTCGCCCCGCTGATCGATCCTAAGCGTAGGCGCGATCCCGACCGCGCGTGCGGCGCAGACTCCAGGCGAGACCGCCGAAGCCCATCAGCATTAGGGCCCAGGTGGAAGGCTCCGGTACGCTCGCCGTGCCGTTGACGCCGTCGAACTTATAGTCGAGCAGGCCCTGGCCATTCGTCACGCCGACGCCATAGGTCAAGCCGATGCCGGGCTCTGCGCCATCGCCCCACAGGTCGACCGTGTAGCCGCCGGCCACCGTGAAGGCCACGCCGAAGACGTCCAGGAAGGTGCCGCTGAAGGGGTAGGCGCAATCGATCGGCGAGCCGTCGGGGAAGAACAGGTTGTTGTAGGTGAGCGCGCCGGCAGGAGGGCCGGGGTAGTCGATGAAGCTGAGACTGGTCGGCACCAAGGGATCAAACGTCGCGTCGCGTTCGTTGGCGGGGTGGATCGGCACCACGCCGGTGATGGCCGCGTTGGCGATCCCGAGATTGGTGTCCGAAAACGTGCCCGTCACGTTGGTGATGGCATAGGCGCCTGGGGGATCGGCTCGGCAGGGGTTGTTGCCGGCGGTGCCGCACAGGGGATTGGGGTCGGGCGGCGAAACGTTGGGCACGATCGTAAAGACGCCACTTCCGCTGAACGGTCCCCCGCTGAACGAAAACACCGAGGTGCGGGCCTCTGCCGGCAGCCCGATCGTTGAGACTGCGAACATGGCGCCGATGGCGAGTAGTGCAGCTTTCATGGTTCAGCTCACTTCACTGGAAATCCCGTTCAACGAACACGGTACGCAACGCCATCACACTCACCCGCAATGAGCAACAGTGGATTCACTGCGACTGACAATTTTGATCTTTTTCGAAATTGAATCTCTCGCCGGAGACATTGATGACCGCATTCCCGCTCGCGTAGTGGCGACGGGATATACTGAAAATCGGTCTCCGGAATGAATGATGCGGATGCCGGTTCGCCGGCGAACCTAATCCCGGGGTAGCCTACCGCGCAGCTCTTGCGACCTCGCCAGGTTCGGCGCCGATGGCTTCATGAACAGGCAGCTGCAGCTCCAGGTTCGAGACCTCGATGGAGAAGTCCCCATTGGAGGGGCGCAGGAACGGTGCGTCCCGGCCCAATAGTTCTGCCGGGTCTCAGCGACCAAGCGGGCGACGATCGGATCGCCCTCGACCGCCCGCCAACGTCCGCTTCTGTCAGGAAGCATGTGACCGTGCTCGACCAAATGCTGACGCCAACTTTGCGCAACTCAGGCCGAGCTAGGGGGCATCAGCTTAGCGCTCATCGCGCGCCAGTACTCTGGCGGCCCGGTTTCCTCAAAGCGCTGGGCGGGGGTCGCCAGGCCGCACCATTCCGCCTTGCTGCGCTCGTAGATAGCGACGTCCGCCGCGACCCCGGGATCTTCGTCCAGGGCGCCGCCCGGCACGCGGACCGCGCCGTATTTGGTGACGATTGGCGCGATGGAGCCGCAGGTGCGGCATCGGCCCCGCAGGTTCCCCGGCGAGGACTCGAAGGTCTGGACCTTGTCTTCGCCGGACAGCCATCGGAACGCGTCGCGACGAACCTGCAGATAGACTCCGAACTGAGCGCCCGACAGCTTTCGACAGTTCACGCAGTAGCAGGCGACGAGGGCGGCGATCCCCGGCTCGTCGACCTCGAACGCAATCTCACCGCATAGACACGAGCCCCTGACCATGTTCCGCCTCGCTTGGCTGTCGCTCGAGTGATCATGTCAGCGCGCCGCGCAAGCGTCACGCTATCTGGCCGAGCAACTGCTTAGCCTGGCGCGGCTCGTTCCGGACCTTAACTGGACTCGGCCTCGCCAACCCGCCCCCCGAGCGAGCTCATTCGCCCGGGGACCTGGGGCGGCCCCGGGACTGGCGCGCGGGCGCATTCGTGAGCCGGTCACTCCGATCGGACGCTCACAGCCAGGCTCGCGAAGTCGTCTTTTTCCAGAGCAGGTATCTCGGCAAGCCGACTCGACCATGGGAGCGCGGATCGCCGCCATGTCTGCACCTGCGGAACAAGCTGATCGCGCTGATCGAGGAAGCCAATCCGAAGCGAAACGAATGGGGTCTTCGCCTCGGGATCGTCAGCGTAGAGCGGCGTGGCGCAATCCGGGCAGAATGCATGGAGCCGACGCCGACCCCTCTCAGCCACCTTCACGTAGGTCTTGGGTTTACCCGCCACGGTCATCGTCTTTCGAAGCGCCTGGACCCCGCCACGGAAGGCGGAACCCGAAAGCACCTGACAGTCAGTACAATGACAAATGCCGGCCAACTCTTCTTCGGCCTCCGCCTCGATCTTGATGACGCCGCAATGGCAAGAGCCGCTTACGTGCATCGTTAGGCCCTCCGTTCATGGCCAAAGCCCAAGTAGCGGTCGGTTGACCTTTGGCATATCGACGTTAGGCGTTGCCTGCGGCAGGTCGCTCACTTACGTCGGCCGGGCGGCCAAGGCCTTGGCCGCCGCTTGCTGCTCGGCGATGGCCTGGCGGGTCTCAGCGACCAGGCGGGCAACGATCGGATCGGCCTGGATCGCCCGCCAGTAGGCCGCCACGCGCGGCAGGGCCGCAAGCGGATCGGGCGTGCCGAAGACCTGCGGGATCCACTCGCTGGCCAGGACCAGTTGCGGCGCGACGGCCCCGTCGGCCTGGCTGAGGGCGCGGCCGACCGCGTAGCCGTGCTCGCCGATATAGGTCTCCAGATAGCCCAGCGCCTCGGCCACCTTGCCTGCCGCCGCCGTCACCATGGCAGGCTCCCAATGCCGCCGCGACCGGGCGGACAGGTTGAACAACGGGACCATGGCCATCACCACGTAGAAGTCGCAGATCCGGCTGATCAGCCTCATTCGCGCGCGCTCAACCGGGTCGGTCGGTCTCAGGCTCGGCTCGGGGTAGGCGTCCTCGAGGTACTCGCAGATGACCTCGGACTCAGGCAGTGCGCGGCCGTCGTCCAGCACCAGGGTGGGCACCCGGCCGATGGGATTGATCTTCAGGTAGTCGCCCTTGGCCTCGGTGCTGGCGTGAAAGCCGGGCGGCTCGATGATCTCCACCTCGAGGCCCTTGGCATAAAGCAGCAGCCGCACCCGAGTCGGAAAGGGCGAGGCGTAGGTTTGGTAGAGTTTCATGGCGCCTCCCGATCTGGCCCCAGCTTTCCGCGGCGACGAACCGGCGGCAAGCCGGAAGATCAGTTCTTCGGGCGGTAGAGCGATAGACCCTCGCCTTTGTAGATTCGCATCCACGGGCCCCCCGGTGGCTGCGCAGGTCCGGAGACCACTACGGCCACGCGAATGTCACTCAGTCGGCGGCGGGGAGGTGGGTCAGGACGTGCTCGACGCCGCGGACGACAGCGTCGCCGTAGGTTCGACCGAGGATCGAGGTGTGCGAGGCGCCCTCGACCGCCTCGAAGCTGCCGGCCTGCGACGCCCGTTCCGGGACCCGCCGTGCGTCGTTGAACGCCTGGCCCAGACCCCGTCCGCCGGCGACGATCACCGCCACCGGCCAGCGCGGGTCGTAGGGCGGGGCGAGCTTCGCCTCCGCAGCGCTGCGCGGCCAGTTCACCACTTCGTTCTCGGCCGTCCGCGCATGGCGGCCCGACACATAGGCGTGGCGCTTCTCGGCGCTGCCCTGCGGCGGCAGACCTATGCGGTCGCCGGCCGCGTAGTAGAACGGCGCCGTCGTCCCGATGCTGGCTGAGACCGCCGCGAGATGGCTGATCGCCGTGAAGGCGCCCAGGAACTTGTGTGTGCCGGCGCTGTCAATCTGCTCAGGCGTGGTGGCTTCGATCAGCACCAGCCCGACGACCTGCTGCGGATTGCGCCCGGCGAACAGCCGCGTATGCAGCCCCGCCATCGAGTGGCCCATCAGGATGAACGGCCCGCGCTCGCCGGAGGCGGCGATCAGCTTCTCGAGGTCACTGACGATCGCCTCGCTGTCGCGTGGCTTCGGCCCTTCGTCGGACCAGCCCATACCGGCGCGGTCGTAGGCGCAACTGCGGATCCCCTTGGCCGCCAGCTTCTCCTGGATCGCGGCGAAGTCGGCGGCGAGCCCGAAGGCGCCGGCCTCCATCCACACTGTCGGCTTGTCGCTCTGCGGGCCCGTGCAGACCAGCCGCAGCTTGCGTGCGCCAATGTCCACATAGATCCCGGACGGCTTGAATGGTCCAGCGACAGCGACCATGGCCGCGCCGCCGGCGATCCAGGCGATCAGAACGAGGGCGAGGCCGATCAGCATTCTGCGCATGTCCGCACCTAAGGTGGAGCTGCGCAAGCTGCAACAGCCAAGCTTCTCCCGCGCGCCGCCATCTTTCGAGCGCGCCGAAACCGGTCTATCCAGCGACTATGAACACTGAACAAGTCCTCGACGAATTCCGCGGCGCTGGCGCGCTTCGCGAAGGCCACTTCATCCTGGCTTCGGGCCTGCATAGCCCGATGTTCCTGCAGAAGAATCTGGTCTTCCAGTACCCCGAGCGCACGGCGCGGCTCTGCAAGGCCCTGGCCGAGAAGATCGAGGCGCAGTTCGGCAAGCCCGACGCCATCGTCTCGCCCGCGGTCGGCGCGATCATCCCGGGCTACGAGACTGCCCGCTGGATGGGCGTTCCGGCCATGTACGTCGAGCGGGAAGCCGGGGCCTTCAAGCTGCGCCGCGCCTTCCGAATCGAGCCCGGAGCCAAGGTTGTGGTCATCGAGGACGTGATCACCACCGGCGGCTCCTTCCGCGAGGCCGTGGAGCCGATCGAGGCGGCGGGCGGCACGGTGCTTTGCTGCGCCTGCATCGTCGACCGCTCCGGCGGCCGCGCCGACGTGGGCTTCCCGCTGGTGGCGCTCGCGACCCTCGACGTCCCGGCCTATCCCGCCGATGCGCTCCCGCCCGAACTCGCCGCCCTGCCGGCCGAAGAGCCGGGATCGAAGAGACTGCGCGCCTGATGTCCGCCCACAATCCGCTCATGCCGGCGAAGCCCGGTACCCAGGCTCGGGTCCGGCAGGCGGATGGGAATTGCGTTGCGCTCTTGGAGCCCACATCTGAGCCATTCAATCTGGGTCTCGGCCTTCGCCGGGACGAGCGGAGTGTGGGATGAGCAAGCTGCGCCTCGGCATAAACATCGATCACGTCGCGACCGTCCGAAACGCGCGCGGCGAGGGCTATCCTGATCCCGTGCGCGCCGCTGAGATGGCGCTGGCGGCGGGGGCGGACGGCATCACCGCTCACCTTCGTGAAGACCGCCGCCACATCTCAGACGCCGATATCGACGCGCTCGCCCTGATC
>DASXKT010000142.1:0-2228 GCA_036496685.1 Phenylobacterium sp.
CTACGGAGGGGGCGGGGATGTCGCTGCGCGCGAAGCAGTTCGAGAGCGCTCGGCTTGCGCCGACCGCCGCCTGGGCGTGCTCGTTCGCGACCTGCGGCGACAGAGCGGATTTACAAGTCATTCCAAGACTATCGGTGGGAAATCGCCGCGGGGCCGTAGGCCTTTCGCAGTCCCCGCCGGCGTCTTGCTAGAGCAATGGAAGAACTGGCAGGTCGCCGGGCGCGCCAGTTTTCCCGCCAACAACGCGGTCAGTGGCCTTCACGGCGTTGATCCGTACGGCGATAGTCGTATAGCGTCCGGTCAAGGTTCGCGGGTCTGCAAGATTGCGGTTCGAGTGTGGCTTCGGTGACACTTACGCAATCAGCCGGCCTTGATATAAGAAAAGCTGGGTCAATAGGCCGCAGCACTGAGGCAATGAGAGGGCTCGGATTATGAAGTTCAAACTCCTGGCAGGGGCTGCCATGGCCGCGGTGTTCGCGGCCTCTGGTGCTGCTGCGCAAGTCTATCTGCCGTACGGCTGGTACGGCGCGGTCGACCTCGGCTACCACTGGCCGACTGGCATCGACGCCGACTCGTCCAATTTGGCCGCCAACGGCACCAAGTATTCTTGGACGTTCAGCCAGCAGGATGACTGGGCCGGATTCGCCCGCCTCGGTTACAAGTTCACCGACCACTGGCGCGTCGAGTTTGAAGTCGGCTACCGCCCGGGTGATATCGACACCGTCCGCGGCGGCACCAACCAAGCCGTTCTCGGTCTCTGCACCGTCGGCGTGGTCCGCAGCGCCGCTGCGCCCAACTGCGGCTCGCCCAGCGGCAAGATCGAATCTTGGACGTTCATGGGCAATGTCATCTACGACATCCTGCCGAACGCCGTGGTCAATCCGTTCATCGGCGCCGGGATCGGCGTCAACCACGTGAACCTCACCACCGACGGTCAGTTCTCGAACGTCACGGGCGTGATCACGCCGCTCAACGGCGCGAATCCCGCGTTCCAGAACCTCCACATCGACGACAGCGATACGACGTTCGCCTGGCAAGTGCTGGCGGGCCTGGCGTGGAAGGCGACCGAGCGCCTGAACGTCGACCTGACCTATCGCTACCTGGACGGATCGGACGCCTCGTTCGCGTCGACCGGCACGGCTGCTCTGCAGCCCGGCACGTTCCAAGGCAAGTATAGCGACAACTCGCTGACGGTCGGCCTGCGGTACTCCTTCGCGCCGCCGCAGCCGCCGCCGCCTCCGCCGCCGCCTCCGCCTCCCCCGCCTCCCCCGCCGCCTCCGCCTCCCCCGCCGCCGCCTCCGCCGCCGGCTTATGAGGCGAAGCAGTACATCATCTACTTCCCGTGGGATCAGTACATCCTGACGCCGGAAGCCCAGACGGTGGTGCAGGAAGCCGCGAACTACGCCTCCGCAGGTCACGCCACCAAGGTCGTGATCATCGGGCACACCGACACCTCCGGCCCGGCGGACTACAACGTCCGTCTGTCGGAACGTCGCGCCAAGGCCGTCGCCGACGCCCTGGTCGGACTGGGCGTCGCCCAGACCGCCCTGTCCGTCGACTGGAAGGGTGAAACCCAACCGGCGGTCGACACCGGCGACAACGTGAAGGAACCGCTGAACCGCCGTTCGACGATCGACATCAACTTCTGATTTCGATCACCGAAGGTTCGGTGCGAGTACGCGAGAGCCCGGCCGAAAGGCCGGGCTCTTTGCGTTCGTAGCCGACCCTATGAAGGGAGAGGGATGACCGCTCCCCTTGCGTTCCGCGCACGTCTTTCCCATTAGTCCCGGCGAACGCGCGGGACGGACATGCCTTTCGACGACCTGGACACGACAAAATTTTCGGACGAGCGGCAGGCCGTGGCGGCCGCCTTGGCGGCGCGGCCGCTTGGCGCGGAAGACCGCGAGGCGGTGAAGCAGGAAGCGATGGCCCTGGTGCGGGCCGCCCGCCGTAGCGCGCGCCGCCAAGGCGTCGTCGAGAGCTTCCTGCAGGAGTTCAGCCTGTCGACCCGCGAAGGCCTGGCGCTGATGTGCCTGGCCGAAGCCCTGCTGCGCACGCCCGATGAGGAGACCCGAGACAAGCTGATCGCCGAGAAGATCGCCTCGGCCGATTGGGCGAGCCACGCCGGGGCTTCGGACTCGCTCCTGGTCAACGCTTCGACGTGGAGCCTGATGCTCACCGGCAAGCTCATAGATCCTGACGAGGAAGCCGGCGCTGATCTCCCGGGC
>DASXKT010000143.1:0-6867 GCA_036496685.1 Phenylobacterium sp.
TCGTGGTCCATGGCCGAGCGGTAGCTCGCGCCCAGCGTCACTCGGTCGAAATGGGCCTGGGCGCCGATGGTCCAGCCGTAGTTCCAGCCATTGCCGCTCAGTTGCTGGATTCCGTCACGCAGGAGCGGCGACAGGTTCGGCGAGGCGGTCTGCAGCTTGGCGTCGGTATATTGCGAGTCGAAGCCGAGCCCGACGTCGAGCCAGTCGGTGACCTTCATCGCGCCGGTCAGTTGGATGTCGACCGTGGTCAGGCTGGACTTCAACCCGTCGTAGCGCGCCCAGGCCGGGCGTCGGTACTCCGTCGTGAAGTTGTAGGGCGCGGCCACCGAGAGGCCGACGGCGAAGCGGTCGGCCACCGGCATCGATACCCCGAAGTTCGGCGCGACGCCGTCGTTGATCGGGTTGTAGGCGAACGGCTCGCCGCTCACCGGGAACTTGAGCCCGCCGGGGAAGGTGATCGTGGAGCCGGTGTTGTTGACCTCTGAATCCACGAAGATCGCGCTCGCGCCGATGTGGGCCTCGCGCGGCGAGGAAGCGATCGCCGCCGGGTTCCACCACAGCGACGCCGGCCCCTGGTCAGCGACCTCGCCGGAATAGGCGCGGCCCGTGCCGCGAGCGGCTTGCTCCTGAAGGTAGAAGCCGGCCGCGTGGGCCTGGGAGGCGAGCGCTCCGAGCGCCACGCTCGACAGAACGAGGGTCCGGACTGAGATCATGGGCGAGGCTCCCGTCGGCGCAATATTGCGCGCTCCCCCGCTCAACTAGTCCGCAGGCTAGCCGGATCGTTCGGCGCCCTGCCATCCGACGTTACCCTGAGGGTTGTGTGGCGCCCCGCCTTGTGTGCTTTCGGGGCCACACTACATCGGGGTCGCCGGGCCGTGCTTGGATAAGGCGGTCCCGACGCGTTTCGCCTATCGAGGGGACCTGATGAACATCGACGTCTATTCCGACCGCGCCAAGCAGGCGATCCAGTCGGCCCAGAGCCTTGCGCTGGCCAGAGGCCATCAGCAGCTCGCGCCCGAGCACCTGTTGAAGGTGTTACTCGAGGAGAAGGACGGGCTGTCGCGTGCGCTGATCGAGAGCGCTGGCGGGCGGCCGGACGAGGCAGACAAGGCTGTCGACGCCGCCCTGGGCAAGACGCCCAGGGTCGAGGGCGGATCGGGACAGCTCTACATGAAGCCCGACACGGCGCGGGTGTTCGCCAACGCCGAACTCGGCGCCAAGGAGGCCGGCGACGCCTTCGTCACCACCGAACGCCTGTTGATCGCCATCGCCAAGGACGGCGGCGACACCGCCAAGATCCTGAAGGACGCCGGCGCATCGCCGAAGGCCCTGGAAGACGCTGCGAAGGCGGTGCGCAAGGGCCGGACCGCCGATTCAGCCTCGGCGGAAGAAGGCTACGATGCGCTTAAGCGGTATGCCCGCGATCTGACCCAGGCGGCGCGGGACGGCAAGCTGGATCCGGTGATCGGGCGCGACGAGGAGATCCGCCGCACGATCCAGGTGCTGTCGCGCCGCACCAAGAACAACCCCGTGCTGATCGGTGAGCCCGGCGTCGGCAAGACCGCGATCGT
This sequence comes from Phenylobacterium sp., assembly GCA_036496685.1. Lineage (GTDB taxonomy): Bacteria > Pseudomonadota > Alphaproteobacteria > Caulobacterales > Caulobacteraceae > Phenylobacterium. The sequence goes on from DASXKT010000143.1 coordinate 1,572, forward strand.
CGAGGGCCTGGCGCTGCGCATAGTCAACGGCGACGTGCCCGAGAGCCTGAAGGACAAGCGGCTGCTTTCGCTGGACATGGGCTCGCTGATCGCCGGCGCGAAATACCGCGGCGAATTCGAAGAACGGCTGAAGGCTGTGCTGAACGAAACCACCGCCGCCGAAGGCTCGATCATCCTGTTCATCGACGAGATGCACACGCTCGTCGGCGCCGGGAAGAGCGAGGGGGCGATGGACGCCTCCAACCTCCTGAAGCCGGCGCTGGCTCGCGGCGAGTTGCATTGCGTGGGCGCCACGACCCTCGATGAGTACCGCAAGAACGTCGAGAAGGACGCGGCCCTGGCCCGCCGGTTCCAGCCGGTCTTCGTCAACGAGCCCACGGTGGAGGACACCATCTCCATCCTGCGGGGCCTGAAGGAGAAGTACGAGCTGCACCACGGGGTGCGGATCTCAGACTCCGCCATCGTGGCGGCCGCGACCCTTTCCCACCGCTACATCGCCGACCGGTTCCTGCCGGATAAGGCTATCGACCTAATGGACGAGGCGGGTAGCCGCGTACGCATGGCCGTGGACTCCAAGCCCGAGGAGCTGGACGAGATCGACCGCCGCATCGTGCAGCTGAAGATCGAGCGCGAAGCCCTGACCAAGGAGACCGACGCGGCCTCCAGGGCCCGGCTGGAGAAGCTGGAGGACGAGCTCGACGAACTGGAAGGTCAGTCCGCCGAGATGACCGCCCGCTGGCGCATCGAAAAGGAGAAGGTCTCCTCGGCCGCCCAAGCCCGGGAAGCGCTCGACCGCCTGCGCGCCGAACTGGTCTCGGCTCAGCGCCGCGGCGACCTGCAGCGCGCATCCGAGATCGCCTATGGCGAGATCCCGCCGTTGGAAAAGCGCCTGGCGGAGGAAGAAGCCAAGGCCGAGCAGAACGCCGTCTCACCGGAGGTGGTCGACGCCGAGCAGATCGCCGCGGTGGTCTCCCGCTGGACCGGCGTGCCGGTCGAAAAGATGCTGGAGGGCGAGCGCGAGAAGCTGCTCCGCATGGAGGACGCGCTTCGCGCCCGCGTGGTCGGTCAGGAAGAGGCGCTGGTCGCCGTCTCCGACGCCGTGCGCCGGGCCCGCGCCGGCCTGCAGGACCCCAATCGGCCGATCGGCTCCTTCCTGTTCCTGGGCCCGACCGGCGTCGGCAAGACCGAGCTCACCAAGGCCCTGGCAGAATTCATGTTCTCCGACGAGCACGCCATCACGCGTCTCGACATGAGCGAGTACATGGAGAAGCACTCGGTCAGCCGCATGATCGGCGCGCCTCCCGGCTACGTCGGCTACGATGAGGGCGGGGCCCTGACCGAGGCCGTGCGGCGCAGGCCCTACCAGGTCGTGCTGTTCGACGAGGTCGAAAAGGCCCACCCGGACGTCTTCAACGTGCTGCTGCAGGTGCTGGACGACGGCCGCCTCACGGACGGCCAGGGTCGCACGGTCGACTTCCGCAACACCCTGATCGTCATGACCTCGAACCTGGGCTCGGAGTTCCTGGCCACCCTGGACGAGGGCGAGGACGTCGACGTTGCGCGCACCTCGGTGATGGACGTGGTGCGCCGGCATTTCCGGCCGGAGTTCCTGAATCGCATCGACGAGGTGATCCTCTTCAAGCGGCTCGGCCGCCACGCCATGGACGACATCGTCAAGATCCAGCTGCAGCGGGTGGAGAAGCTGTTGGCCGACCGGCGGATGTCGATCGCCCTGGACGCGGGCGCCACCCACTGGCTGGCCGAGCGCGGCTACGACCCGGTCTATGGCGCGCGCCCGCTGAAGCGGGTGATCCAGAAGGAACTGGTCGATCCGATCGCCAGGAAGCTGCTTGCGGGCGACCTGGAGGACGGCGCGGTCATCGACGTCTCCGCGGACGCCGATGGCCTCGCGATCGGCCGCGCCAAAGTCCACTGATGAAAAAGGCCCCGGCGCGAGCCGGGGCCTCCTTCATGTCAGGCGCCAGGACTAGTCGTTACAGGCGACCCAGCGGTGGCCTTCGCGGTACATGTCGCGATGGGCGTCATAGGTGTGATAGCGCACCAGGCAATTGTGGACGTGGCCGTACCAGGCCGACTCGCGGCCATGCCAGTGACGCCAGCTGTGATGGGGAGCCGGGGGGGCCACGCCCCACGCCGGATCCCAATGGCCGTAGCGTTCTTCGACCACCACCTGGCGGGCCGACGCAGCGCCCGAGGCGCCGAGCAGAGCGGCCACAGCCAGGCCGGCAAACATGAACTTGCGCATGGAATCTCTTCCTTCGTCAGTTGTCCCGACGCAGGGAAACGCAGATCGCGGCCTAGGGTTCTACCTGAGAACGATCTCAGAACTCGAAGGTCGTCGCCCGGCCGCCGTGGGTGGTCACGCGGCGCATCATGGCCAGGCTTCCGCCCGTTTGAGGCGGTACGGGTTTGGCCAGAGTGACCACGTACCAGGCGCCGTCCGGAAGGCCGGTGAAGCTGACGTGATCGGTGGCGTCACACACGGCGCGCTTCACGTAGGGGTCCGAGTCGCCGGGCGGGGCCTCGGCAGTGCGGCTGCGCACATCGGCGGTCGGCAGGGCTGAGCGCTGGTCGGACTTGTAAAGCACCATCATCCGCTTACGCGACCAGGGCGTCTCGGGCGTCAGCACGACGGTGGAGCCCGCGCAGGTGTAGCGGACCGCGCCAGCGTGGGGGACCAGCGCCCCGACCAGGGTGTTGTGGCCGGGCGCCTTGGACCAGGCGAAATCGCCGGCCCGGAAGCTGTCGTCCGCCGGAAGTGTCGCGACGTGCGACGGCGGCGGCGGACCCAGGGTCGGCGCACAGGCGGCAAGTGAGCTCAGGAGGGCGGCAGTGGCGAGGAATCGTGCGCGGTCGGGCATGGCGTCGAGCATATAGGCCAATGCGGCGAAATCGCGCCACAAGCCACGAAATCCAGCTGCCGCTGCGGCCTCAAAGCTGAGACAGACTGAAGACCATCAGCGCGACCACCAGCAGGCTGAACGCGACCACCGTGGTGATCCAGACGATCAGGGTTTTGGCGATCGCGCCGGGCACGCTCGAGCCGTAGCCGCCGCGGAGGGTCTGGAAGAGATTGACCGGGGTCCAGACCGCCAGGATGGCGAACCAGACGGCCATAAGGACCGGCGGCAGGATGAGCCCAAAGGCGTTGGCCAGGAACGCGAAGGACAGGAGGTTCATCGCCACCAGCAGGTGGTCATAGATGAAGATCTCGGGCCGGTTGCGGTAGACCAGCGCCAGCGTCAGCCCGACGATCGGCAGCAGCAGCACCGCGGTCCGTTGGCCCCAGGCGAACAGCACCGCCAGATAAGATTCTGGGTTGGCGGTGGCCTTGTGAATGGCGGTGCTCAGCCAACTTCGCTTCTTCACGGGCGCGCCGGGGGGCTGGACGCTCGCGGGGGCCGCCGCCGGCAGGCCCTGGGCGATGCGGTCCGCTTTCTGCAGTTGCGCCGCATACCTGGCCTTGGCCTTGTCAGTCACCCTGGTGTAGGCGGCCTCGGCCTTGGCGCGGTTCTGGTCCGGGTCCTTCAGATCGTCGGCACGGTCCGCAGCGGCATCCTTGAGGTCTTCGGCAAGATCCTTGGCCGCCTCGGTGCGAAGGCTGGCGGCCGCTGCGGCCCGCCCGGCGGGCGTCGTCAGGGCCGAAGCTTCCGCCCGCTGGCGTGCGGCATTGGCCTCGGCCAGCCGGTGCGTGGCGTGCTCGGCCGCCAGGATGAACAGCAGCAGCGCGACCAGGAAGGTGCGGAATGGCGGCACGTGCCGCACGATGCGGCCTTCCATGTAGTCCCGGGCGAGCTTGCCGGGCCCGAGGAACAGCGCCGGCACCGTCCGCAGGATCCGCCCATCCAGATCGAACAAGCCCTGGGCGCTCTCGACCATCAGACGCAGGATCGAGCGCTTGTGGGCGTCGGAGTCCTGGCTGCAGACATGGCAGTAGCGGCCTTGCAGCACGGTCCCGCAGTTGGCGCACGCGGAGCCAGGCGCCGGGGTGGGTCCGCGCCGGCGGCGGGACAACTCGGCGACGGTGTCCGCAGCCGCGGTTTCGAGCTCGCTTGTCACATCGCTCCCCCACCGGCCCTAGTCATCCCGCGTCGGACGCCCCCGCATGGCCTTGACGCCGGAGCGCTTCGACTTGCCCTCAAGCCGCTTCAGCTTCGAGGCATAGGTGGGCCGCGTCTTCTTCCGCGGCTTCGGCCTATGCGTGGCCTGCTCGATCAGGTCGATCAGACGGGCGCGGGCGTCCTGACGGTTCATCTCCTGCGAGCGGTGGCTCTGGGCGAAGATGACGATTACGCCGTCCTGGTTCATCCGCTGGCCGGCGATCCGCACCAGCCGGTGCTTCACATCTTCCGGCAGGGACGGGGAGCCCAGCGCGTCGAACCGCAGTTCAACCGCCGAGCTTGAGGTGTTGACGTGCTGGCCCCCGGGACCCGAGGCGCGCACGAACTTCTCGCTGAGTTCGTCCTCCTCGATCGCGATAGTGTCGGTGACGGGGATCATGAGACCGGCTTTGCCAAGCTTCGCCTAACAGGTTATTGAGCGTCCATGCGCGCGATCGCCATGGCCTACGTACTTACGCGGACTGCCCCCGGCAGGCCGGTGAAGGACGTTGTGCGCTAGGTACCAGCCCACAGCCGATCGCAACACCAGCCCCGCCGGGATCCGGACGGGGCTTTTTCTTGGCTCCTGTCCGACTTGGCACAGGAGACCATCGATGGAACCGCCCTCGAAAGACATACTGATCCGAGCCATGGAGCCCGAGGATATCCCGGAGCTGACCCAGGCCTGGAACCAGCCCAACGCCTACGCAGGCACCCTGCAGCTGCCCTATACCCCGGTCGATAAGCGCCAGAAGGGCTTCGTCGTCTGGTCGCCGACCCAGACCAGCCTGGTCGCGGTGATCGAGGGCAAGGTCATCGGCCTGATCGGCCTCAGCCGTGGTGAGGCGCGTCGCGCGCATGCAGGGTACATCGGCATGGCGGTGCACGACGCATACGCCGGCCGAGGCGCAGGCACAGCCCTGATGGCGGCGGTGATCGACCTCGCGGACAACTGGCTGCAGCTGAAACGGCTCGAGCTGGGCGTCTATGCCGACAACACCCGGGCCATCGCGCTCTATGAGCGGTTCGGCTTCGAGCGGGAAGGCCTCCAACGCGCCTATGCCTGGCGCAACGGCGCCTACGTCGACAGCCTGGCCATGGCGCGGCTCAGGCTGTGACGCCGCTTCCCTTGACGTTCGCGCAAAAAACCGCTGGAAAGCGCCCGCTTTCCCGCA
>DASXKT010000144.1:0-5114 GCA_036496685.1 Phenylobacterium sp.
ATTTGTTCTACTGCACGCGATGATTCACCGCGCGCTCGGCCTCCCGCCGCACTGGTTCCCGGTGGAACGCGCCGCCCTCAAATCCACATCGAACGCTTATGCGGGACCGACGTAGACTCTGGATGACCGCATGAGGTTCGGTCTCGTGAGAGCTGCCATGTCCGAGTCGTTTGTTGAGCAAGACGCCCCGCTCGGCGCGTCGAGGAGTATGGGCCAAGCCCTTGCAGGCGCAACGACCGCCGAGCCGCCGCCCCTGCCACTGGCAGGGCGATACGCCCTGTCGCTGCTGCTCGTCGCGCTGGCGACCGTGCTGGCCTTCGTCATGAGGACGATGGTCGCCACCCCAAGCCTCACGCTCCTCTATGTCCTGCCCGTCGTGATCGCCGCGGTCACCCTGGGCTGGGGACCGTCCCTGGCGGCGGCCGTGGCCGGGGTCCTAGCTTTCGACTACTTCTTCACCCCGCCCTACTACTCTCTTCGGATCGCTAGCCCGTCCGATCTATGGGCGACCGGAATGTTGCTGGTCATCGCCGCGATTGTCAGCACCCTGGCGGCCGAAGCCCGGCGCAGAGCTGTCGAGGCCACACGGTCCGCGGAGCAGGCCCAGGCGCTGCAGACCTTGGCCCATGTGGTCGTCCAGGCGCGGCCGCAGGCGGAGGTCATCCAGGCCGCCGCCACAGCGCTCAACGGAGCCTTCAGGGCGCCGGCCGTCATCTTCGGGAAGCAAAATGGTGCGCTGACGCCGCTGGCGACGGCCGGGAAGCCGGAGATCACGGAGGCCGACGAGGCGGCGGCGCAAGGCGCTCTCGACGCGCAGCTGCCGACGCGCGCCGAAACCTATCCCTATGACCAAGCCGCGTTCGACTTCTGGCCGGTCGTCACGCCCTCGGGTCCCAGGGCCGTGCTGGGCGTGGACTTCACCGTCACGGGACGCGACCGCCCCGACAAGCCCGAGCGCCTGGTGGAAATCGTCGGCGCCTACGTGGCGATCTCGCTCGGTCGGGACGACGACGGTAGAGCAGCCGCCCGCTGAAACCCACCTATGAGCCCCCGGGACGGATCGCCTCGTCGGCCATGAAGCGATAGCCGATCCCTGGCTGGGTGAGGACAAGCTTGGGCGCAGAGGGGTCGACCTCGATCTTCTGGCGAAGCTGCCCGATGAAGACGCGCAGGTACTGCATGTCGTCGACGTGGGCGGGCCCCCAGAGCGACAGCAGAAGTTCCTTGTGGGTCAGCACCTTGCCGTCGGCCTCGGCGAGCTTGGCGAGCAGGTCGTATTCCTTCGGCGAAAGATGCACCTGTTCGGCGCCCCGCGTGACCAACCGGCGCGGGATATCGATCGTAAGGTCTCCGGCGTGAACCACAGGCGGCGGAGCGTCCGGCTGGCGAAGCTGCCGGCGTATCGCCACGCGCAGCCGCGCGAGCAGCTCCCCGACCCGGAACGGCTTTTCGACGTAGTCGTCCGCGCCGGCGTCCAGCGCCTCGATCTTCTCGACCTCCCGGTCGCGCGCCGACAGGATGATGATCGGCCCTTCGTAGAATACTCGCGCCTTGGCGAGCACTTCCTGGCCATCGATGTCCGGCAGGCCCAGATCGAGGACGACCGCGTCCGGCGCGCGCCGCGCGATTTCCGCCAGCGCCTGGCGCCCCGTCTCAGCCCGGATCGGCTCGTAGCCGGCGGCGTCGAGCGCCGGCCCCAGGAACCGATGCATCTGAGGCTCGTCGTCGACGACAAGGATCCGCAGCTTATTGTGCATGCTCAGGGACCTGGGCGATGGCCGCCGGCTCCTTTTTTAGGCTGATCAGGATCCGTGTACCCCTCCCCTCATGGATCGGACTTGCCGCGGCGATGCGGCCGCCCATGGCCTCCACGAAGCCTTTCGAGATCGCGAGCCCGAGGCCCGAGCCCTTGCCCCGGTCCGTCGACTCTTCCATGCGGCGGAACCTCTCGAACACCCGCTCCAGCTCGGCCGTCGGAATGCCGCGCCCCTCGTCCTCGATACTCAAGACCACATTGTTCCGGTCCTCGTAGGCCGCGAGCTCGATCGTGGAACCATCCGGGCTGTAGGCGATGGCGTTCTCCAGGATATTGACCAGAGCCTGTTCCAGCAAAGCCGCGTCGGCCTTCACGACCGGCAAGTCGGACGGAAAGTCGCGTGTCACCATCCTTTGACCCAGGCGTCGTGACACCCGGTCCATCGCCGTCCCGAGGACGTCGCGGACGTCCACCCAGTCCCGCCGAATGTCCAGGCCGTCGCCCTCCAGTCGGGTCATGTCGAGCAGGTTGCCGACGTAGCGGTTCAGACGTTCGGCTTCCTCGCGGATGCTGGTGAGCAGGTCGACCCGCACCGGCTTTTTCAGCGTGTCCTGATATTCCAGCAGCGTCGTGGCCGAGCCGAGAACCGTCGACAGCGGCGTGCGCAGGTCATGGCTCACTGAATTCAGCAGGGCGGAACGCAGCTTGTCCGACCGGCGAAGCGCCTCCGCGTCGGCGGCGTCGGCCGCGAATTCGGCGCGTTCGAGCGCAACGGCGCCCTGGTCCAGCAGAGCCGACACGAACCGTTCGCCGTCCTCGCCTTCGACAGCCTTGAGCTCGAAGCCCGCCACGCCGGAGCGCGCCCTCACGCCTTGCAGCGAACGGTAGGTCCAGGTCGCGCTCGGCAGGGTTCCGGTCCCGGCGCCAGCGGGTTCCCCGTGCTGCCAGGCCCAGCGCGCCGCGGCGAGGTCGGCCGTGCCCAACGCCTTCATCGCCGGCGCCCAGGCCACCGCAATCACGTCGTCGCCGCCGGGAAGCAGCACGATGGCCTCGCCGCCCGTGGCCGCCGCCAGTTGCTCGGCGAGCGCCTGGGCGGCTTCCTCTCGCGTGGCGGACGCCGAAAGACGCCGGCTGGCGGCCAACAGGGCGGTGATCGCCGAGGCGCGGCGCGACATCCCCAGGCTCTGGTCCCGCACGCGGCCGGTGAGCCAGCCCGTGGTCATGGCCACGCCGAAGAACACCACGAAGGTGAGTACGTCGCTGGCGTGGCCGATCGCGATCGACAGGCGGGGCTCGAGGAAAAAGAAGTTGTAGACGAAGGCGGCGACCGCGGCGGCGGTCACGGCGGGCCAAAGCCCGAAGGCCAGGCCGCTGACCAGCACGCTCACCAGGAAGATCATCGCCAGGTTCGCGCCGCGCGAAAACTGGTCGATCAGGCCCGCAAGGCCGCCGGCAAGGCCTACCAGGCCTATCGCCGCCACGTGCCCGCGCCACTGGGTCCACATCGAACGTGGAGCGGGCTTGGCCGGCGGCTCTGTGTCCGGCTGCCCCTCTTCGGTGATGATGTGGAGCGCGGCCCCCTTCACCTGCTCCGCAAGCGCCGGGATCAGCGCCTGCCCCAAGAGCGCCCGCCAGCGCGCGCGGCGTGACTTGCCCACGACGATCTGGGTGACGTTGTTCTGGCGTGCGTATTCGAGAAGCGTGCGGATCAGGTCGTCGCCAGTCAGGACCAGGGTCGTGCCGCCGAGCTGTTCGGCGAGCTTGAACGCCCCGTTGATCTTGGCGGCCCTGCCGGCGTCCGGCGACGGCTTGTCCGGCCGCTCCACGTAGGCCACCGTCCAGGGCGCATCCATCATCATGTCGGAGAGCCTGCGGCCAGCTCTCACAAGGCTCTGGGCGGCCGCGTCTGGCGCCACCAGCACGAGGATCCGCTCTCCGGCCGCCCAGGGACCTTCGACGCCGCGCTGCCGCATCGCGTGCAGCAATTGGTCATCGACCGTCTGCGCCAGGCGCCGCAGCGCCAGTTCGCGAAGCGCGGTCAGGTTCTCCGGCTTGAAGAAGTTCGTCGCCGCCGTTCGGGCGGTCTCGGGAAGATAGACCTTGCCGTCGTTCAGCCGCTGCCGCAGCTCGTCGGGCGTGATGTCGACGAGCTCGATGTCGTCAGCGCGGGACAGTGCGGAGTCGGGAACCGTCTCCCGCTGGCGGACGCCGGTGATCTTCCAGACCACGTCCACCAGGCTTTCGAGGTGCTGGACGTTCAGCGTCGTCCAGACGTTGACCCCGGCGGCGAGCAATTCCTCGACGTCCTGCCAGCGTTTGGGGTGGCGCGAGCCAGGGGCGTTGGAGTGGGCGTATTCGTCGACCAGCAGCAGCGTCGGCTTGCGCCTTAGCGCTTCGTCGATGTCGAACTCGAGAAGCGTACGGCCTTTGTATTCGACGGGTTTGCGGGCGAGGACTTCCTGGCCCTCGAGCAGCGCCTCCGTCTCCCGTCGACCGTGGGTCTCGACAACCCCGATCAGCACGGCCGCCCCGTCCCGGTGGCGTCGGGCGGCCTGGGCGAGCATCTCGTAGGTCTTGCCGACCCCCGGCGCCATCCCGAGGAAGACCTTGAGCCGGCCGCGACCGACCTTGGACGCTTCGGCCAGAAGCGCGTCTGGATCAGGGCGGCGCGGCTCGTCGGGTTGCATCAGGTTTCAGGCGCGCCTTTCGGGAGGCTGGTGTCGAGAGCTCGGTTGGTGAGCAAGACGTTCAAATGCGGCTGCCCGATAAACCCCAGGAAAGGCTGCTCTACGTGGGCCGAGATCACGCGCCGCACGGTCTCGCCGGAGGTTCCCCGCGCCTTGGCGATCCGGTCGGCCTGCAGCAGCGCATACGCCGGTGAGATGTCCGGGTCGAGGCCCGAGCCCGAGGTGGTGATGGCGTCGTCGGGGATTTCAGCGTGGCCGGTTGAGGCGCGCAGGGCCGCCGCGTCGCCCTTTATCCGCTTGGCGAGATCGGGGTTCAGCGGCCCGTAGTTCGATCCAGAGGATCCAGAAGCGTCGTAGCCGCTGGTCCCGGCGGCGGATGGCCGTGGATGCAGATATTCGTCTTTGGCGAAGGGCTGGGCGATCAATGCAGAGCCGACAACCTGGCCGGCTGCGTTCGTCACCAAGCTGCCCGCGGCCTGGTGGGGAAAGGCGACCTTGGCGACGCCGGTGATGGCCAGCGGATAGCCGACCCCGAGCGCCGCGGTGAACAACACCGTCGAGACGATGGCCGGGCGGATGTCTGAGAGGATGCTCATGGCGCTTTAGGTCCTAGGCCAGGCCAATGTTGGTGATGATCAGGTCGACGATCTTGATGCCGATGAACGGCGCTA
>DASXKT010000145.1:0-12902 GCA_036496685.1 Phenylobacterium sp.
CGCCGAACGGCGTGTAGCCGCGCTGGCCGCCGACCGGCAGCTTGTATTTCAGCTTCTCCGCTTCCGGCAGGGCGAAGAACGCCTTGGCCGCGGCGAGCGCGGCGTCGATGCGCGCCTGCGGGATGCCGTGATCGGAGATCACGGCGAAGCCGAAACGGGCGAAGGACGCGCCAAGCGTGTCGGAGAAGTGGGTGAAGTCGCGGTCGAACTCGCGGAAAGAAACCGGCGCGATGCGAGGCGGAAGGGCGTGGGCTTGGCTCATGGCGCGCTATCTACACCCGCTCCTTATCCCCTTCCAACCGCTCCACTTCGACGCGCCTGGACGGCGGAGCGAGCTGCGGGGCGTCCTCCAGATCCTCTTCCTCGGCGATCCGCTGCATCTCGGCGCGCAGTAGGCGCTCGGTGGTGTCGCGGGAGTCGCGGGCGGCCAGAACATAGGCCTCCTCCTCGCCGGCGACCGGGGCCAGTTGGCGGAAGAACTCGTCGTCCTGCTCGCGGAAAATGGAGGCGGCGCGGTTGGCGCGGCGTTCGGAAAGCCCCAGCTTCAGGAGCGCCTTGCGGCCCATGTTCAGCGCACTTTCGAAGGTCTCGCGTTCCACCGTCACATTGGGCGTCTTGAGCAGCTCGTAAGCGTGGCGGCGGTCCCAGGCCCGCACGAGAATCTGGAGCTTGGGAAACAACTGGTGGGCCGCCTCGACCATCTCCGAGGCCTTTTCGCGATCGTCGATCGCCACGATCAAGAGCTTGGCCTTGTCTGCGCCGGCGGTGCGCAGAAGGTCCATACGGCTGGCGTCGCCGTAGTGCACGGCCCAGCCGAAGCGCCGGATGATCTCGATCTGCTCGATCGAGGAATCCAGCAGCACGATCTTGAAGTTGTTGGCCAGCAGCAGGCGGGTGGCGATCTGGCCGAAGCGGCCGAACCCGGCGACGATGACGTCCGGAGTGCTCTCGTCGAAGGGCAGGCGTTCGGGCTCCTCCCGTTCCTCCGGGCGGTTCAGGATCAGGCGGTCATAGGCTGCCGAGACCAGCGGCGTCACCGCCATGGAGACGGCCACGACCGCAGCCAGCAGGTGGGCGAGCCTGGCGTCCATCACCCGGGCGCCCAGCACGAAGCCCAGCAGGACGAAGGCGAACTCGCCGCCCTGAGCCAGCCCCACGGCCGTGGTCAGGGCGGTGCGGTGAGGGGTCCGGAACAGCCGGCCGGCGATGTACATGGCTAGCGTCTTCAAGGCCATGAGCCCGATCACGATGCCGGCGATCGCGAACGGATGGGCGGCGACGAGGCCGAGGTCGAGGCCTGCGCCCACGGTGATGAAGAAGAGCCCGAGCAGGAGACCGCGGAACGGCTCGATATCGGTTTCGAGCTCGCGGCGGAACTCGCTCTCGGCCAGCACGACCCCGGCCAGGAAGGCGCCCAGCGCGGGCGACAGGCCGACCAGCTCCATCAAGGCGGCGACCGCAATCACCAGCAGGAGCGCCGAGGCGGTGAAGATCTCCCGCAGCCGCGCGGCGGCGATGAACCGGAAGAGGGGGCGCGTGAGATAGCGTCCGCCCACCACCACGACGGCGATCGCCGCGATCTCCGCCACCGCCTGCAGCCAGCCCGGCAGGGACGCGAGCATGCTCGTGGCATGGCTGGCGGGAGCCATGGCGCCGGCCGGAGCCAGCAGTGGCAGGAGGGCGAAGAGGGGGATCACCGCCAGGTCTTGGAACAGCAGGACGCCGAACGAGGCCTCGCCGACCGGCCCGCTCCTCATGCCCTTTTCCTCGAGGCTCTGGAGGACGATAGCCGTGGACGACATAGCCAGGATCAGACCGACGGCCGCGCCAACGCGCCAGTCGAGGCCGAACGCCAGTGATGCCGCCCCGATCAGCGCGCCGGTCCCCAAAAGCTGCGCCAGCCCAAGGCCGAAGATGGTCGTGCGCATCTGCCAGAGCAGGGCCGGACGCACCTCCAGGCCGATCAGGAAGAGCAGGATCACCACGCCGAATTCGGCGAAACGCTGCACCGAGGCCGGCTCACCGACTAGGTTCAGGAGGAACGGCCCGATCAATACGCCGGCGATCAGGTAGCCCAGCACCGAACCCAGGCCCACCCGCTTGGCGATCGGGACGGAGATCACGCCGGCGGCCAGGTAGACAAGCGCCTGGACGAGCAGGGGTTGGGCGTTCATGGGGCCAATGGACCGTGCCTTCGTCCCCCTTCAAAGCGATTTTGGGCTCGAGCGCTATTTTTCTGGCGGCGGGCGTTCTCAATTGCTGCGTTGCGGCGTAACAGGGCAGGCATGGCCAGCAAGACAGTGGACAGCGCCGCCCAGGCGCTCAGCGGCGCCCTCTTCGACGGCATGACCATCATGGCCGGCGGCTTCGGGCTCTGCGGCATTCCGGAAAACCTGATCGCGGCGATCCGCGACGCCGGCGTGAAGGACCTGACGGTCATCTCCAACAACTGCGGGGTCGACGATTTCGGCCTTGGCGTGTTGCTGGCCGGCGGCCAGATCCGGAAGATGATCTCCAGCTATGTCGGCGAGAACAAGCTGTTCGCCGAGCTCTACCTCTCTGGAAAGTTGGAGCTGGAGTTCAACCCGCAGGGCACGCTGGCCGAGCGTATCCGCGCCGGCGGCGCAGGTATCCCAGCCTTCTTCACCAAGACCGGGGTCGGCACCCTGGTGGCGGAGGGCAAGGAGGTCCGCGAGTTCGACGGCGAAGCCTATGTGATGGAGCGGGGGCTGACCGCCGACCTTTCGATCGTGAAGGCGTGGAAGGGCGACCACGAAGGCAACCTCGTCTACCGGCGCACGGCGAGGAACTTCAATCCGATGATGGCCACCGCCGGCAAGGTGACGGTCGCGGAGGTCGAGGTGCTGGTGGAGACCGGGGAGCTCGACAAAGACAACATTCACACGCCGGGCATTTATGTGGACCGGCTGTTCGCGGGCGCCCATTTCGAAAAGCGCATCGAGCAGCTGACCACCCGGCCGCGCGAAGAGGCGGCTGCCTGATGCCTTGGACCCGAGAACAGATCGCCGCCCGTGCTGCGCTTGAGCTGCGCGACGGCTTCTATGTGAACCTCGGCATCGGCATCCCGACGCTGGTGGCCAACTACATTCCTCCGCAGGTGCACGTGACCCTGCAGAGCGAGAACGGCATGCTGGGGATGGGCCCTTTCCCCTATCCGGACGAAGCCGACCCGGACCTGATCAACGCTGGCAAACAGACAATCACCGAGTTGCCGAGCTCCTCTTATTTCTCCAGCGCAGATAGCTTCGCCATGATCCGCGGCGGACACATCGACCTATCGATCCTGGGCGCGATGCAGGTGGCGGCGAACGGCGACTTGGCCAACTGGATGGTGCCGGGCAAGATGGTCAAAGGCATGGGCGGGGCCATGGACCTTGTGGCCGGCGTCAAGCGCGTGGTCGTGGTCATGGAGCACACCGAGAAGTCCGGCGCCCCCAAGCTGGTCAAGGCCTGCACCCTGCCGTTGACCGGCAAGGGCGTCGTCGACCTGGTGATCACCGAGTTGGGTGTGTTCGACGTCAGTCGCGGGAAGGCGCCACTGACCCTGACGGAACTGGCCCCTGGCGTGACGATCGACGAGATCAGGGCAAAGACCGAAGCGACGTTCGAGGTAAAGGCGCCAACGTAGCGGTCCCCACGGAGAGAGGTGGGACCCTGTAACCATCGGCCGGCCCCTGACGTATACCCTGGTGACCCTCACGCTCACCGGTGGCATTATTCGACCCATGAAAACCCGCCTCATTGCGGCCCTTGCCGCTTCGACCCTGATGATCTCGAACGCCGCGCCGGCTGCGGCCGCGCTGAAGACCGCGGTGTTTGCCGGCGGCTGCTTCTGGTCGGCGCAGCACGATATCGAGCACACGCCCGGCGTGAAGGATGTCGTGGTCGGCTACGCCGGCGGAGCGGCCAAGAACCCGACTTACGAGAACCACGAGGGCTTCCTCGAGGCGATCAAAGTCACCTACGACCCCGCGCAGATCAGCTACCCGCAGCTGGTCAACGCCTTCTTCCACAACATCGACCCGACTGACCCCAACGGCCAGATCTGCGACCAGGGCCCGTCCTACCGCACGGCGGTGTTCGCCGCCGACGCCACCGAAAAGGCGCAGGCCGAACAGATCAAGGCCGAGGTCGGCAAGCAGCTGGGGACCTACGTCCGCACCATGGTCCTGCCGGCCACGACCTTCTGGACGGGCGAGGGCTATCACCAGCACTACGCCGAAAAGAACCCGGCAGCCTACATGGCCTACCGAGTCGGCTGTGGCCGCGACCGTACGCTCAAGGTTGTGTGGGGAGGGGCTCGCCCGCGTCCGACGGCCGCCACTCAGGTGTCGGGTAGCCGGTGATCGCGTCGCGCGGCTGAGGCTTGAAGCCTTCGCCGACGAACATCTCCAGCCGGCGCTTGTGCTTCCGGTCGAGCCAGATGCTGTCGATCTCCTTGCCCAATGCGCGGCTGAAGTCGCGCGCCATCTCGGTGTCGAACCAGCTCTCGATGGCCACAACCAGCACTCGCTGACCGTGGGCAGGCGTCAGCGGCGCTGACGCCTCGGCCTGGTTTCCAGCGCCCGCGCCGCGGATCCAGATCTTCAGCGGCGCCGCCAACGGCTCGCGGAAGTAGTCGCGGCCATAGTAGGCGAGTGCGTAGAACAGAAAGCGGTTGTTGACCGCGATGGCGCTCAGGCCCGCGGGGCCCTCGACACGGGCGCGCCGGACGACGGTCTCGGCAGTCTGCGCCCAGCCTCGGGCGCGCTTGAGGCTGTTGGAGGCGCCCAGGTTGTCTGCGATGCGCGGCGACACCACGACCGCCAGGAAGGTTGCGGCGATGGCAGCCTGGATGGCCAGCGCCGCGATCAAGGTGCGTCTCGCCCGCCAGCGAACCAACCAGGCCGCCACGACGATGGCGCCGGGCAGGTAGGCCGCGCCCGACCAGTTGGCGTTGGCGCGGCTGACGAAGGCCTGGACGGCGACGATGGCTATGGGTGGCAGAGTGAAGCAGAGCAGCAGGAGGTCCGCCGAGGTCAGGCGTTTGCGGTAAGCTAGGAGGGCCGCGCCTGCGATCAGCACCGCGAACGGAATCGGGCCGAAGACCAGGAATTGTTCAGCGAGGAATTCGCCCAGCTCGCCCGGATTGAACAGGTTGCGCGCGCTCCAGTGAGCGTCGGCCGCGGTGTGCTGGAAGGTGGCGAATCCGTGGGCGGCGTTCCACGCCAGATTCGGCGCCAACATCAGGGCGAAGACGCTGAGCGCCAGGGCCGCGGATGCCGCCGACCAGCTCCGCCGCGCTTTGGCGGAAAGCACCAGGTGCAGGCCCATGCCGACGACGGCATAGACGGCGGCGTACTTGCTGAGGAAGGCAAGGCCCAGCGCTGCGCCCAACCCGGCCGCCAGGGCCAGGCGCCTCCCGCCGCCTGCACCCTGCAGGGCGACGTAGGCCATCAGCGTCAGCCCAAGGAAGAAGAGCAGCGGCGCATCGGTCGCCACCACCATCGCCGAGAGCTGGATCGCCGGCGCCAGCGCGTAGAGCGCCGACGCGGCCAGCCCGGTCCGTGAGCTGTAGAGCCTTCGTCCGATCCAGTACGCCAGGAGAATCGCGCCGCCTTGGAACAGCACCGCTGGGAGGCGCACCCAAGGCTCAGTGTCACCTCCCAAAGCGGTCGAGGCGCGAATCGCCCACGCGATGACCGGCGGCTTGGAATAGTACCCGAAGGCCAGCGTGCGCGACCAAAGCCAGTACTGAGCTTCGTCTGGATAGAGCTCGAGGGGTGTACGGAAGAGCGCGACCAGGCGGACCAGCGTCAGAGCCACGGTCAACAGGATCGCCGCACGCGTGTCGGCGTCGGCATCCTTCGAAACTACGCTGTCAGACATACTCGGGACCTGCTGGTTGCGCGGGACCCTAGCCGCAACCGGGCGCCTGCAGGAGGGCGCCGGCGCCACACAATGTCGCGCCGTTGCGCGAACGTTGCGACCGTAGCAAAACCGTCACCATCGGATGCGATTTCCCGGCTATAGGGCCGCGAGACAGTGGGGCCGCTTGGGATGGCGGTTCCGGGGGTCGTAACAGGGGACATTGATGCAATTGAAACTGAACCGCGCTTTGTGCGCGACGTCGGCGTTGGCAACGGGGCTGCTTATGGCCAGCGGGGCGTTCGCACAATCGACCGGCACCGCGGTCGTGGAAGAAGTGGTCGTCACCGGCTCGAGCGGGCCTCAGACGCAACGGGGCGCCATCGTGGCTGTGGAGGTGCCGAAGTCGCGCGCCTCGATCACCCAGGAGTTCATCTCGACGCAGAGCCCCAGCCAGACGATCCTTCAGACGATCAACCTGATGCCGGGCGTCAACTTCACGAACAACGACGCCTACGGCTCGGCAGGCGGCGACATCACGCTGCGCGGCTTCGACAGCCAGCGCATCTCCTTGCTGCAAGACGGCGTTCCCCTGAACGACAGCGGCAACTATGCGATCTATCCCAACCAGCAGATGGACAGCGACCTCATCTCGAAGGTCGACGTCAACCTGGGCACCACCGACGTTGACAGCCCGACCGCCGCGGCGGCCGGCGGCACCATCAACTACGTCACCCGCAAGCCGCAGGACGAGATGGGTGGCCGGATCACCATCGGCGCCGGCAGCGATCAGTTCCAGCAGTACTACGGTGTGTTCGAGACCGGCCGCCTCGGCCCCTGGGGGACGAAGGCCTGGATCAGCGCAAACTACGCGAAGAACAATATCTTCGATGCGCCCGGCCAAATCGAGAAGAAGCAGTTCAACGCCCGCGTCTGGCAGGATATCGGTGGCCGCGGCGACTTCGTAAGCCTGATCGCCAACTATAACGAAAACCGCAACGCCTTCATCCGCCGCATCTCGCTGGCCCAGTTCAACCAGCACGGCGTGACTGCGGCGAACCTGCCCGACACCAGCCTGCACTATGACGCGAGCTGCACCCGGCCCACGCCGGTGAACGGCACCGTGCAGAACGAAGCAACGACGGCGACTGGCTTCACGGCCACCTGCGCCAACTATGTCGGAAACAACATCAACCCGTCGAACACGGGCAACATTCGCGGTCAGTCGAGCTTCCACCTGACCGACGACCTGATCCTGACGGTCGACCCCTCGTTCCAGTACGTGCTCGCCAACGGCGGCGGCCGCGCGGTGTTCTCGGAAACCGACCCGCAGTTCCGGGGCGCCGTGGATCTCAACCACGACGGCGACACCCTCGATCGGGTGCTGCTCTACTGGCCGAACACGACCAATACGCACCGCTACGGCCTGAACTCCTCGCTGATCTGGAAGTTCGCGCCGACTCAGAGCGTTCGGCTTGCCTACACCTACGACTACGCCCGCCACCGCCAGACCGGCGAGGCGACGCCCTTTGACCAGAGCGGCAACCCGCTGGACGTGTTCGGCGGTAAGGACGACTACGGCCCGCCGGTGATCCTGGCGGACGGCACCAAGCTCCGTCGCCGCGACCGCCTGTCGATCGCGATCCTCAACCAGATCGCCGCGGAATATCGCGGCCGGTTCATGGAAGACCGCCTGCTGGTGAACGTCGGTCTGCGAGCGCCCTTCTTCAAGCGCGAGCTGAACCAGTTCTGCTACATGAAGGACACGTTCAACGCCTACTGCACCACGCAGACGCCGTTCGTTGTGACGGGCACTGACGATGGCGGCGGCCAACCCTTCGTCGTCTTCCCGACCAACAACTCCTCGCAGACGGGCGCTCCTTCGACGACCAGCCTCACGGCCGCTCAACTCGCCCAGTTCAAGGCGATCTACGGCGCCGCCGCGACGCCCAGCGTCTTGTACGGGCAGCCGCGCAAGTTCGACCGCAAGTACGACAAGCTGCTGCCAAACCTGGGCGTCAGCTACAACCTGACCCCGGAGATGTCGGTCTACGCCAGCTACGCTGAGACCCTCTCGGCGCCGCGGACGGACGATCTCTACGACCGGAACCTTGTCGATCCGGGCCCGGAATCGGCCAAGGCGTTCGACCTCGGCTACCGCTATCAGGGACCGACCCTGCTGGCCTCGGTGGCGGCGTTCCACACCGACTTCCACAACCGGATCGAGCGTCAGTTCGACGAAGCCGCGCAGATCTTCTTCTCGGTCAACGTCGGCGACATCACGCTGAAGGGCTTCGACGGGCAGATCGGCTTCAAGCCGACGAACTACCTCTCGGCCTATGCGTCGCTGTCCTACGTCCAGTCCGAGCTGAAGAACGACTTCCCGAACGGCGCCGGCGGCGCGATCCTGGCCACCAAGGGCAAGGAACTCTACGAGATCCCGAAGCTCCAAGGCGCGGCGCGGGTCGACTGGGATCTCACCGACGATCTCAGCGTGGGCGTGCAGGGCAAGATCGTCGGCTCGCGCTGGACGAACCTGACCAACACGGAAAAGGCTCCGTCCTACGCGCTCTGGGACATGGACGTTCGCTACAACCTCCGCGTCCTGAAGCTGAGCAACACCTATCTGCAGCTCAACGTGAGTAACCTGTTCGACGAGCGCTATCTCGGCGACATCACGACCAACACGAATGGCACGGCGCTCTTCCAGCCGGGCTATCCGCGCTCGTTCGTGGTCAGCCTGCACGCTGAGTTCTAGTTCTCGATCCACCGATCGCGACGAGCGGAAAGGGCGGTCCAGCACGGGCCGCCCTTTTTCGTGGGCGCTTGACGCGGCGCCTGCTCGCGGCCATTTGCGCGCGTCTCCCATTTCGAGATGTTCCATGACCCTCACCGTTCCTGCCGAGTGGGCGCCGCACCGGGCCATGTGGTTGGGATTCCCAAGCCATGCTGACCTTTGGGAGGACGACCTCGCCGCCGCCCAAGCCGAAGTTGCGGCCCTCGCGCGGGCGCTAGCCGGCCCGGGCGGTGAGCACGTACGCCTGATGACCGGTTCGCCCGATGGCGAGGCGGACGCGTGGGCTCAGCTTGGCGACGTGGTCGGTGTCGAGATCGTCCCCGGCGCCTTTGGCGATATCTGGCTGCGCGATACCGGCCCGATCTTCTCGCGTAGCGCCGATGGGCCCCAGGCCCAGGCCTTCCGCTTCAACGGCTGGGGCGGCAAGTACGCCTTGGCGCACGACGACACCGTCGCCGCCCAGATCGCTGAGGCGTCGGGCGCGCCGCTGGTCGCCCACGACTTCATCCTGGAAGGCGGCGCGGTCGACCATGACGGCGAGGGCACGGTCCTGACCACGGGCCAGTGCGTACTGAACCCCAATCGCAATGCGGGGTGGACGGAGGAGACCGCCGAGCGGGCGCTCGCCGAGGCGCTCGGCGCGAAGAAGGTGCTGTGGCTCGGCGACGGCCTCGTTAACGACCATACCGATGGCCACGTGGACAATCTGGCGCGCTTCGTGGCGCCCGGCGTCGTCGCCTGTCCGGTCGCCTGGGGGCGCGGCGATCCGAACGCCAAGGCCTATGACGACGCCGCCCAGCGGCTCGCGGCCATGACCGACGCAGCCGGCCGCCGGCTGAACGTGATGCGCATTCCCTCGCCCGGCTGGATCGACGGCCCGAAGAAGGATGCCGCGCCGGCCAGCCACATGAATTTCCTGATCGCCAACGGCGCCGTTCTCGTGCCCATCTACGCCGAGCAGCCTGGCAACTTTGCAGTGCAGGCCCTGGAGCACCTGTTCCCTGGCCGCTCGGTGATCGGCCTTCCGTCCCGCGCCATTCTCACCGGCGGGGGATCTTTCCACTGCATCACCCAGCAGGAGCCCGCCTGATGGCCCGACCAGAGACGCGAAAGATCACCGTCGCGGCGATCCAGGCGAGATTTGGCATGGACCAGGACGCCAATATCGCCCGCACGGCCGAACTGATCCGCGAGGCGGCGGACAAGGGCGCGCAGGTGATCCTGCCGCCGGAACTGTTCCAGGGCCCCTACTTCTGCGTCGCCCAGGAAGAGCGCTGGTTCAAAGCTGCTCATCCGTGGCGGGAGCATCCGTGCGTGACCGCGCTGGCGCCGCTCGCCCAGGAACTCGGCGTCGTACTGCCGATCTCAATCTTCGAGCGCGAGGGTCCGCACTACTTCAACAGCCTGGTGATGGCCGACGCCGACGGGTCGCTGCTGGGCGTCTACCGCAAGAGCCATATTCCGGACGGGCCGGGCTATATGGAGAAGTACTACTTCCGCCCGGGCGACACCGGCTTCCGGGTCTGGGACACCCGTTTCGGCCGCCTCGGTGTCGGCATCTGCTGGGACCAGTGGTACCCGGAGGCCGCGCGGGCGATGGCGCTGAAGGGCGCCGAGGTGCTGTTCTACCCCACCGCCATCGGCTCAGAGCCGCACGATCCCACGCTGGATACGGCTTCGCCCTGGCGAAGGGCGATGCAGGGCCATGCGGTCTCCAACGTGATCCCTGTAGTGGGGGCCAACCGCACGGGCTTCGAGCCCTGGGACAACTACCCGAACGGCGGGCAGCTGTTTTACGGCTCGAGCTTCATCTCCGACCACCGAGGCGACCTGGCCGCGGCCTTCGGGCGGGAGGATCAGGGCGTGCTGGTTGCAGAGTTCGACCTTGATTTCTTGGCCACGCATCGCGCCGCATGGGGTTTCTTCCGCGACCGCCGGCCGGACCTCTACGGCGCTCTGACGCAGGGCCGGCCCCAATGAGGCAAGCGCCGTGATCGAGACCGCGCGGCTCATATTGCGGCCGCCGCAGGATCGCGACCGCGACGCGCTTGCGGCGATCAACGGCGATCCGCGGGTCGGCGCCTGGCTGGCGTCCACGCTCAGCCGCGAGGAAAGCGACGCCCTGGTCGATAAGGTTTGCGCCCATATCACCGAACACGGCTGGGGCTTCTGGGCGGTCGAACGCAAGGGGGACGCTGCGGTCATCGGCATGACCGGACTGATCTCCATGTCCGAGGACCTCCCCCCGGGGCCAGCGGTGGAAGTGGGCTGGCGCCTCTCGCCGGACACCTGGGGACAGGGCTATGCGACCGAAGGCGCGCAGGCCGCGCTGGATTGGGGATTCGCTGAACTTAAGCTCCCTGAGGTCATCGCCATTACCGCGCGGACCAACCTGCGCTCGCAGGCCGTCATGCGGCGCGTCGGCATGACGCCCGAGCCCTGGCGTGACTTCGAGCATCCGAAGCTCGCGCCTGACCATCCGCTGCGCGAGCACGTGCTTTTCTCGGCGCGCCGGGCGTAATTCCAGCGAACCCGGTGCGCGGCTTTGAGGTTATCTTGACTCAAGACGCCACGGAGGTCGCCGCCCATGGACGCCAAGACCGAAACCCTTGCGCCGGCCGCAGAGCTCGCGCACCGCACCGCCGTCCGCTTCCCCAACGAGAGCGCCGAGTACCGCGCCGCGCGCACCGCCCTGCTGGCCGAAGAACTGGAGTTGCGCCGTCACCTGGAGCGCGTGGCGGCCCAGAGGCGCGCCTTGCCACCCGGCGGCGATGTGCGGGGCGACTACCGCTTCCAGGGCGAAAACGGCCCTTCCGATTTCGCAGGCCTGTTCGGCGACAAGGATACGCTGGGTGTCTACAGCTTCATGTTCGGCCCGCAACGCGAGCGGCCTTGCCCGATGTGCACCGCGCTGTTGGGCCCGCTGGACGGCAACGCCAGGGACCTCGGTCAGCGAATGTCGCTGGTGGTGGTCGCCCGCTCGCCGATCGAGCGGCTCCAGGCGTTCAAGCGCGAGCGCGGCTGGCAGGCGCTCAGGCTCTACAGCGACCTCAACGACGCCTATTCGAAGGACTACTTCGGCCTGCTGCCCGACGGTTCCGAGATCCCCGCCTTCAACGTCTTCACCCGCCGCGACGGGACGATCCGCCACTTCTGGGGCGGCGAGATGACCGGCGACTCCGCCGACCCCGGCCAGGACCCCCGCGGCGCCCCCGATCTGGTGCCGCTGTGGAACTTCCTGGATATGACGCCAGAGGGCCGCGGGACGGACTGGTATCCGAGCCTCGACTACCCGGCGTAGTCGGCGGTGCAGTGGTAGGGAATGTGCGCTCTGGCAAGCTCGGCTTTGGCGGCGGCGTAGTCGGCGCGGAACGAAGGACTGGCGTGCTCTCGCGCGACCATGGCCGCGCCTAGCATCCGTCCCGCCTCGACGTCGGACTGATAGTGGACGCCACAGATCACTCGGCTGTCGCCGATCTCGCGCCCGGCCTCCAGCAGGCCCGACGCCTTGGCCGGAACCAGCTCACCCAGAACGAGACCCCAGGCCCAGCCGGCCATGGCGTGACCTGACGGATAAGAGGCGTTGGTCGACATCCAGCCCTCCCGTTTGATGCAGACCGGTCGGTCGTCGCCGATCAGCGGACGGGTGCGGTTGAAGTGGTTCTTTGGCGGCGTGCCGACCGTCCGCGCATCGAGTTCGACCCGGCGCAGCAGGCGGTAGGTCTTCGGCAGCGTCTTCTCGGTGATCGGGGCGCCGAGCGCGCAGGCGTAGCGTTCCAGCGCTCCGCCGTTCCACAAGTCGTTGTCCCTGATGGCCTGCTTCCACCGCGCCGAGCCCTCGAGGGCGCGCGTCTCCAGGTAGATGGTCCGGTCAGCCTTGCCGCGCGGAGAGTCCGTAGCCGGCGGCGGCCCGATCACCGTCTGGCCGTCGAGGTCCCCGGCGGAGAGATAGCCCGTGAGCTTCGAAGGGGTCGGCCCGGCCATCGACGGATCGACCGGCGCGCGGTGAGCCGGCGCGGCGCCCAGCAGAAGGACGGCCGCGCTGGCCAGGAACAGGGATCGTAACAATGGAACTCCGTAAGCGTCAGGCCCGCAGCACGGTTTTGCCGTTCTTGATGACCGTGGCGTTGCGCTCCTTAACCCGCGCTTCGAAGGAGATCACCGCGCCATCTTTCCACAGATCCACGGTGATGGTGTCGCCGGGGAAAACCGGGGCCGAGAACCGGGCCTGGTGGCT
>DASXKT010000146.1:0-5325 GCA_036496685.1 Phenylobacterium sp.
CGGCTACTACGACCTGGCGACGCCCTACTTCCAGGGCTGGTACGAGATGCACCACCTACAGATCCCGGACAGCCTGCAGTCCAACATCGAGTACCACTACTATCCGTCGGGCCACATGGTGTACGCCCAGGACGCCTCCGCACGCGCCCTGCACGACGACGTGGCCGGCTTCATCACGCGCAACAGCCACCGCTGATAGCTATCACCGTCATGGTCGGGGCGAGCCCGGCCATGACGAGCTTTCTGTTTGCTCCGTTCGCAGCTATCTTAGCACTGTCAACATAAGGGGCGGCAGATGAGCGGCGGCGAGACGGTGCTGGTGACCGGCGGGTCCGGCTACATCGGCGGGTGGTGCGTGACCGGCCTCCTGAAGCAGGGGTACGTGGTGCGGACGACCGTGCGGGACCTCTCCAAGGAAGGCGCGGTGCGCGCCGCGCTCACCAACCAGGTCGATCCCGGCAATCGGCTGAGCTTCTACGCCGCCAACCTAACGGCGGACGAGGGGTGGGACGCAGCGGTCGACGGCTGCGACTACGTCCTGCATGTCGCCTCGCCGTTGGGTGTGGCCGACCCGAAGGATCCCAACGACCTGATCGTTCCGGCGCGCGAAGGCGCTAAGCGGGCGGTGGGCGCGGCGATCCGAGCCGGGGTCAAACGCGTGGTGCTGACCTCCTCGGTGGCGGCGACCAACAAGGGCGCTGGCGGCGACTGGGTGAGCGACGAGACCGTCTGGACCGACCCGCAGGCGCCCAAGGTCAGCGCCTACGCCCAGTCCAAAACCCTTGCCGAGCGCGCCGCGTGGGACCTGATCAACTCAGCCGCGGCGAACACGACTCTGGCGACAGTCAATCCGGCGCTGGTGCTCGGGCCGGTGACCAGCCGCGACTTCTCGGAATCAATCCAGGTGGTGGAGCGGCTGCTGTCGGGACGGGTGCCCGGCCTGCCGAGGCTCGGCTTCAACGTGGTCGATGTCCGCGACGTGGCCGACCTGCATATCCGGGCGATGACGGATCCCAAGGCGGCCGGTGAGCGGTTCATCGCTGCGGCAAACTTCGCCTGGATGGGCGATCTCGCGACTCTGCTGCGAGACCGGCTGGGCGCTGAGGCGGCCAAGGTCCCGACCCGTAATGTCCCGGACTTCGTGATCCGCTTGGCTGGCCTCTTCGACAAAGACCTCGGCTCCGTGACCCCGAGCCTTGGGCGCAAGCACGACTACAGCTCCGAAAAGGCCCAGCGCGTGCTGGGCTGGAAGCCGCGATCGCTGGACGAGACGATCGTTGATTGCGCGAAGAGCCTGATCGCGATCGGCGCGGTCTGAAAGCCGCGCGACCGCCGGTCTCGCGCCTCTCGACCCCCGACTTGCGACCGCCTAGGGTCGCGACGGGGTTTCAGGGAGTTTGCAATGCGCGCCGTTGTTGGGGGCCTGCTTGCGCTCGCCTTGCCTCTTGCCGCGTCGGCAACGCCGCTTACGCCCCAGCAACAGCGCGATATCGACGCCAGTGTCGGTGAGTGGCTGGCTGAGACCGGCGCACCGTCTGTCTCCATCGCGGTCGTGAACGGCGGCGAGATCGCCTACGCCAAGGCCTATGGCCAGGCTCGGCTGGCGCCCAGGCAGCCCGCGACGCCTGAGACCCGTTATGCCATCGACAGCATTTCCAAGGAATTCACCGCCGCGGCGATGCTGAAGCTGCAGGAGGAGGGCAAGCTCAGCCTGGACGACAAGGTCGCCAAGTATTTCCCCGACCTCGCCAGCGCCGACAAGGTGACCCTGCGCCAGATCCTCAGCCACACCGCGGGCTACCGCGACTACTGGCCCCAGGACTTCGTGACGATCGAGATGGGCAGTCCCACCACGACTCGCGCCGTGCTCGACGAATGGGCGAAGAAGCCGCTCGACTTCGCGCCGGGCTCGGACTGGCAATATTCCAACACCGGCTTCGTCATCGCCGGAGCCATCGTCGAGAAAGTCTCGGGCCAGCTGCTCGTGAGCTTCCTCAGGACCAACGTCTTCGAGCCTCTCCACATGGCCGGCGTGATCGACGCCGACCAGGCACGCGCCGACGCCGACGCCTACACCCGCTGGGGCAACGGTCCGGTTCGCGTCGCGCAGAAGGAGGGGCAGGGCTGGCTGTTCGCGGCGGGCGAGCTGGCCATGGCGCCCAGCGAACTCGCCCGTTGGGACATCAGCCTGATGAACCGCAGCCTCCTGGAGGCCGCCTCCTACGAGGCCTTCTACACGCCAATCAAACTGACCAGCGGCCGCGACAGCCACTACAGCCTGGGGCTCAACGTGCTTCACAGCCACGGTCAGCTGCAGCTCAGCCATGGCGGCGGCGGTTCAGGCTTCCTGTCAACCAATCGCATGTGGCCGGTCCAGAAGATCGCCGTGATCGCCTTCACCAACAACGATTGGGCGGGCCCCGACGCAGTGGCCGATCGCGTGGCGTTCGTGGTCCTGCCCCCGGCCGCTGCAGAAGAGCGCGCCAGGGGCGTATTCAAGGGCTTCCAGGACGGCAGTGTGGACCGGACGCTCTTCACCGAGAACGGCAATGCCTACCTTTCGCCGGCGGTCATCGAAGATCAGAAGGCCGGCCTCGGCGCCTTCGGCCCGGCGCGAACGTTCGAGCTCGTGGCTGAACAGACGCGTGGGGGCCTCAAGACCCGGACATGGCGGATCACCACGGCGAAGGGCGCCGCCCTCATCGCCGTGGAGCGCGGCTATCCGGACGGCAAGCTCGAGCAGTTCATGGTCTCGAAGGATGCCTACTGACGCCGCTGCTCACCCTATGGCGATCTGGTAGAGGAAGTCGGCGAAGCCGAGCGTCGCGCCGTCGTAGCCCTGGATCTTCGGGTTCGTGCTCTCGATCAGCATGAACTCGTCTGGAGCATGGGCGCCTGCGCCGCAGCCCAGGCCGAACTGGCCGGCCGGCAGCCCCACCGGCTGCGAGGTGAAGACGTAGCCCGGCCAGGAGCCGGCGAGCCTGGGATAGATCGAGGTCTTCACGCCAGCCTTCTTGTAGGTCGCGAGTTCGGCCTTGATCAGCGGGCTCTCCTCGGCGGTCTCGGTCGGGTCGTAGCCGCCGGTGACGTTGACCGCGATGTCGCCATAGCCGCGCTTGGCCAGGTGGGCTTTCAGCTTGGCGACGCAATCGTCCTTGGTCTGGTTGGGAACCAAGCGCATGTCGATCTTGGCGATGGCCCGAGCCGGCAGGATGGTCTTGCCGCCGGGACCGGTGTAGCCGGCGACCAGGCCTTCGATGTTGACGGTGGGCATGGCGGCGCCGCGCTCCAACGTCTCCTGCCAGCTCATGTCGCCTATCCAGGTCTTGACGCCCAGGACCTTGCGCTCGTTCTCCGAGCTGCGGCTGGCGGCCGATTGGGCGATAAGCGCCTTCTCCCGGGCTGTCAGGGGGCGCACCTTTTCGAACCAGCCGTCGATGGCCGGTGTGTTGCCGTCGGGGCTGACCAGGGTGCCCAGCGCCTCAACCAGCCGCCATGTAGGGCTGTCGACGGTAGCCTTGAGGCTCGAGTGGATGTCCTTGGCTGGGCCGCGGCCCCAGGCCTCGCCGGACGCGACGAGCTCCAGCTCGACGATCCCCTTGGCGCCGAGGTTCACGACGACCGAGCCGTCGGTGGAATCCTGCCAGCTCGATGGGATGATCACGCCCGAGCACGTCTTCATCGCCGCCAGGATGTCCGGCCTGCGGACCACCTGGGAGAAGTGTGGGGAGCCGATCTCCTCCTCGCCCTCGCAAACCAGGACTAGGTTCACCGGCGGCTTCTTGCCCGCAGCGCGGATGGCGTGCAGGGCGGCCAGCATGGCCGATTCGGGCCCCTTCTGATTGGTCGCTCCGCGGCCGATCATGACCTTGCCAAGGCCCGGCCGGTCGACGAGGCGGCCTTCCAGAGGCGGTGATGACCATTCCGCGGGGTCGAACTGCTTCACGTCGTACATGAAGTAGAGGCCGAGCGTGTGCTTGGCGCCGTTGTCCATCACGCCGAACACGCCTGGGTGGCCGTCGGTCTGCACCCGCTGGACGTTTGTGAAGCCGGCGTCTTTGGCCAGCGCCATCATATGGGCGCAGCCCTTTTCCATGTCGCGGTTTTCGGCGGCGATCGAGGGTAGGCCGATCCACTCGCGAAGCCGCTGGACCGACCCGTCATGGCCCTGCTCGACCGCCTTGCGGATCGAATCCATTTCGCCCGTCGCGGCCAGCGCACCAAAGGGCGTCAGCAGCGCGGCGCCGGCCGCCGCGCCCTGCAGCAGGCGACGGCGGTGGGTCTCGAACGAGGCGTGGTTGTCGGTCATGTCGGCTCCCCCCGGAAATGGACTGACTGACGAATAGACGGTGACGCTAGCTCGCGCTCAAGTCTTTGATGCTTCGGGCGTTGGTTTCGCGGCTAGGTGCGATCGGCCATAGTCACGGTTCGAGTTCGAGGGGCGGGATATGATGAAACTGGGCGCATTGATCGTGGCTGCGGTGTTGGCGGTGGGGTCAGGCGCCGCGCCGCAAACCCCCAAGCCGGGACCACAGGAGGCCAACGGCTATACCCGCTACGAACTGCTGGCGCCGGGGTCGGCCAAGTTCCGGATCGTCTATGACATCACCGCGGTAAGGCCAGGCGCGACTGCCTTCTTCAACCCGATCCGTAAGGGCTCTATCGCTTCGGACGAGAGGGTCACGGACCTCGCCACCGGCGCGCCGCTGGCCTTCAAGGTGGTGTCAGGCGAGGCGGCGAAGACCGCGGGCCTGCCGGACGCCGACCCGACCTCTGATTACATTCGCGTCGAGCTGGCCCGCCCGGTGCCCGCCGGCGGCGGCGAAGGTCGGATGCGCATCGAAAAGACCTACGAGGACGCTAAGAGTTACCACGCTGATGGCGGCGAGATCGTTTTCGAGCGCGGCCTGGGCATCAAGAAAAACGCCGTGGTGCTGCCGGCCGGCTATGTGCTCGTCGCCTGCAATTACCCGTCCCAGGTCGCCCAGGAAGCCGATGGCCGTATCCGCGTCAGCTTCTTCAACGTGACGCCGGGCGAAGCGCCGCTGAAGCTTCGCGCCGCGCCTGGGAAGCTCTCCGCCACCGCGTCCTCAACCCAGGCCAAGATGGGCGAGCGGGCCAAGCAGACCCGCGACATCGTCTACTTCCTGCAGCCGCCGGAAACCCACGCCTTCGACCTCTACCACGACTACACTGAGGAGAAGGCCGGCGTCGGGCGCTACATCAACGTGGTCCGCACGGGCTCGACCGCGACCAACCCCGGCGCGCGCAATCTCGACACCGGCGAGGCGATCCCCGCGGTCCACCTGAAGGGTGCGGAGATAA
>DASXKT010000147.1:0-13964 GCA_036496685.1 Phenylobacterium sp.
GAGGACTCCCTGGCGACGCTCCTGCAGTACAACCTGCAAAAGGAGGGCTACGACGTCGCCATGGCCGGCGATGGCGAGGAAGCCCTGTTGCTGGTCGACGAGCGCCTCCCAGACCTGATCGTGCTCGACTGGATGCTGCCCAAGGTCTCGGGCATCGAGGTCTGTCGCCGGCTGCGCCAGCGCAACGAGACCCGCAACGTGCCGATCATCATGCTGACCGCGCGCGGCGAAGAGAGCGACCGCATTCGGGGACTGGACACCGGCGCCGACGACTATGTGGTCAAGCCGTTCTCGATGACCGAGCTGACGGCGCGAATCCGGGCCGTGCTGCGGCGCATCCGGCCCGGTCTGGCGGAAGACCGTGTCCGGCGCGGCGACCTGTTGATCGACCGCGTGGCGCACCGGGTGAAGCGCGCCGGCCAGGAGATCCACCTCGGCCCGACCGAGTTCCGCCTGCTCGACTACCTGATGCAGCACCCGGGCCGGGTGTTCTCTCGTGAGCAGTTGCTGGACGCCGTCTGGGGCTCGGACGTTTACGTGGAGGCGCGCACTGTCGACGTCCACATCGGGCGGCTTCGCAAAGCCTTGGGAGTCTCGGAGACGGACGATCCGATCCGAACGGTGCGGTCAGCCGGATATTCCCTCGATCTGGAGGGCTGACGCAGGGTTCGCTATGCTTCGGCGAGGAGAACGCCGATGCTCAAGCTCGACCATGTGGTTTTCCCGGTGCGCGATGCGGCGCGCACCCTGGCTTTCTACCGCGAAACCCTTGGCCTGCCGCTGACCTCTGCTCTGACCGGAGACGATTGGGACGGTTACCCCTGGCTGATGATGATCTTCGGCCTGGGCGGCGGTCAGGAGATCGTGGCCGTCGCTCTGGAAGGGGCGCCGGCGCCCGACTATCGCGGGGTGCCGATCGATGCACGCCACTACGCCCTGGTGGCCGCGAAGGTGTCCGAACTCGACGGCTGGCGCGCGCGGCTGCGCGACGCCGAGGTGGACTTCTGGGAGGAGCGCCACGGCGAACGCCAGAGTCTCTACTTCGCCGACCCCGACGGCGTGATCCTGGAAATCACCTGGCCGGCCTCGAGCACCCGCTTTGTCGACCGTCCCGACGCCCTGCACACGGTCAAGCTCTGGATGTCCAAGGTCGCGGCGCCGGCCTGATCCTTGACCGCGGCGGCGGCGCGCGCGAAACGCCGCAGCCATGAACATTCTCCTGGTGGGCTCCGGCGGGCGTGAGCACGCGCTGGCGTGGAAGATCAAGCAGTCGCCGCTGCTGACCCGGCTGGTCTGCGCGCCGGGCAATCCCGGCATGGCCACGCTCGGAGAGGTCCGCGACATCAAGGCCACCGAGGTCGCCCGGCTGGTTGTCCTGGCCAAGGAGATCGCCGCCGACCTGGTGGTCATCGGGCCTGAGGTTGCGGTCGAGGCCGGGCTCGCCGACGCGCTGGAAGCGGAGAACATCCCCTGCTTCGGTCCCAGCGCCGCCGCCGGCAGGCTGGAATCCTCCAAGGCCTTCACCAAGGCGTTCTGCGACCGACACCATCTGCCGACATCGGGCTATCGGATTTGCGACGACGCGACGGCGGCCAAGGCGGCGCTGGCGCACTTCGAGCCGCCCTATGTGGTCAAGGCCGACGGACTCGCGGCCGGCAAGGGCGTGGTCATCGCCCAGGACCGCGCCGCGGCCGAGGCGGCCATCGACGACACGTTCGGCGGCGCTTTTGGCGCGGCCGGCGCGCGGGTGGTGATCGAGGAATTCCTCGAGGGCGAGATCGGCTCGCTGTTCGCCCTCTGCGACGGCAAGACCTCTATGCTGTTCGGCTGGGCCCAGGACCACAAGCGCGCCTTCGACGGCGACGAAGGGCCCAATACCGGCGGCATGGGGACCTATTCGCCGGCCCCGGTCTTCAATTACGACCTCGTCGAGCAGGTGCGCACGCGGCTGGTCGAGCCGGCGTTCAAGGGCATCGCCGCGGACGGCGCGCCCTATCGAGGCGTGCTGTTCGTCGAGCTGATGTCGACGCGCCACGGGCCCAAGCTCGTCGAGTTCAACGCCCGCTTCGGCGACCCCGAATGCCAGGTGCTGATGCTACGCCTAGAGAGCGACCTCGTGCCCTACCTGGTGGCCTGCGCGACGGGCCGCCTGCACGAGATGCCGGAGCCTAGGTGGCGCGATGACGACGCTGTCTGCGTCGTGCTGGCCACCGAAGGCTATCCTGGACCTGCCAACGCCGGCAGCGTCATCCACGGCCTCGACGGTGAGTTCGGCCCCGGCGTGGTGGTCTTCCATGCCGGCACGTCGGCGGGCCCGAACGGCGAGATCCTCGCCGGCGCCGGGCGAGCGCTGAACGTCTGCGCGACCGGCGAGGACCTGGGTCAGGCGCGCGAGCGGGCCTATGGCGCGGTTGCCCTGATCGACTGGCCCCAGGGCTTCCACCGCACCGACATCGGCTGGCGCGCGCTGGGGCGCTGAGCGCCTTGCTCCGGAGGCGGCCGCCCCGGTAAAAGGGCTTAAACAACTGTACGAGGGATCGCCATGGCCGACGCCGCCGAGCAGGAGCGCGAGCAGCTCAACACCGGCACCAAAGCCGTCGCGGAGTCCCACAAGTTCGATGAGGCGGCGCTGGCCCGGTGGATGACCGCCAACGTCTCCGGCTACGCCGGCCCGCTGGAGGTGCGCCAGTTCAAGGGCGGGCAGTCCAACCCGACCTATCAGCTGATCACGCCGGGCAAGAAGTACGTCCTGCGCCGGAAGCCGCCGGGCAAGCTGTTGCCGTCGGCGCACGCGGTGGACCGCGAATACAAAGTGATCACCGCCCTGGGCGGCACCGGCTTCCCGGTGGCCAAGACCTACGGCCTCTGCACCGACGACGGGGTCATCGGCACATGGTTCTACATCATGGACATGGTCGAGGGCCGGATCCTCTGGGACCAGACCCTGCCGCAATATGAGCCGGCCGAGCGGCACGCGATCTTCATGGACAAGATCAAGACCCTCGCCGAGCTCCACAACACGGACTACGAGGCCATCGGCCTTGGCGATTACGGCAAGCCCGGCAACTACATGGGCCGCCAGGTCGATCGCTGGACCAAGCAGTACAAGGCCTCCGAGACCCAGCTGATCCCGGAAATGGAGCGGCTGATCGAGTGGCTGCCGAAGACGCTGCCGGCCCAGGAGCGGACCTCGGTCGTGCACGGCGACTACCGACTCGACAACATGATCTTCCATCCGACCGAGCCGCGGGTCATCGCCGTGCTCGACTGGGAGCTCTCTACGCTCGGTGAGCCGCTTGCCGACTTCACCTACCTGCTGATGAACTGGGTCAACGGGTCGATATCGACGATCGCCGATCCTAAGGCCCACGGCCTTCCGACGATGCAAGAGACGGTGGATTACTACTGCAGCCTGACCGGTCGCAGCGGGCTACACGACCTGGACTGGTTCTTCAGCTACAACGCCTTCCGGCTGGCCGGCATTCTGCAGGGTATCGTCGGGCGGGTGCGTGACGGCACCGCCAACAGCCCGCACGCGGCCCAGCAGGCCGACCGAGTGATCTCGCTCGCCCAGGCGAGCTGGCGGTTCGCTGAGAAGGCGGGCGCTGTCGCCTAAAGACCTATCGTCTCTAGCAAGCCGTCGAGCGCCGTCGAGTCGTCGAATTCGGCTCGCACCGGCCAGGGCGTGACGCGCGGCTGCCAGGCCGGCGGCAGGCGGACCCAATCTTTTTCGGTGGTGACCAGGCCGGCGCCGAATAGCTGCGCGCGGTCGGCGAGGCGGCGCAGCGTCGCCTCGTCATAGGATGCGTGATCGGCGAAGTCCGCGAAGTCGGCGAGTTCGCAGCCCGCCGCCTTGAGCGCGCGCTCGACCTTCCAGGGCTTACCTATGCCCGCGAAACCCACCTGCGGCCCAGCTGGCGGCGCGGCGGCCGGCCGAAGATGAGCGAGCACGAGGGGCGGGCCTTTGAGTTGGTCCAGAAGCTCCGGCTCGGCGGCGGGGAGGTCGGCGGGCAGCAGGATCAGCACCGCGCCGGCTCGCGCCAGGCCCACATCGAGCGGTTCGCGCATCGGGCCGGCAGGGAACACCCGTCCATCCCCGAACGGCCATTCCTCGCCGCGGGTCTCGCCGTCGACGACGACGATGGAAAGCGCCTTCAGAACGGAGGGATTCTGGTGGCCGTCGTCCATGATGATCACCTCCGCGCCGGCGGCGGCGGCGGCTTTGGCGCCTGCGGCCCGGTCCCTCGCTACCCAGACAGGAAAGTCGCGAGCGAGCATCAGGGGCTCGTCGCCGACGTCGCCGCTGGCGTGGCGGGCCGGATCGACCCGGACGGGACCTTCCAGGCGCCCGCCATAGCCGCGCGACAGCAGGTGAACGGCTCGGCCCCGCGCTGCGAGACGTTCGGCCACCGCGCGCACCACCGGCGTCTTCCCCGCGCCGCCCGTGGTCAGGTTGCCGACACAGATCACCGGAACTCCGGGATCGAACGGCTGCGTCCGGGCGATGCGCCGGGCGGTGACAGCCGCCCAGATCCAGGAGAACGGCGTCAGGAAAGCGCGTGTCGTCGGCATCCCGCCGCGCCGGGCGCTCGCCTCGCGCACATACCACCAGCGGGGCGTCGAGAGCTTCATGCGGGCAGCAGGGGTTCGATGAGCGTCAGCGCGGCCTCCAGCGCCGCGCCCTGGCGCCCCGCATAGTCCGCAGCGGCTTCGCCGATGCGCCGGGCGATCGCGGGATTGCCTAGCAGGCCACGAAGGTGGTGGGCGAGGGCCGCGGTGTCGACGGCCTCGATCGCGGCAGTCTCAGCGAACATTGCAGCGTAGATGTCGTGCGCATTGAAGACGTGCGGTCCTGTGACGATGGCCGCCTCGAGGCGGGCGGCCTCCAGGGGATTGTGCCCGCCAACCCCCTCCACGAAACTACCACCCATCACCACCGCGTCGGCCGTCGTGTAGGCGGCGCCGAGCTCGCCAAGGGTGTCGATCACGTAGGCGGTGGTCTTCGGCTCCAGCGGCTCGCCTGCTGCGCGGCGCGCGACGGTGAAGCCTAGGCGCTGAAGGTCGGCTGCGACTTGCGGCCCGCGGTCAGGATGGCGTGGGGCGACGATCAGGATCGCCGGCGGCCCATCGCGCGTCGCGGCCTGGAAGGCCTCCGCGATCAGGCTTTCCTCGCCCATGTGGGTGCTGGCTGCCAGCACGATCTTGCGCGCGCCAGCGCCGGCCTTCAGCGTTGCCGCCAGGGCCTCGTCCACCGGCGGGGCGTCACCGACCAGCTTGAGATTGAGGTGCGGCCCCACAAGCGCGCCCAGGCGGGCCAGCCGACCCTCGGTCACGGCGTCCTGCGGCAGCACGAGGTCGAAGGCCTTCAGCAGCGCGCTGGCCGTGGCGGGAGCCCGACTCCAGCCCTCGGCGCTCTTTTCGGTCATCCGCGCCGAGACAAGGGCAAGCCGCACCCCGCGGTCCTTGGCGGCCAGGATCAGGTTGGGCCACAGCTCGCTCTCTACCAGGAGCGCGGCCGTCGGCCGCCAGTAGTCCAGGAACCGCGCCACCGCGCCCGGTGCGTCGATCGGCGCGAATTGGTGGATCACGCCCTTCGGCAGCCGCTTCGCCAGCACATCGGCGGACGTGACGGTGCCGGAGGTCACCAGCAGGCCAAGGTCGGGATGCCTTGTCCGCAGGGCCTCGATCAGCGGCAGCAGCGAAAGGCTTTCGCCCACGCTCACCCCATGCAGCCAGACGAGGCCCCCCGCAGGTCTGCTCACGACCGGGCGTCCGAGGCGTTCCCCGGTCCGGCCGGCGTCTTCCTTGCCGTCGCGCGCGCGTCGGCGGAGCAGGGCAGGCGCCAGCGGCTCGAGGAGGCCGGTCGCCGCAGCGTAGAGCGCCAGCGGCAAGGTGCGCGGGGCTCGGCTCACACCACCCCTGCGGGCGCGAGCCGACAGGCGGTGTCGGCGTCGGTTTCCACCTGCAGGGTCGCGTGGCCGATGTTGAACCGGTGGGCCAGCCCCTCACAGGCGCTGTGCAGGAAGCTGTCGCCGTCGTCGTTCGCCGGTCTGATGACGTGGGCGGTGAGCGCCGTCTCCGTCGTGCTCATGGCCCAGATGTGCAAGTCATGGATCTCCTCGACGCCCGGCAGGGCGGCCAGCCAGGCGCGCACCTCGGCGACGTCGATCCCGCGGGGCGCGGCGTCTAGCGCCAGGTTCACTGAGTCGCGCAGCAGGCCCCAGGTGCCGATGACGATGACGACGGCGATGGCCAGGCTGAGCGCCGGGTCGATCCACTGGAGGCCGGTCAGGGCGATGACACCTGCCCCAATCACCACCGCGACCGAAATCGCCGCATCGCTCGCCATGTGCAGGAAGGCGCCGCGCACGTTCAGGTCGCCCTTGCTGCCACGCAGAAAGAGCAAGGCCGTGGCGGTGTTGATGAGCACCCCAAGCGCCGCGGTCAGCATCACCGTCCTGGTGGCGACGGCGTGAGGCTCTCCCAACCTTTGGATCGACTCCGAAACGATTGCCCCGATCGCCAGCAGCAGGAACACCGCATTGGCGAGGGAGGCGAGGATCGTACCCTTGCGCAGGCCGTAGGTCCGCCGGGCGGTGGGCGCTCGCTTGGCCAGGATCGTCGCTCCCCAGGCCAGCAGCAGGGCCAGCACGTCGGAAAGGTTGTGGCCGGCGTCGGCCAGCAGCGCCATGGAGTTGGCCCAGAACCCCGCGGCGACCTCGACGGCCACGAAGAGAGTGTTCAGCCCGACGCCGATGGCGAAGGCCCTGCCCATGTCCACTGGCGCGTGATGGTGGTGGCCATGGCTATGCCCATGCCCATGGCTATGCGCATGGCCGTGATCGTGCCCGTGCGAGCCGTGGTCGTGCTGATCGTGGTCTTGGTGCGCGTGAGACATGCTGCGCCTATGTCTCACCGCCCGCCGGCCGGATCAATGCGGCGTACGGCCGACCAGGGCCTCGGCGCGACGGGTGACCGCCGAAAGCCTCTCCGACCAGTCGCCGATCAGGGCGGCGATCGCGGCTTCATCGGCGTCCGGGGGGACGTAGAGCGGGCCTTCCCAGATCACCGCGCCGCGGCCGAACGGGCTTGCGAACATCACCTTGTCCCAGGTGTCGAACTGCATGGCCGGGTTGGCTGCGATGCCCATCAGGAAGACCGGCTGCTTCGAACGGCGGGCGATCTGTAGGGAGCCGGCGGCGATCACCTCGTTGGGGCCGCGCGGGCCGTCGGGCGTCACCACCAGGGCGCCGCCCTCCGCAACGTGGGTGACCGCCTCGCGGAACGCCACCACCGCCTGGCGCGCCTTCGCCGTATCGCCCGGCTTGGCGGTGGAGATGCGGATCGCGGGGAACCCAGCCATGGCCAGGGCCTGGGCGATGAACTCCCCGTCCGCTGAGGGCGAGATCAGCGCCTTGGTGCGCTTGCGCCACCACTGAGGCGCCGTGGCGAGACAGAGCGGGATGCGGCCGTGCCAGAAGAGGGCGACCGCGCCGGCCTCTCCGGCCAGCACCGGCTCGACGCACTCAAGGTTCTCGTGGCGCCAGCGCACGGTGGCCAGGATCACCCGAATGTAGACCCCAAGCAGCCACCCGAGGAACGCCTGCACCGCGTCACTGCGCAGCAGCTTCTTCAAGCCGCCGTCTCCGCCTTGCCCGAAGCGTCGCCGGAAGCGTCGAGATGTTGACTGGCGGCCAGGCGCGCATAGAGGCCGCGCTTGCGCACCAGGCTCTGGTGGTTGCCAGTCTCGACGATGCGGCCCTTGTCGATGACGTAAATGCGGTCGGCCCCGCGCACGGTGGAGAGCCGGTGCGCGATCAGGATCGTGGCCCGCCCGGCCATCAGTCGACTCAACGCCGCCTGCACCTGCGCTTCGCTTTCGGTGTCGAGCGCGCTGGTGGCTTCGTCCAGCAGCAGGATCGGCGCGTCCTTCAGGAAGGCGCGGGCGATGGCGATCCGTTGGCGCTGGCCGCCGGACAGCCGCGCGCCGGCTTCTCCGACCTGGGTCTCGTAGCCCTGCGGCAGGGACACGATGAAGTCATGCGCGGCGGCCTCGCGCGCCGCCTGCTCGATCTCCGCCTGTGAGGCGTCCGGTCGGGCGTAGGCGATGTTGGCGCGAATGGTGTCGTCGAACAGGAAGGGTTCCTGGGTAACGAGGGCGATCCGATCGCGCAGTGATGTCATGGTCACCGAACGCACGTCGTGGCCGTCGATCGTGACTCGACCCTCGGTCGCGTCATAGAAGCGGGGGATCAGGTTGAGGATGGTCGTCTTGCCGCCTCCGGACGGGCCGACTAGGGCCACGGTCTCGCCGCGCTTCACCTCAAAGCTGACGTCGGTCAGTGTCGGGCCGCCGTCGTCATAGGCAAAGCCCACATGCTCGAAAGCGATGTCGCCGCGGCCCGAGGGCAGCTCCGGCGCGCCGGCCTGCTCGCGCACCTCGGGCTCCACATCCAGCGCAGCAAACAGCCGGCGCGCCGCCGCCATGCCTTCGGCGAACACGGACTGCAGATTGGCCAGCTGGCGTAGGGACTGGGAGGCAACCCCCAGCGCCAGGACGAAAGAGGTGAAGGCGCCCGGCGTCATATGCCCGTGGAGCGAGCGCCAGCCTGCGTAGGCGAAGACCATCGCCGTGATCAGGGTCATCAACAGCTCGGTGGCCGGCGCAGCGAAGGACCGCGCGTTTGACCCCTTCACCAGGTGCGCCTGTCGCCGCGACACCACTTCGGCCACGCGGTTCTCTTCGTAGCTTTCGCGGTTCTCGATCTTCACGACCCGCACGCCGTCCAGGCTCTCCATGATCGCCGTCGACAGGGCGGACGTTTCCGCCATGGCGCCACGCGCGGCCTTCCGGGTGCGTTTGGAGAAGCGGCGCATGATCAAGCTGGCGCCCGGCGCGGCGAAGATCACCGCCAGAGAGAGCACCAGGTCGTTGCCGATCATCATGACGATGGCGCCGATCACCTGCAGCAGGTTCTGGGTGTAGTTGACGATGCCCGACGTCGCCGCCTCGCGGATCAGGCCGGCGTCGTAGAGCACCGAGGACACGTAGGACCCGGTGTGCTGGCTCCGCAGTCGCGCGAGGTCGGCACGCATCAGCTTGCCGAACAGCTGGATCTGCACGTCACCGACAACACCGTTGCCGATGCGGTTCACCATGGCCGCCTGGACCACCGCCGCGACGGCCCGGAGTACGGCGTAGGCGACGATGTAGAGCGGCCAGCGGATGATGGCGTGAGGCTTGTGGAAGACCAGGAGGTCATTGGTCGCCGGCTCCACGACCTGCACGAGCATGCTCGTGGCATAGGCTACGGCGACGGCCGCGAAGATAGCTGTGACACAGCCCTTCCATCGCGGCGCCAGATAGACCCTGGCGACCCGCGAGATCAGGGCGCGTGCAGACAGCTCGGGCGGGG
This sequence comes from Phenylobacterium sp., assembly GCA_036496685.1. Taxonomy (GTDB): domain Bacteria; phylum Pseudomonadota; class Alphaproteobacteria; order Caulobacterales; family Caulobacteraceae; genus Phenylobacterium. The sequence continues at coordinate 9,417 of DASXKT010000147.1, forward strand.
GCGCTCGCTCGCTCATGAGGCCTGGGGTCGTCCGATGCGGAGTTGAAGTCAAGCAGGCGGGGCGTCACGCCCTCAGGACGCAGCAGTGCTCAACTTGACGTGCATCAGCCCCCGCACAGCCTCAGCGGCGATGGGCATGGCGTCCACTCCGACCGAGCGGTGGACTGGCGGGCGCCGGTCTCCCAACGTGGCGAGCAGGCCCTGGCCGGCGAGATGGGCGACGAACCGATTGTGTCGCGGCCCGGCCTCCACGGTGAACACCCACACCGTCGCCGTGGTCGCCAAAGCCTCGGAAATCATCGAGATGCTGTCGCCGGTGACCACCAGCTCGTCCGACAGGGCCAGGAGCGGCAGATAGGGGTTCGGCGGTCGGCCATCCCAGAGGAAGGTTGCCGGATGCTGCGCGAAGCGATCCCGCAACACGGCCATCGCCTCGGCCGGCGAGCGGCGCGACGGCGTGATCAGGATCGAGCCCCCAAGGCTGCGGCGTCGCGCCTCCAGAGCGTCGGCGAGCTGCTCGGCTTGGCCGCGCGTGAACGGCGCACGACGCCTGGAACCTCCCAACAGGACCCCGATCCAAGGACGCGGAAGCCCCGCGAACCGGGCGTCTCTCGCGTCGGCCGCGGCGCGCAGCGTCTCCGGGCGCATCGTATGCAGCGCCGTGTTTAACCGCAGCACATTGGCGCCCCGCAGCCGATCGTGCGGCAGGGTTACGACGAGGTCGAAGGCCTGAGGCGATGGTGGGGGCTGGATATGCACCGTGATCATCGGGGCGGGGTTGCGGCGGGCGATGGCCAGGGAGGCCAGCGCGCTGCGTCGGCCGCAGCTGATCAGGACATCCGGCCAAGGTGGGGCCAGGCGGCCGCCGGCCTCCGAGACGCCGATCAGGCTCCCGCCGAGCAGGGCAGGCGAAATGAGCGTTCGCAACTGATTGACCCGAACCTGCACCTCTCGCGGCGTGGGAGAGATCGCTTCGGCGAGCCCGCGCGCCTGCTGGCGGCTTCCTGGCTCGCCGGTGGTCATGAACCAGACCGTCGGCCGGGCCCCTGCGCCGTCGCCTTCAGGCCGCTTCACGGCGCTTGGTCAGCGCGGAGGCCCGGTGGCGCAGGCTGCTGAACAGCGACGCTCGCTCCGAGCGAAGATAGTTCAGCTGCATCACCCGGCGCTGGCCCACATAGCGCGTATGCCCATGCCAGGAATTGTCGGTCCGCAGGAAGGCCACCAGCGCGCCCATATGCGCGGGGACCTCCACCACCGGCGAATCTAGGTCGTCCGGGCCCCGCAACAATCGGAGTTGGCCCTCGGCAGATGTCCAGCCGGCGTTTAGGTAGAGCAGCAGCGACAGGACCTTCGAGCGGGAGTCGGTGTGGACCTTGCCGTCGCGCGCGGCGCACTGCCCGCGCAGCGTCACCATCGCCGGGAGGCCGGCGAGTTCGACGCCAAACGTCCGCTCGCAGCAGCACCGCAGCCGTTCGGACTTCAGGTCTTCGACCAGCTCCATCACCGCCCCGCCGGGCCGAGCATCGGCCAGCGAGAACGAGCCGGAGCTGCGGATACCCGGATAGTCGCGCTCGATCTCGGCTTCACCGCCAGGCTCCAGGGCCTGATCAATGAAGATGTGGTCGAACGGCTCGCTGACCCGCGGAGCGCATTCGACGACCTGCCAGTTAAGGCGTGCCACGAAGCAAAAACCCAACAGCAATGCAGGGCCGCGGACGCCGCGGTCCAACTGTTAGGACGACGCCGAGGCGTCCGACCCTCAACTCGGGCCCCGCGACCACGCGCCGGCTTCCCTCCATGGGCCTCACGCCCTAGGTAAGGCGGGCCATGACCGGTGCGTCCGTCCCCAACGACTTTGATCTCGCCACCCCCGCCGGGCGGCTGAAGACCTATGCCGATTACCTCTGGAACGACCACGCGTATCTGAGGCTCGGGTTCCAGAACGCGCACTGGATCTCCGACGAACTGGTCCGCACCAACCAGCCCTGGCCCCACCAGCTGACTGGCTGGAAGGACCGTGGGATCAAGACCATCGTCAACTTGCGCGGTGGGTTCGACGCCAGTTTCCATGCTCTGGAAAAGGACGCGTGCGAGCGACTTGGCCTGGAGATGGTCGACTTCACCATCACCTCGCGCGAGGTCCCGAGCCGCGAGCGGGTGCTGGGCGCAAAGCGCCTCTACGAGACGATAGCCTATCCGGCCTTGATCCACTGCAAGTCGGGCGCGGACCGGGCTGGGATCATGAGCGTCTTCTACATGCACTTTCGGCAGGGCAAGACGATCCGCGAGGCGATGGACCAGCTCAGCCTGCGCTACCTGCACGTCAAGCAGGGCAAGACCGGCGTCCTCGATTACGTTTTCGAGCGCTACCTCGCAGAGGGCGAGCCGGCCGGCATGTCGTTCCTGGAATGGGTCGAGAGCCCGATGTACGATCCGGCCGGCATGAAGGCCGACTTCCGCGCCGGCATGCTGGGCTCAGTGCTCACCGAAAAGCTGCTGCGCCGGGAATAGACCGCTCGGATCCTAGTGTTCGTGCGAGTGGTCGGACTCGGGATCGAGCAGCTTGTGGGCGTGGATGATGAAGTAGCGCATGTGGGCGTTGTCGACTGTCGACTGGGCCTTGCCGCGCCAGGCAGTCAGCGCCTGCTGATAGTCCGGATAGGCCCCGACCAGGTCCACTGCCTTGAGGTCCTTGAACTCGGCGGGCCCATCCAGGCTCCTTAATTCGCCGCCGATCACCAGGTGGAGGAGCTGTCTGTCAGGCATGGCCGGTCCGTATCGGGTGAAACGATCTGCTCGGCGGTGCGATAGGCCTCCGCCGCCTCAGGATCAATAAGTTCTAGAGTCCGGCGATGGCCAGCGCGTCGACCAGGATCGATGGTGCGTTGGACGAGCCGCGGATCTCCAGGTCCGAGCCTGGAACGAGGCGTCCGTAGATGTCGATCAGATTGCCGGCCACGGTGATCTCGTTGACCGGATAGGCGATCTCGCCACCGTCGAACCAGAAACCGGAGCAGCCGACCGACCAGTCGCCTGTGTTGCCGTTCAGCGACGGCCCGAACATTGAGGTCACGAGGAGGCCGGCGCCGGCGTCGCGCATGAGCTCGGCCTGGGACCGTGCGCCCGGCTGCAACGTCAGGTTCGAGGTGGAGACCCCTGGCGGCCCGGCTAGGCCCCGCGAAGCATGGCCGGTGGTCGTCAGCTCGAGTTGGCGCGCCGACGAGGTGTTCAACAGCCAGGTGGTCAGCGCCCCGTCATCGATCAGGCTGAGCGGGGCGTTCGCCACGCCCTCATCGTCAAAGGGCGAGGAGCCGAGGCCGCGCAGGCGGTGCGGGTCGTCTGTGATCGCAATGCCCTTGGCGAACACCGGCTGGCCGAGCTTGTCCTTCAGGAACGAGGTGCCGCGCGCGATCGAGGGGCCGGAGATCGCCCCTATCAGCGGGCTCAACAACGAAACCGCCAGCCGGTTCTCGAAGATCACCGGCGCGGTCGTCGAGGCGATCTTGCGAGCCCCGAGCCGACCGGCCGCGCGGCGTCCGGCTTCGGCGCCGATGGCGTCGGCTTGCGGCAGGTCCGACTGCCAGCGGACCGATCGGCCCTCATAGCCGGTCTCCATGCCGCCCTCGTCGCCGGCGATGGCCGACGCGCCCAGCGAGAAGGCCGAGGCGCTATGCAGGCCGGAAAACCCCGCGCTGGTCACCATCCGCCACTGGTTCGCGGACCAGGAGGCCGACGCGCCATCGGAGTTGGTCACCTTGGGCACCGCGCGGGCGGCGTCCTCGGCGGCGCGGGCCTTGGCCTCCAGCGCCTCGGGGTCGGGTTCGGCCGGGTCGTAGAGGTCGAGGTCGCGCAAGGGGCCGCGCGCCAGCCGCTCGGGATCGGCGAGGCCGGCGTAGGGATCCTCGGGCGCGAGCTTCGCCATGGCGACGCAGCGGGCCACCAGCTTGGCGCGGGCCTCTGCGCTGACATCGGAGCCGGAGACGCTGGCCTGGCGGCGGCCGACAAAGACGCGCAGGCCCAGATCGCGGGACTCCTCGCGCTCGACTTCTTCCAGCTCACCAAGGCGCACGGTGATCGAAAGGGCGCGGCGTTCAGCGCCCACGGCCTCGGCGGCGTCTGCGCCGGCGGCCAGAGCTTGGGCCACCAGGTCGTTCAGCAGGTTTTCGTCCATCCCGGCCATATGGCCGAGCGGAAGCCTCGCGACAACCCGATGGGCTCTAAGGGATCGCGTAGAAGATCAGCGTCACCGCGCCCACGATGTAGGCGAGCCAGGTCAGGATGACGCCGGCCGAACGCAGGACCGAAGCGCCGCCGCTGCGCGACAGCCCAACGGCGTGCGAGACGCGACCGACCAGCAGGAAGAGGCCTGTGAGATGCACCAGCATCGGCGGCGCGCCGACCATCGCCAAGACGGCGAGCGCCACCAGTCCGGCAGGGACATATTCCGTGGCGTTGCCGAACGCCCGAATGGCCTGGGTGAGTTCAGGGACGGCGGCGTCGCCCAGCACCACGCCGTGACGCCGGCGCTGGCGCACTACCAGCACGGAC
>DASXKT010000148.1:0-16075 GCA_036496685.1 Phenylobacterium sp.
CTGGGCGACGAAGATCAATTGATCCAGATCTTCCTGAACCTCGTGAAGAACGCCGCCGAGGCCGCCCATTCGCGCGGCGACGGCCGCGGCGAGATCGGGGTCTATACCGCCTACCGTCACGGCGTCCGTGTGCGCGCAGCCAAGGGCCAGGCGCTCCGCGGCGCACCCCTCGAAGTCCGGGTCATGGACAACGGCCCCGGCGTGCCGGCCCACCTGCGTGAGCACCTCTTCCAGCCCTTCGTCACCTCCAAGGCGAACGGCGCGGGCCTGGGCCTGGCCCTGGTTAGCAAGCTGGTGGCCGCGCACGGGGGCCTGCTCGATTTCGAATCCGAACCCGGACGGACGGTCTTCCGAGTGCTTTTGCCCATCGCTTCCGAGGAGGACGTCCCGGCATGAACGCCGCCAGTAAGAAGATCCTGATCGCCGACGACGACGCCTCGATCCGCCTCGTGCTTTCCCAGGCCTTCTCACGCCTGGGCTACCAGGTCCGGGCCACGGGAAACGCCGCCACGCTCCTGAAATGGGTGTCCGAAGGGGAGGGCGACCTCGTCATCACCGACGTCGTTATGCCCGACGAGAACGTGTTTGATGTCCTGCCCCGCATCAAGAAAGAGCGACCGAAGCTGCCAGTCATCGTGATGAGCGCGCAGAACAACCTGATCACCGCGGTGAACGCCGCGGAGGTCGGCGCGTTCGACTACATCCCGAAGCCCTTCGACCTCGACGACATGACCGCCGCGGCTCGCCGTGCCCTATCGCGTCCCGCCGATCCAGAGGCCGCCCGCGCCCAGGCCCGCGCCGTGCGCGACGATCGGCTGCCGCTGATCGGCCGCTCCGGTCCCATGCAAGAGGTCTACCGCACGATCGCCCGCCTCGTCGGCGCCGACCTGACCGTGCTGATCACCGGGGAGTCGGGATCCGGCAAGGAACTGGTGGCCCGCGCCCTGCACGACATGGGCCGCCGCCGGGACGGCAAGTTCGTCACCATCAACCTCGCGGCAGTGCCGCGTGAGCGGGTCGAGGCGGAGCTGTTCGGCAAGGAGGACGGCGACTGCGGCAAGCTGATCGACGCGGATGGCGGAACGCTCTTCCTCGACGAGATCGGCGATATGCCGTTGGACGCCCAGACCCGGCTGCTGCGGGTCATCGACGGTTCCGAGCCGGCGCTCAACCCCAAGACCAACCGGCGGCCGAATGTGCGGATCATCGCGGCCACCAATCGCGACCTGCGCAGCCTGATCCGCGAGGGGCTGTTCCGCGAAGACCTGTTCTTCCGCCTGAACGTGGCGCCGCTGCGACTGCCGCCGCTGCGCGATCGGACTGACGACATCCCGGACCTCGCGCGCGCCTTCCTATTGCGGGCCAATCGCGAGGGCCTGCCGTCGAAGACGATCGATGCCGCAGCGCTCGATCGGCTCAAGCAGCACCTGTGGCCGGGCAACGTCCGTGAGCTGGAGAACCTGATCCGTCGGATCTGCGCGCTCTATGGCGAGGACCTGATCACCGCCCGAATCGTCGAGCGCGAGCTCGCCGATCAACAGCCGGCCGCCCCAGGTGAAGAGGGACCGACGACGCTCGCCCAGATCGTCGAACGCAAACTCTCGAGCTACTTTGCCGACCAGCCTGACGGACTGCCGCCCGCCGGCCTCTATGACCGCGTGCTGGAGGAGGTCGAGCGGCCGCTGATCCAACTCACGCTCTCAGCGACTCGCGGCAACCAGGTCCGCGCGGCCGAGATCCTGGGCCTGAACCGCAATACCCTGCGGAAGAAGATTTCCGACCTGGGCGTCGAGATGCAGCGGGGCCGGCGCTAGGGCAACTCTACGCATGATGCGGTTACCTGACGCATCCTTGCAACAATGCTGTTGAGTTCGGGGCACAGTCGCTTAGGCTCCCACCAATGGCTTTTTCGGTACGAGAGTGGCTGGCTGCCGCCGGAGCGGGGCGGATCTGGCGCGCCCTGCAGTCCCGAGTTGTACTGGGCTGCGGCTACGGCCTGGCCGCCCTGCTCACCGGCGTCGCGATTCTGCTGGCGGCCTCGCCGCCCTCCACTGGGCCGCTGGGCCCGGCAAGCAAGCTGATTCTGACGGTCCTCGGCTTCAACCTGGTCCTGATCCTGGCCCTGACGCTGGTGGTCTTCCTACGGTTCGCAGTGCTGCTCGAGGCCCGTGGGCGAGACGCCGGCGCGCGGCTGCAGGTGCGATTCGTCATGCTCTTCGCGATGGCCGCCGTGGCGCCGGCCGTGGTGGTTGCGCTGTTCTACGGCGTGCTGGTCAACCGCGGCGTCGACAACTGGTTCAGCCAGCGGGTGCAGGCCGTCGTCGAGAACTCGGCCACCGTCGCTCGCTCCTATGTCGAGGAGCAGAGCAACTACATCCACGACCACATGATCCCGATGGGCGGCGACCTCAATCGCGCGGCGCCGATGCTGCAGGCGAGCCCGATCACCTTCAACCACTTCCTGGGGCAGCTCGCCAACTTCCACGGCTTTTCCGCGGGCTACCTGATCGATCGGGACGGACGGGTGCTGGCGCGCGGGGAGGCTACCGACGCGCCGGCGTTCGTGATGCCGCCGCCCACCAGCTTCAAGGCGGCCGATGACGGGGCGATCTGGGTCTGCAACGCCAACTGCGGCGACGTCATGCGCTCGGTCTACAAGCTGCGGGGCTATTCGGACACCTACCTCTACGTGGTGCGGCCGGTGGAGAAGGGGATTGTCAGCCACCTGTTCGAAGCCGAAGCGGGCCTGGTCGCCTATCGCGACGCCGCTCAGAACCGAGAGAAGATCCAGACCATCTTCGCGCTCAGCTATGCCGAGACGGCCCTGCTGGTGCTGGTCGGCGCCGTGTGGCTGGGGCTGGGCGCCGCGAACGCCATCTCGGCGCCGGTAGCGCGGCTGGTGCAGGCGGCGGGCAAGGTGGCCGGCGGCGATCTCAGCGCCCGCGTGGACGCCGACAGCGACCCCGAGGAAATCGCCGTCCTGTCTCGCGCCTTCAACAGCATGACGCACGATCTGCAGGCCCAACAGGAGGCGATCCGCACGGCTCACGAAGAAGCCGAGCGACGGCGGCAATTCATCGAGACGGTGCTGGCCGAGGTCAGCGCGGGCGTGATCGGCCTCGATGCCAACGGCCACATCTCAGCCGTCAATCGCCAGGCCGAGGTGCTGCTGGGCCTGGCCGCCGCCCAGGCGCATGGCCGCAGGCTCTCTGAGATCGCGCCGGAGATCGCCGCCATCGCCGCCCAGGCCGGCCGGGGCGCCGAGGCCGAGGAGGAAGTCGACATCGTCCGCGGTCGCGAGACCCGGCGCCTGCGCGTGCGGGCCAGCCGTATCGAGGACGGCCAGGTGCTGACCTTCGACGACATCACCCGTTTGGTCACGGCCCAGCGCAACGCCGCCTGGCGCGATGTCGCGCGCCGGATCGCCCACGAGATCAAGAACCCGCTGACTCCGATCCAGCTGTCGGCCGAACGCCTGCGGAAGAAGTACCGCAACGATATCGCGGCCTCCGAGCTGGAGACCTTCGACCGCTGCACCGACACCATCGTGCGCCAGGTGGGCGACATCGGCCGGATGGTCGACGAATTCTCCGCCTTCGCCCGCATGCCGGCGCCCAAGTTCGCCGAGCAGGACGCCTCCGAGCTGCTGCGAGCGGCCGTCTTCGCCCAGCGCGTGGCGAGCCCGGACATCGACGTCGAGCTCGAGGAGCCCATACCGGAGGTGCGGCTGCTTGCCGACGAGCGGATGCTGGGCCAGGCCCTCACCAACGTTCTCAAGAACGCCGCCGAGGCGGTAAGCGCGCGCCGCTCTTCCAAGGCCAAAGGCCGGATCCGGGCGCGCCTGGTGTCAGATGATGCGGGCGTTGCGTTCGAGGTCGAAGACAATGGCATAGGTCTGCCCGCCAAGGATCGCGACCGGCTGACCGAGCCCTACGTGACGACCCGCGAGAAGGGCACCGGCCTCGGCTTGGCTATCGTCAAGCGCATCCTGGAAGACCACGGCGGCGAACTGGAGCTCACCGACGCCCGCGAGGGCCCAGGGGCGCTGGCGATCCTTCGCCTTCCACCCTCGGCGCGCGCTCGGCCTGCGCCGAAATCCGAAACAGTGACGGCTTAGAGGACTGCATGATGGCGTCTGACGTTTTGGTGGTCGACGACGAGGCGGACATCCGCGAACTGGTCGCCGGGATCCTCGCCGACGAGGGCTATGCCGTGCGCACGGCCAACGATTCGGAGTCGGCCTTGGCCGCCGTCCGAGCCCGCAAGCCTGCGCTGCTCATCCTCGACATCTGGATGGCCGGCGGCGGAATGGACGGCCTCGAACTTCTGGACCTGGTCAAGAAGCTCGACGGTGACCTGCCGGTGATCATGATATCCGGCCACGGCAACATCGAAACCGCGGTCAGCGCGATCAAGCGCGGGGCCTACGAGTTCCTGGAGAAGCCCTTCAAGTCCGATCGGTTGCTGCTCGTCGTCGAACGCGCCTTGGAGGCGGCCAACCTGCGCCGCGAGAACCGACGCCTGCGCACCCAGGCGATCACGCCCGAGGGGATGACCGGCAAGTCGATGCCGGCCCAACAGCTGCGCCAGATGATCGTCAAGCTGGCGGGCGCCAACAGCCGGGTGCTGATCTCCGGCCCCCCAGGCTCGGGCAAGGAGACCGTGGCGCGCCTGATCCACAGCGCGTCCGGCCGCGCTCGCAATGAGTTCGTGCCGATCAGCGCCGCGGGCATGACGCCCGAACGTATGGACGTCGAACTGTTCGGCCAGGAGGGCGACGATGGCCGCACGGCCAAGGTCGGGGTCTTCGAACGCGCCCACGCAGGCACCCTCTACCTCGACGAGGTGGCCGATATGCCGCGCGAAACGCAGGGGCGGATCCTGCGGGTGCTGGTCGATCAAAGCTTCCGACGTGTCGGCGGCGACAGCGACGTCCACGTCGACGTGCGCGTGGTCTCCTCGACCTCCCGCGACCTGCGCGAAGAGATCGCGGCCGGACGCTTCCGCGATGACTTGTTCCACCGCCTGAACGTGGTGCCGGTCAACGTGCCGGGCCTCTCCGAGCGGCGCGAGGATATCCCGGAACTCGTCGAGTACTTCATCGAGCGGATCAGCGACGCGACGGGCATGCCGCGGCGTAGGCTGGCGGATGACGCGCTTGCGACCCTGCAGGTCCGCGCTTGGCCCGGGAACTTGCGCCAGCTGCGCAACAATGTGGAGCGCATGCTGATCCTTGCGTCCGGCTCGCCGGCCGACCCGATCACCGCCGACATGCTGCCCGCTGAAGCTATGGTCACCGACCAAGCCATGAGCCTCGGCGCCGAGCGGATGATCGCCCTGCCGCTCCGCGAAGCGCGCGAAGTCTTCGAGCGCGAGTACCTGAACGCCCAGATGCTCCGCTTCTCCGGCAACATTTCACGTACGGCCGCCTTCATCGGCATGGAGCGCTCGGCCCTGCACAGGAAGCTGAAGTCCCTCGGCTTGTCAGGGGCGCGGGCGCTCGAGGAAGAGCTTGGCTGATGGGCCGCATCGCCTACGTCAACGGCCGCTTCGTCCCGCATGGCGAAGCTGTGGTTCACATCGAGGACCGCGGATACCAGCTCGCCGACGCGATCTACGAGGTCTGGGCGATCTTTGACGGCAAGCTCGGCGACGCCGAGGGGCATTTCGCACGCCTGCAGCGCAGCCTGAGCGAGCTCTCGATCCCAATGCCGATGGGCCGCGCCGCCCTGACGCTGGTGCTGAAGGAAGCCATTCGCCGGAACCGCGTCCGCGAAGGCCTCATCTACCTTCAGGTCAGTCGCGGCGTCGCCCCGCGCCAGCACGCCTATCCGACCGGGCCGCTGCGTCCGGCGGTCGTCATGACCGTCAGCCGTGTCGATCGCGTCGCCGACGAGGCGCGCGCCGCCAAGGGCGTCAGCGTCGTGACGGCCCCGGAAAACCGCTGGGGTAGGGCGGACATTAAGACCGTGGGCCTGCTTCCCAACGCCATGGCCAAGCAGAAGGCCAAGGAAGCCGGCGCCATGGAGGCGTGGTTCGTTGACGACCTGGGCTTCGTGACCGAGGGCGCGTCCTCCAACGCCTGGATCGTCGACGGCGACGGGCGTCTGCGCACCAGGGACACCAACGCCAACATCCTGCGCGGCATCACCCGCCACACTCTATTGGAGGTCATCAGGCGCGAGGGGCTGCCCGTCGATGAGCGCCCCTTCACGCCGGCCGAAGCGATCACCGCCAAGGAAGCCTTCATCACCGGCGCCGGAACCCTCGTGCTTCCGGTGATCGCTGTGGACGGCAAGCCCGTGGGCGAGGGAATCCCCGGTCCGGTGGCGACAAAGCTCAGGCGTCTCTATATCGAGCAGGCGAAGGCTGCAGCGATCTAACTGGGTGGGACGCGATTGCGCCTGTCGCAAAAGCCGGTCTAGCTAACTTGCGTGTGTGGGTGGCGCTTTGGTCGCCCGTTAAAAACAAAGAGGCGAAAAGCCGTGAGCGAAAAGAAACAAAACCTGCAGGACACATTCCTGAACAGCGTGCGGAAGTCCAAGACGCCGCTCACCATATTCCTGGTCAACGGCGTCAAGCTGCAGGGCGTCGTGAGCTGGTTCGACAATTTCTGCGTCCTGTTGCGCAGGGACGGCCAGTCTCAGCTCGTCTACAAGCACGCCATCTCCACCATCATGCCCGCGCAACCTGTGCAGCTGTATGAGCCGGGCGAAGACGACAGCGATTGAGTTCCTCCAAATCCCCCACGCGGTCTATCGACCGCGAGGCGCCGGTCCAGGGCGCCGTCGTGATCCACCCCGACCGCGAAGGCCGCAACGCCTGGCGCGAGGCAGAGGCGCGCCTTGAGGAGGCGGTGGGGCTCGCATTGGCTCTGGACCTGGAAGTCCGTGAGACCCTGATCGCGACGCTTCGGCGCCTGACGCCGGCTACATTGTTCGGCAAGGGCAAGGTCGAGGAAATCGGCAAGGTCATCGAGCTCGCCGAGGCCGATGTGGCGATCGTCGATGACAGCCTCACGCCTGTGCAGCAGCGCAACCTCGAGAAGGCCTGGCAGGTGAAGGTCATCGACCGCACCGGCCTGATCCTGGAGATCTTCGCCCGGCGCGCTCGCACGCGGGAAGGGCGTCTGCAGGTGGAGCTGGCCAGGCTCTCCTACGAGCGCTCGCGCCTGGTGCGTACCTGGACCCACCTTGAGCGGCAACGCGGAGGCTTCGGGGTGATGGGCGGACCGGGCGAAACCCAGATCGAGACCGACCGGCGGCTGTTGGCCGAAAAGATCGGCAAGCTGAAGCGAGAGCTGACCGAGGTGCGCCGCACGCGCACCCTGCAACGCTCGGCGCGGAAGCGGCATCCGTACCCGACCGTAGCGCTGGTGGGCTACACCAACGCCGGCAAGTCGACGCTGTTCAATCGGCTCACCCAGTCCGAGGTGGTCGCCGAGGACATGCTGTTCGCCACCCTCGACCCGACCCTGCGGATGCTGAAGCTGCCCGACGGGCGACCGGCGATCTTGTCCGACACCGTGGGTTTCATTTCCGACCTGCCGCATGAACTGGTCGAGGCCTTCCGCGCCACGCTGGAGGAGGTGAAGGAGGCCGACGTGGTCCTGCACGTCCGCGATATCGCCAGCGACGAGAGCGCCGCCCAGGCAGGGGACGTGCGCGCCGTCCTGGAGCGGCTGGGCGTCGACATGGAAGATCGCAGCATCCTGGAAGTCTGGAACAAGCTCGACCTCGTGCCCAACGACGACCGTGACGTGGTCACGGGCGACGCGCGGCGCGCCCACCCGCCCGCCATCCCGCTCTCGGCGGTAACCGGCGAGGGCTGCGCCGAACTGCTGGACGCGATCGCCGCCCTGGTGGACGAAGCCCCGCCCGTGGACGTCTTCACGCCCGTCGGGGAGGGCGCGGCCATCGCCTGGCTCTATCGCCACGGCCGGGTGTTGGAGCGAAGCGACGGCAAGGACGGCTCGGTTCGGCTCGCCGTCAGCCTGTCACCGCAGGCCCTGGGCCAGTTCGAGCAGCAATTTCCAGGGGCCGAGGTGCGAGGGCACTAGGTCCCAAGACGCGCCCAGTGCTCGAAGGCTCTAGCGCAAATGTGAAGACTGCCCGCACTAGTGGTTGTCCGGTTCCTCAGGTAACAATTTAGGCGTGTGCCGTCCGTTGCGGCCACGCGTGCTCTGTTCGAGGGACGGTCTGCTCCCGATTCCGGCGGGCGACGCGTCGCCACAATGGATCGGAGGACTACCTTGAGCGCTCAGGACAGGGGCTCGTCGGGGCTCTTTGCAATCAAGACCCACGACCATGAAGCCCTCGCCAAAGCCATCGGGCTGGCCCGCGACAACTTCGAGGTGAAGTGGTGGTGGTGGTACGGCCAGCCCGCATTCGATCGCCTGAAACTGGGCATCGAGGTCAGCCCCGCGCAGCTTGGCGCGACCGTATCGAAGTTCATGGACCAGAACGGCCAAGGCCTTCGGATCACGGGCGAGGTGTTCCCCTTCGGGATCATCAACCCGGGCTTCCTCATCGAGTTCAACGTCGAGCGCCACGGCTGACGGCGCGAGGCGGCGGCGGCCGGCTCGGTCGCCGCTGAACTCCTTGCGACCGCGGAGACGCGCATGGGGCCGACGGGCGACGCCATCAAGGTCGTGCAGATACATCCCACATTGCGGTGCAATCTCCGCTGCCAGCACTGCTATTCGACGTCCGGCCCCGAGCTGGCCGGTGGCTTGGCCATTGAGGATCTCGAGCGGCTTTTGGGGGAGATCGCCGCGGAAGGCTTCAACGCCGTCTCGGTCTCGGGCGGCGAGCCCCTGATGTACGAACCCCTGCCGCGGCTCTTGCGATCGGCCGGCGCTCTGGGGCTCATCACCTCCGTCACCACCAACGGCCTTCTACTGACACATCGCAGGCTGGCGGAACTCGCGCCCCATGTTGGCTTGTTGGCGGTCAGCGTCGACGGCGAGCCGGAGAGCCACAACCGCCTGCGCGCCTTGCCAAAGGCTTTCGCCAAGATGGCCGACAAGCTTGGCGGCGTCCGCAAAGCCGGGATCCCGTTCGGGGTCATCTTCACGCTCACGCGGCACAATCTCTTCGAGCTGGCGTGGGTGGCCGACTTCGCCATCGCCGAAGGCGCGCAGCTTCTCCAGGTCCATCCGCTGGAGAGTGTCGGCCGCGCCAGGGACTATGAGTTGACGCCGCCGGACGACCTGGAACTCGCCTACGCCTTCCTCGAGGTCGCCCGGCTGCAGGAAAAGTATCGCGGGCAGCTGAGCATCCAGTTCGACGCGGCTGATCGCACTCAGGTCGTTCGCGAGCCGGAGCGGGCCTACGCGGTTCCGGCTCAAGCCCAGGCGATCGTCGAGGGGACGCCCCTGGCGGATCTGGTGTCGCCCCTGGTGGTCCAGGACGACGGCTGGATCGTGCCCATCCAATATGGCTTCTCGCGTCGCTACGCCGTCGCCCGCATGGGCGGCGACTTCCGCGCGCAGGCTGCTGAGTGGCGGCGGAATAGCTACGCCGACTTCCTGCACCTCACGCGCGGCGTGTGGGACGACATCGGTGACGCGCCGGCGCACTTGCCCTTCACCAACTGGTACGCCGCCGTCACGTCGGCCAGCGTGGCCTTTGGCCTCCGCGATCATGAGGAGATGGGACAGGCTCCGCGGCCTGGACTTGCGCCCGCCGCCCTCGATTGACCGACTTGAGGCGAGCTGGCGGAGCTAGTTTCGCTTTTCCGCCGCCTTGGCCTCGTCCCAGAGCGCGTCCATCTCGGCGAGGTCGGATTGGTCCGGCGTCTTGCCGCGCGCCGCAAGTTTCTGCTCTATGTATTGGAAGCGGCGTTGGAATTTGGCGTTGGTGAAGCGCAGCGAGTCCTCGGGATCGACTTCCAGGGTACGGGCCAAGTTGGCCACGACGAACAGAACATCGCCCATCTCCTGGCGGGCCTTCTCAAGATCGCCAGCGGCGATCTCGGCCTCCAGTTCGCCGACCTCTTCGTGCAACTTGGCCATCACGTCCTGCACGGTCGGCCAGACAAAGCCGACACCAGCCGCACGCTTGGAGAGCTTCACTGCGCGGGTGAGGGCAGGGAGGCCCACCGGCACGTCGTCGAGCAGACTCACCGTACGGCCCTTTGCATCATCCTGCTTCTTGGCCCGTTCGGTCGCTTTCAGCGTCTCCCAGCCCTCCTTCTGATGAGCCAGGGAGGCGTAAGTCTCCTCGGCGAACACGTGCGGATGGCGGCGGATCATCTTGTCGTTGATCGCGGTCGCCACGTCATCGAACGCGAACGCGCCTTGTTCCTCCGCCATGCGCGCGTGGAAGACCACTTGCAGCAGGAGATCGCCGAGTTCCTCGCGCAGGTCGGAGAGGTCGCCCCGCTCAATGGCGTCCGCAACCTCATAGGCTTCTTCGACCGTGTAGGGCGCGACGGTGGCGAAGGTCTGCTCCAGGTCCCACGGGCAGCCGCGCTCGGGCTCGCGCAGGCGTGCCATGATCGCCAGCAGCCGATCAATGGGTCGCAGATCGGCGGACGGAGCGGCTTTGGTCATGGAATTCCCTGGGACGGAGCGTCACGATCAGAGCGCGCGCCGCCCCCTTAGGCAAGTCAACCAACAGGCGATTGGCGGCCGTCAGCGGCTGGCGACAAGCTCGCCTCGGGCCAACTTATGGGCGAACTGGTTGAACGCCCACTGCGCGTCAGCCCAGGTCCCACCAAGCCGCGCGCTGCGGATATCGGTCTCGTAGAACTGGAAGTTCACGGGTCGCACGGTTCCATCCGGCGCGATCGCGCGGCCTTCGATGGCCGCGCCGCCGACTCCGAAGCTCCAGTAGGAAAGGCCGGGCCTGTCGCCGAGCTGCTTGAAGGTGGGGCGATTGGGCCTGGCGTCGACGAGCACAAGCTCGAGCCGCTCGCCGTCGAAGGCGCTGGTTTTGGCGAGCCGCCGCTGCACCGTCGCAAGCAGCCCGAAAGCCAGATCGTCCACTTCGCGCTCGCCGAGGGTCGCGACGGCCTGGGCCTGCATCTCGGGGCTCAGGGTGACCGTCACCGCGGCCGGCGCCGCAAGCACGGAAGACGCGCTGCACAACATCGCTGCCGTCGCGATCGCTAGGGTCCGCATCCGATCTTCCTTCGTGGTCCCTCACACCTAAGTTAGGACGTCCAACCGCCACTTCAAAGGGCCAGAGGACAGGAGTTCAATGCAGGCGCAGCATCCCTTAGATCGGGCAATCTGGAACGCGCTGACCAGCCGTCAGGCCGCGGTCGCGGAAGGCGATGGCCGCGCCTTGCGGTTCGCGCCCGATTACGGGTTGTTCGCCGCGATGGCGGACACCTCGCCGGAATGCCTCACCTCCCTGGCGGCGCTCCTGCCGGACACCGGGGAAGTCGCCCTCGTCGAACTGGCCGAGCCGCCACCGATCCCGCATTCGACGGTCGTCTCGCGCGCCGCGGTTTGCCAAATGGTCGCCGAGCGCCTGACCCCGGCCGACCCCGTGTCGTTCGAGATTGTCCCGCTGACCGAGGCCGACCAGCCGGAGATGTTCGCCTTGGCCAGGTTGACCCAGCCAGGTCCGTTCTTCTCCCGAACTCACCAACTCGGCGATTTCGTCGGCGCGAAGGAGCAGGGGCGCCTCGTTGCCATGGCCGGCGAGCGCATGAAGCCGACCGGGTACACCGAGGTCAGCGGCGTCTGCACCGATCCCGACCGCCGTGGGCGCGGCTACGCAGGCGCCCTGATGCGCGTCGTGGCCAACTGCATCCTGGCGCGCGGCGAGACGCCGTTCCTGCATGCTTACGCGGCCAACACCGGCGCGATCGGGCTCTACGAAACCCTGGGCTTCAGGCGCCGCCGCGAATTCGCGATGACGGCGTTGCGGCGCGCCTAGGTTAAGCTTCGCCACCCTCAGGCAAGGACTGCAGCATGCCTCGTTCTCCCGACTTCCTCGGCGCCACCGGCATCGGCGTCAGCGACCTGGCGGCCTCGGCCGAGTTCTACAAGGCTGCGCTCGGCATGACCGAGGCCCAGACCTTCAAGCTGCCGCACATGGACGAGATCGTCCTGACGCATGAGGCCCGTAACGCCGTGGTGCTGATGCACTGGACCGACGGCTCGGCCCGTAACTACCGTGATGTCCCGGTGAAGCTGGTGTTCTACGTCACCGATCCGACGGCAGCGGCCGCACGGATCCGTCAGGCCGGCGGCACGGTCACGATTGAGCCGGCGCCACACGCCTCGTTGGGCGGGGCAATCGTCGGCATGGCCAAGGATCTCGACGGCTACGTGATCGAGCTGCTCAAGGCGCCTGAACCGAAGGCCTAGGCTTGGAATTCCAGCGCGCCAATCGCGGAGGGGACGCTTATGACGCCAATTACGAATTGCGCCTAAGGAACATTATCAGAAATATTGGGCGCCCCTCAAGGGAGCCGGATCGAACCCGCCGCGATGCGGCGCAGCGTCTCGACGAAGAATGCCGGCTCTGCGGCGGTGACGCGCTCTTCGAGACTTTCCGGCGTGTCGCCCGGCTCCACACGCACGGAACGCCGCGCAATCACCGGGCCGCGGTCATATTCCTCGTCGACCAGGTGGATCACGATGCCACTTTCGGCCGCGCCCGCGGCGATCACCGCCTCGTGCACGCGCCGGCCGTACATACCGTGACCGCCAAACTCCGGCAGCGGCCCAGGATGAATGTTGAGGATCTTCCCCGTGTAACGCGCCAGGGTTCGCGGCCCAAGCTGGCGAAGATATCCCGACAGAACAATCACTTCGACGCCACTCTTGATCATGGCGTCAGCAAGTCGTGCGTCAGCGGCTTCAGGATCACCCTGGGTCGGTATGCACAAGGCCGGCACGCCGACCTCGACCGCGAACGACAGCGCGGGCGCGCTCTTGTTGTTGCTCACCAGCATGCGAGCTTCGGCCGCCAGTTCACCGGCGTTGATCGCCCCGACGATCGCGCGAGCGCTGGAGCCATTTCCTGATGCGAGGAAACCGAGCTTAAGTATCTGGGACGTCATGTGAATTGATCGCCCAGCTCGTGTTCGAACCTAAGCCCGTCGTAGGCCGGCTCGATGCCCGTTGGCAGCTCGCCTGCCAGAATCTCGTAGTCCAGATCGATGTGCAGGTTGGTCAGGATCGCCCGACGCGGCTTCAGCCGGTCGATCCACTCCAGCGTCCGCTCCAGGTGAGCATGCGTCGGATGCGGCTTGTAGCGCAGTGCGTCCACGATCCAGACGTCGAGGTCCGCCAGCGCCTCGAAAGCCGATTCATCCAGGTTAACGACGTCGCTGGAGTAGGCGACTCCACCAAAGCGATAGCCGACCGAGCGCACCCCGCCGTGATCCTGGTCGAAGGAGACGACCGGGATCGGCCCTGAAGGGCCGTCCACCGCCCACCGGACGCCGTGCGGCGGGATCGGCACGCGGTCGCAGATCGCCGGATATCCGCCTTCGCCTTCGAAGACATAGCCGAACCGGCGCATCATCGAGGCGTCAGTCGCAGCATCCATGTGGCAGGCGATCCGCGCCCGCTGTCGGATGAAGAACGCCCGCACGTCATCGACGCCATGCACCTGGTCGGCGTGGTCATGAGTAAGCAGAATGGCGTCCAGCCGCTTGGCGCCCGCTTGCGCGGTCTGCAGCCGCAGGTCCGGCGAGGTATCGACGATCAGGGTCGTCTCCCGCTCAGCCCCCTCCCCCTTGCGCCGGACGAGGAGGGAACAGCGCGAGCGCTGGTTCTTCGGGATTTCGGGATCGCAAGCGCCCCAATCGCCGTCGGCGCGCGGAACGCCGCCGGAGGAGCCGCAGCCTAGGACAGTGATTTCCAGGGTCCCGTTCATGGGCTCACTCTCGGCCTTGGAATTCGGTCGAAGAGCGCGAAGAACGCGTCCTCGGTCTTCGCTTCCGCTTCCTCGAGCGTCCAGCCGCGGATCTCAGCTAGCTTGGCGAGCACATGCGGCAGGAAGGCGGGCTCGTTCCGCCGCCCGCGATAGGGCACGGGCGCGAGATAGGGGCAGTCGGTCTCGACGATGATCCGCTCGCCCGGCATGTCGCGAATGACCGCGCGCACATCCTCTGCGGCCTTGAAGGTGGCGATGCCGGAGACCGAGAACCAAGCGCCGAGAGCCGCTGCGCGCGCGGCCAACTCGGGTCCGGAGGTATAACAGTGCATCAAGAGGCGGAACGGCCCCTTGGCAAACTCCTCCTCCAGTATGTCGCCCATCTCAGCGTCAGCTTCGCGGGTGTGGACCACAAGCGGCAGACCCGTCTCGCGGGCCGCGGCGGCGTGGGCGCGGAACACCTTGGCCTGGATGTGGCGCGGGCTGAGGTCATAGTGGAAATCGAGGCCAGTCTCGCCGATCCCGACCACGCGAGGATCGGCGGCCAGGGCGATCAAGGTGCCCGCGGCGAGGTCCGGGTCCTCCTTGGCCTCGTGCGGATGGGTGCCGACCGTGCACCAGATGTCTGGATGTCGAGCGACCTGGCGCACGGCCTCGTAGTTCGAAACCCGGTCGGAGATGTTGACCATCAGCCGCACCCCGGAGGCCAGCGCGCGCGAGATTACGGCCTCCCGGTCGTCGTCGAATTGCGGGGCGTGCAGGTTAACGTGGCTGTCGATCAACATGGGGTCAGGATCAGGCCGCGCGCGCGGCCTGGCGAAGCTCGCCCAGCGCTGTGAAGAGGGCGTCGGTCCGGTCGAGGTTCAGCGCCTCCACCTCGCTAGGAAGCCGCTGAAGGGTCTCCCAGGCTTGCGCCCAGCGATCGAGCCCTGCCAGTCCCTCAGCAGCTCGCCCGGCGGTGAAGCCGTGGACCCGCTCGGCCAGCCGCGCAAGCAGCAGGTTGAACTGAGCCTGCCCCTCCCCGCCCCGGAACCGATCGGCGAGCGACAGCGCCAGGGCCTCGTCGATGCGCGGCAGGCCCTCGATCAAGGCGCGCGCTGCGTCGTCCATGGCGATGGCGTTGGCCCCGACCAGGGCCCAGGCCCGCCCGGGCGCCCCGCCGGCCATTCTGGCGAGCCGCAGCGCCGCCTCCTCGCTGACGTCCTCGCGGTCGCGCACGAAGGCGGCGGCCTCCTCAAGCGGTAAGGGCTGGAACGCCAGCCTCCGGCAGCGCGAGCGGATGGTCGGCAGGAGCCGACCGGGCGCATGGCTGATCATCAGCAGGACGCCGTGGGCCGGCGGCTCTTCGAGGGTCTTCAGGATGGCGTTGGCGGCGTTGACGTTCAGGTCGTCGGCGGCGTCGATGATCGCCACCCGATGCGGAGCGCTGGCGGGGGATTTCGAGAAGAATTCCGACAGGCCGCGGGCCTCGTCCACCGGGATCACCTTGCGGACCTTGCCGTCCTCGCCCAGGCGCTCGATCACGAATAGGTCCGGGTGAGAACGGGCGATGACCTGGCGGCTCACCGGGTGATCAGGACTTGAACCCAGCACCCCGTAGGCAGGGTCCTCCGGCGCGCCCAGCAGGCGACGCGCGGCGCGATAGGCGAAGGTCGCCTTGCCGGCGCCCTCCGGCCCGGTCAGCAGCCAGGCGTGATGCAGGCGGCCGCGCGCGCGGGTCGCCTCGAACGCCGTCTCGGCGGGATCGTGGCCGGTGAGGTCGAAGACCTCCCTCGGGTGGCGCATCTCAGCCATGCACCGCCAGCCGGTCCTCGATCGCCGCCCATACCTTGGCCTCGACCTCATCGAGCGAACCGGCCGCGTCGATTACCGCGCAGCGCTGTGGTTCGCTCCGCGCGATGCCCAGGAAGCCCTCGCGCAGCCGCTCGTGGAAGGCTTGGCCCTTGGATTCGAAACGCATCTCGGAGCCCGCCCGCGCATGCGCCCGCTTGAGGCCCTCCTCCACCGACAGGTCGAAGATCAGGGTGAGGTCCGGCCGCGTGGTTTCCAGGATGAAGGTCTCCAGCGCCGCGATCAGCCCCGGATCCGTCCCGCCGGCCGCGCCCTGGTAGGCCCGCGTGGAATCCGCGAACCGGTCGCAGACCACCCAGGCGCCCCGCGCCAAGGCTGGCCGGATCACCCGCTCGACGTGGTCGCGGCGGGCGGCGTACATCAGTAGCGTCTCGGTTACC
>DASXKT010000149.1:0-1886 GCA_036496685.1 Phenylobacterium sp.
ACGACCACGAAGATCACGACGACCATGCCGACGACTAGGGCCTGACGCGGATAGCGAAGCGGGTGGGAAAGGCCTTGCGATAAGGCTTTTCCCACCCTCGCCGGCGCACCGCCGGCTTCAGCTCTCCCATTCGGGAGGGATCTCGCGGTGGAAACCTAGTGCAGCTGGCCGCGCAGGGCTTCCATCTCTTCCTTCAGCTTCAACTTCTGTCGCTTAAGTTCCTTGAGCTTGATGTCGTCGGCGGCCGGCCTGCGCAGTTCATCCTGGATGGCTTCTTCGAGGGACTGGTGGCGCGATCCGAGTTCCCGGATCCGGGCTTCCAACGCCATGACGAGTGGCCTCCTTCGCTGTCGGAAAAGTCAGTGAACACCCGCTATGCGCGGCTGTCAGATCAAATATGTTTGCAAACGGCGAAGGTGTAACAACGCCCGCCATCCGTGCGTTCCAGGGGCCCCCGAATGCTGAAAAGCGAGCAGCCAAGGCTGGTGGTCGGGATCTCCGGCGCCTCGGGAATCGTCTATGGCCTGCGTGCGCTGGACGCCTGCCGGGAACTGGGGATCGAGTCCCACCTGGTGATGAGCAGGGCGGCCGCCCTGACGCTCGCGCAGGAGACCCAGCTCTCGGTCGCTGACGTCAACGACAAGGCCGATGTGGTCCACAAAGTCGCCGACATCGGCGCGGCCATAGCCTCGGGGTCGTTCAAGACCCTCGGGATGATCGTGGCCCCCTGTTCGGTTAGGACCATGAGCGAGATCGCCAGCGGCGTGACCTCGTCCCTGCTGACCCGCGCCGCCGACGTCACGCTGAAGGAACGTCGCCCGCTCGTGCTGATGGTGCGCGAGACGCCGCTGCACCTGGGCCATTTGAGGACGCTCGTCAGGTTGGCGGAAATGGGGGCCGTAATCGCCCCGCCGCTCCCCGCGTTCTACGCCAAGCCCGCCAGCCTCGAAGCCATGGTGGATCAGTCGGTCGGCCGCGCGCTCGACCTCTTTGGACTGTCGTGGACCCCCGTTAAGCGCTGGGGCCAGGACGTGGGTCCGTTGAAGGCGGAGGTTTAGGCGTCGTGGCGCTTTGGGACTGGACACTCGAGGCCTATGCGCGACCCGGCGTGCCGGAGGCGTGCCTCTCGCTGCAGGACCAGCATGGCCAGAACACCTCGCTGCTGCTGTGGGCGGTCTGGGCGGAGGTCGCCGATCCGGCGCTGTTGGCGCGCGCCGCAGACGTCGCCCGGCGCTGGGAGACGCTAGCGCTCTCGCCGCTGCGCGAGGTGCGCCGGGCGCTCAAGCCAGCTTTCGCGGACGTGGCGGACGGCCCCCGGACGGCCTTGCGCGAAGATGTGAAGGCGGTCGAGCTTCGGGCTGAGCGGGTCTTGATGGAGTCTCTGGAAGACATGACCGGAGGCCGCGGCGGCGCTCACGCCCTGGCGGCGCTGGAAGGCGCATCAGAGGCCTGGGGCAAGCCTGCGCCCCCCGACGCCCTGGCTGCGCTCGCCGCCGCCCTGGGGTAGGATCGAGCCCGCGCATGAACGACGATCAGTCCGAAGAGTTGCTGCGGGCGAAGCTCGCGGAGTTGCGGCAGGATCACGCCGACCTCGACGCCGCGGTCCAGGCGATCGCGCTGTCCCCCTTGCCCGACATGCTGCTGATCGCCCGCCTGAAGCGCAAGAAGCTGGCGCTGAAGGACGAGATCGCCCGCATCGAGGACCAGCTGACGCCCGATATCATCGCCTGACCGCCTCCCTTGCGAAACGGGGGCGGGCAGAGCCTGGCTAGGCGCTCGTTCGCTCGCGCTTGCGGGCGTACATGGCCGCGTCGGCCTGGGCGACCAGACCCTCTGGGTCGGCGTCCTGAGTGATCTCGCGCACACCCCAGGAGACGTGCAGCGGG
>DASXKT010000150.1:0-1785 GCA_036496685.1 Phenylobacterium sp.
GCCACGCCCAGGCTCATCCAGAGCCAGTCCATTTCGATGGGATAACACGCGGCGGCGCTTCAATCCATAAAGATCGCCTGGACCTACTGCAAGTGGGGGACGTGTTTACCCCTGATATGGGCCGGTTCCTGGACGAGTCACGGCGACGATTCGCTCCTGCCCCGGAGCTGACTACCGGGTTCGCGACGAATGGCCTTTCAGGTTTGAACAAGATCTTGCAAGTTTTGCTAGCTTCCTCGGCCTGCGAAGAACGCCGCAAGGACGAAGGCGGGACCCAGACCTCAGCCCAGCGATGTTGCTTTTGAATGGAATCCCTTCCCCGAAGAATTAGGGCACTGGCCGCCGCGGCGGCCCTCGCCGCGCTGCTCGTCGTGCCGTCGACGGAGGCCCGGGCCGCGACCCCGGCGGGCTTCTTCGGCCTCAATTACGAGTTCAAGGACATCACCAGCGGCGACGTGCTGATGCTGAAGAAGAGCGGCGCCACGACCGTGCGCTGGACGATGAACTGGTCGAACATCGAGCCCTCGTCGGGAGGCTGGAAGTGGTCCGCGGCCGACAAGGTGGTCGGCAGCCTCGCCGCCCAGGGGATCCGGGTCGTGCCGGTGATGTGGGGCTCGCCGAGCTGGGTTGCGAGCTCGGCGATCACGGCGCCGGTCGCGACCCAGAAGCAGCGAGATGCCTGGAGCGGGTACCTGCGGGCGGCGATCAGGCGCTACGGCCCGGGCGGCAACTACTGGAGCGGCGGCTACCGAACACAGCATCCCGGCAAGGCAGCGCTGCCGATCAACACCTGGCAGATCTGGAACGAGGCCAACCTGAAGAGTGCGATGACCCCGACCACCCCCGCCACCTACGCGAAGTTGCTGACCCTCTCCCACACGGTGATCAGGCAGACGGACCCGAAGGCGAAGGTGATGTTCGCGGGCCTTTTGAGCCACCCGCCGAATGGAGTCACCGCGTGGACCTTCCTCCGCTACGTCGACCAGCAACCCGGCGCCCGGACCGCATTCGACATCATGGCCTCGAACGCGTACTCGCCCTCCGTTTCGGGGATGCTCGACGACCTCGACCACATCCGGCAGACGATGGCCGCCAACGGCCAGGGACCGAAGCCGCTTTGGGTCACCGAGACCGGCTGGGGCTCGGCCCCGGTCAATGCCGCCAACGGTGGCTATACGAAGGGCATGACGGGCCAGAGGCAGATCCTGGTGCAGGCCTTCAACGCGCTCGAGCAAAAGCGCTCGCTCTGGCGCATAGGGAAGGTGCTCTGGTTCAACTTCCGCGACCCGGGAGGCGGCAACTCGAACATCTGCGCCTACTGCACCTCGGCCGGTCTCCTGACCAACGGCTTTCAGACCAAGCCGGCCTGGTCGGCGTTCCTCGGCTATACCGCCTAGTACCGGTGCAGGAGCTCGCCGGGCGGACCGGCGACGGCCCCCTCCTCGAGGCCCTCTCGGCGGCGCTTGACCGCCGCCTCGCCGGGGACTAATCGGGCAGGAGCGGCGCGGCCACCGCCTGGTCGCGGCCCAGGAGCACGGCTCTGGTGAGCGCGTCGGACCCGAAGCGATCGCGGATGTCGTCCAGGGCCGCATCGAGGGCGCTCCGCCGAACTCGCTCGAACGGGAGCGCGAGCTGGATCGCGTGGCCGTCGCCCAGGTTGCCGAGGGCCACGCCCACCAGGGTGATCCCGCGCCTCTCGATCATGGGCATCGCCGCGGCGACCAGGCCCCTGGCGGTGGCCAGGATCGCCGGCGTCTCCGCTGTTGCATAGGGCATGGTGTGGGA
>DASXKT010000151.1:0-20261 GCA_036496685.1 Phenylobacterium sp.
CCAGTCGACGAGCTTGCCCTTGCCCTCGTCGCCCCACTGGGCGCCGATCACGGTGACATTGGCCATGGGTACGATCCCTCCACCTGCCGGGAGAAGACCAGCCGCCCTTCGACAGGTGCTCGGCGTCTGGCTTGGATCAAACTAGGCGCCTGCGAACCGGGCGCGGCGGGTGTGTAGACGACCTGGATTCGATTGTCCACGAACCACACATGCGGCTCACACCTTCGGCCCTCCGTTCATGCTGTTCGTGTGGTTCATGGACCCAAACAAGGCGCTGACGCGCCGTTCGCACCGCGCTATCAGGCGCCCATGGACATTCCGCGTTTCCACCTTGCCTTCCCGGTTCGCGACCTGGCCGAGGCGCGCACCTTCTACGGCGGCCTTCTGGGGTGTCCGGAGGGGCGCTCCAGCGACGAGTGGATCGACTTCGATTTCCACGGCCACCAAATCGTCGCCCACCTGGCGCCGGAAGAGGTCGGCCATAAGTCGACCAACGCCGTCGACGGCCATGACGTGCCGGTCCGCCACTTCGGGGCGATCCTGAAGCCCGCCGACTGGGACGCGCTGGCCGCCCGCCTGAAGGCCGCTGGGACGGCGTTCGTCATCGAGCCCCACACCCGCTTCAGGGGCGAGGCCGGCGAGCAGTCGACGATGTTCTTCCTCGACCCGTCGGGCAACGCGCTGGAGTTCAAGGCCTTCGCAGACGACGCCATGGTGTTCGCGAAGTGAGCGCAGCTGTGAGCGTCACCTTCGCCGACATCGAGGCCGCGGCCGCGCGCATCCAGGGCCACGCCATCGAGACGCCCCTCGTCGAGAGCCCGGCGCTGAACGAGCGCGTGGGCGGGCGCGTGCTGATGAAGCTCGAAACCCTGCAGAGGGTTGGGGCCTTCAAGTTCCGCGGCGCCTTCAACCGGCTGGTCCAGTTGACGCCGGACGAGCGCCAGCGCGGCGTGGTGGCGTTCTCTTCGGGCAATCACGCCCAGGGGGTGGCGCTGGCCGCCCAGATGCTCGGCATGCCGGCCCTGATCGTCATGCCGTCGGACGCGCCGGCCATGAAGGTCGCCAACACCCGCAGCTACGGCGCCGAGATCAAGCTCTACGACCGGCTGAAGGAGAGCCGTGAGGCCATCGCCGCCGAAATCGCCGCCAGCCGCGGCGCGGTCGTGGTCCCGGCTTTCGACGATCCGCACATTATCGCGGGCCAGGGCACCGCAGGCCTCGAAATGGTCCGCCAGGCTGAGGCTGTAGGCGCAACCTTTGATCTCGTCCTGACGCCGGCCAGCGGCGGCGGCCTGATGGCGGGCGTCTCGGAGGCGGTAAAGACCCTATCGCCGAAGACCGACCTCTGGGCTGTCGAGCCCACCGGCTTCGACGACCTTGCGCTGTCGCTGAAGGCCGGGGAGCGGGTGACGATCCACCCCACCGGCCGCTCGCTCTGCGACGCCCTGGAGAGCCCGGCGCCCGGCGTGATCAATTTCCCCATGCTGAAGAAGAACCTCAGTGGCGCGGTCGACGTCACCAACACCGAGGTGACCGAGGCCATGCGCTACGCCTTCTCGACGCTGAAGCTGGTGGTCGAGCCCGGCGGCGCCGTCGGTTTGGCGGCCCTGCTCACGGACAAGGTTCCGGCCCGGGACAAGACTGTCGGTCTGGTCCTCTCCGGCGGCAACGTCGACCCGGAGCTGTTCGCCCAGGTCCTGCGCGGCGAGCTTTAGGCGACCACAGGCTCGGCGGAGATCTCGCGATAGATCTCGCCCCAGGCGGCGGCGAACAGGGTGAAGACGACGGTCGACACCAACGCGAGCGCCCCCCCGCCGACGATGGCCCACGGCATGAGCCGGTGCATATCGAACTGGGGATGCTGGAACCACTCAGCCAGATGGCCAAGGCCGGCGAACCCGCCGATCAGGGCGAAGACCACGCCCATGACCACGATCTCGATGAGCCAGAGGACGATCGCCAGCGCCAGCGCCACGAGGAACATCTTGGCGGCATGGCCTCGCGTGAGGTTCCAGGACTCGTAGAGCCTGAACCCGCGCTGCGCAAAGCTCATGGGCGTAGCCAGCGACAGCCGCAGCAGCACCCAGACAACGACGGCGATGGCGGCGAGGACGACCGGCACGATCAACAGGCCAACGGCCGGGGCATCATGTGCGAAGGCGGAGACAATCCCGCCGATCACGGCCAGCGGCAGCATGATCACGAAGAGCAGCATCCCGATCATCACGAAGAGCACGAGCATGACCAGGCCCAGCCAGACCTCGCGCATGCTTAGCCGCAGGTAGAAGAAGCGGCGGTCCTCAGGGAACAGGACGGCGCGGTAGATGGCGCTCAGCACCAACGCCTGGCTGGCGATGCCGGCGAGCCAGGAGATCGGCTGCAACTGCATCATCTGGGCCTGGGCCCGGAACATCTCGGTGGGGGGCAGTGGCGAATTGACGGTAGCGGAGGAGGCGATCTCCTGCGTCAGCCGCAGCCACTCTGGTAGGATCAGGGCGAAGACCCCGATCTGGGGCAACACCCCGATCAGCAGGTAGGCGAGCGTCCACGCCAGGAACGCCAAGGGCTCACGCGCCAGCAATCGAAAGCCTGCGCCGATCGCCGAACCGGTCGAAAAGTCTCCCATCGCGCGTCCCCCCGCTCTGTTGGCGGGGAGCATAGGCGCCCTTGGCGAACCTTGACCAGCGTTGCCCTAGAGGCGGTCGACGGGAGCCGGTTCGGGCGTCCCCAGCCTCGGCGTGACCAGCTTGGCCAGCTTCGGCCGCAGCCACTGCTCGAAATCGTCAATGAACTCATAGACGACCGGAACCAGGACCAGGGAGAGGACGGTGGACGTGATCAGGCCGCCGATCACCGCCACGGCCATCGGCTGACGGAACTCCGCGCCCTTCTCCAGCGCAAGAGCGGTAGGCAGCATGCCGGCGGCCATCGCCATGGTGGTCATGATGATCGGCCGGGCCCGCTCGCGGCACGCCTCGATGATCGCGTCGTGCTGGGTCATGCCGTCCCGCTCGCGCTCGATGGCGTATTCCACCAGCAGGATCGAGTTCTTGGCGGCCAGGCCCAGCAGCATCAGGAAGCCGATGAGCGAGGGGATCGAAAGCGACAGGTGGAAGATCAGCAGGCCCAGGAAGGCGCCGCCCACCGCCAGCGGCAGGGCCGAGAGGATCACCGCCGGCTTGAAGAAGCTGCGGAACAACAGCACCAGCACGCCGAAGATCATCGACACGCCCGCGAAGATCGCCAGCAGGAAGCCGCCGAACAGCTCGGCCATGGCCTCCTGGTTGCCGATCGCCGCTGGCCGCACGCCCGAGGGCAGATGCTTCATGATCGGCAGGTTGTTCACCGCCTTCTGCGCTTGGCCCATCTCGACGCCGTTGAGCTCGGCCCGGACGGTCAGCTGACGTTCGCGGTTCAGCCGGTCGATACGTGCCGGGCCGGCCTGGAAGCTGATGTCGGCGACGCTGTCGAGCGTCGTCGAGCCGCCCGATGCGGTCGGCACACGCAACGCGCTGATCCGTTGGATGTCCGCGCGAGCGTTCTGCGGCAGGCGCACCCGGATCGGAATCCGCCGCTCGCCCTCGTTGAACTTGGCCACGTTGGCGTCGATATCCCCGACCGTCGCGACCCGCACGATGGTCGCTAGGGTGTCGGCGGAGACGCCGAGCCTGGCGGCCGCATCGGACTTGGGCCGGATCAGGATCTCAGGCGCTTCCGGCGGCTTGGACGGGTGTGGATCCGCGAGTTCGGGCAGCCGACGCATCTCGCGCTCCAGCTCGAGCGAGGCCCGCTGCAAGTTCTCCGGATTGTTGCCGGTCAGGATCTGCTGGTAGCCGGCGGCGCCCTGAAAATCGAGGAAGTTGAGCCGCGCGTCGGGGATCGCCCGCAACTGGTCGCGCAGACGGTTGCGGATCTGCTCGCCGGTCGCCTTGCGGTGCGTGTTGAGCAGGATGGTGGCGGTGCCGCCGCGCAGGTCGCCCGACCCGCCGCCGACCGTGCCCGGTCCGAACGTCGAGACCGTCGAGCCGACCTGGATGAAGACGCCGCTGACCTCAGGCTGCTTCGTGAAGAGCGCGTTGATCCGCTGGGCGGTGTCTTCCATGTCGGCGGCAGAGGCGCCAGGCGGACCCTGGATGTCGACGTACATGAAGTCCGGGTCGCCGGCCGGCTGGAAGCCCTGCGGCAGCAACGGGAACAGCGCCACCGAGCAGATGAACATCACCAGGCCGACGATGGCCGCGACGATGCGGTGGGCGAGCGCCCACTCGAGCGCGTTGCGATAGAAGCCCTGGAACGGCTTGCGCTCGTGCGGTCGCGCCGACGGCTTCATCAGGTAGGCGGCCATCAGGGGCGTCACCAGACGCGCCACCAGCAGCGAGAAGAGCACGGCCACCGAAACGGTGAGGCCGAACTCCTTGAAGAACTGCCCGGGGATGCCTGGCATGAAGCTGACCGGCGTGAACACCACCACGATCGCCATGGTCGTGGCGACGACCGCCAGGCCGATCGCGTCGGCGCCTTCCAAGGCGGCTTGGTAGGGGCGCAAGCCGCGCGCCACCCGCTTTTCGATGTTCTCGATCTCGACGATGGCGTCGTCGACCAGGATGCCCACCACCAGGGTCAGGGCCAGCAGCGTGACCACATTCAGCGAGAAGCCGAACAGCTTCATCACGAAGAAGGTGGGGATCAGCGAGATCGGCATCGCGACCGCGGTGATCATCGTCGCGCGCCAATCACGCAGGAAGAAGAACACCACCACCGCCGCCAGCAGCATGCCCTCGCCCAGGACGTGTTGGGTGGCGTGGAAGCTGGCGCGCGTTTCGTCGACCGAGGAGAAGATCTTGGTGAACTTGACGCCCGGATGGGCCTTCTCGATCTTGGCGATCTGAGCGACCACCGCGTCTTCGGTGACGACGTCGCTGGCTTCCTTGGTCTTGGCGACCTGGAAGCCGACCACCGGGCGCCCGTTGAGGCGCGCGAACCCTCGAACCTCGGAGGAGCCGTCGCCGACATCGGCGACATCGGACAGCCTCACGAACCGGCCTGCGCCGGTCGGGATGTTCAGGTTCCGCAGTTCCTCGATCGAAGTCGCGTTGGAAAGCACCCGCAGCGTCTGCTCGCGGCCGCCGACCTGGGCCCGCCCGCCGGGCGCGTCGGTCTGCACGCCGCGAAGCGCATTGTTCACCTGGGTGGCGGTCAGCCCTCGCGCCGCCAGCCGATCCGGGCTGACGACCACGTTGATCTCGCGCGAGACCCCGCCGACGCGGGTGATCTGCGACACGCCCTTGGCCGCCTGCAGCTCCCGGGAAACGGTGTCGTCGATGAACCACGAGAGCCCGTCGTCGGTCATGGCGGGCGCGGCGACCGCGTAGGTCAGGATCGGCGCCGCATCGTCGATCTCGATCTGCTGGACGATCGGCTCATCGATGTCCCTTGGAAGGATCGCCCGTGCCTGGGCGATCTTGGAGCGGACCTCGTCGATCTTCTTCTGAAGGTTCTCGCCGATCTCAAACTGCATCGAGGTCGTGGAGGCGCCTTGACTGACGGTCGACTGGACGTTCTTGACGCCGCTGATCCCGGCCAGCGCGTCCTCGACCGGACGCGTGATCTGGGTTTCGATTTCGCCGGGCGCCGCGCCGTTCTGGGTGACCGTGACGGCGATCACCGGAAACTGGATGTTCGGGTACTGCTTGATGGGCAGGCCCAGGTAGGCGATCACGCCCGCCAGAACCAAGCCGATGAACAGGACCGAGACCGGAACCGGGTTCCGGATCGCCCATGAGGATATGGCGAAGCGGCGCTCGCTCATCGCGCGGCGACCTTTGCGGGCGGGGGCGAGGCGGCAGCGGCCTGCGCCGGGGCGTCGGTTTCAGAAGGCTTGATCAGGTCGCCGTCCAGCAGGAAGGCGGCGGCGTTCTGCACAATCCTCGACCCGGCGGGCGGGCCCTTGATCAATTGCACGAGGCCACTGCCGCGCCGGCCGGCCTGGACCAGCACGCGCTTCACGCGGTTGTCCGGCCCCACGACCATCACGCTCGCGCCATCGGCGTCGTAGCGGACAGCGCTTTCCGGCGCGGCCAGCACGGTGCCGCTGACATCGGTAAACACCGCCCGGCCGAAGCCGCCGGCGCGCACGTCGCGGCTGACCGGCAGATGCACACGCACGATGCCGAGCTTCGTCTGCGGGTCGATCTGCGGGCTTACAAGGCGCACCACGCCCTGGACCACGACGCCGCTGGGCAGGGTCACCTCTGCATGCTGACCCGGACGGATCTTGGCGATGTCGGTCTCGGAGACCTGCGCGGCCAGTTCGATCTCGCTGTCGCGGGCGATCCGGAACCAGGGCGTGGCGCCGCCGGCGGCCGACATATCCCCCGGACGCACGGTCCGCTCCAGGATCAGGCCGCCTACCGGGGCGGTCACCGACAGCTTGGCGTTGCGGGTGCGGATGTCCTTCAGCGCCGCGGCTTGGGCGTTGGCGGTCGCCTGGGCGGCGCGCGCCTGGAAGCGCCGCTGGTCGATCGCCTCCTGGGAGAGCACGCCGGCGTCGTCGAGATCCTTCACGCGCGTGGCCTGGTCTTCGGCCTGTTTGGCGTTGACCTGGGCCTGAAGCGCGAGCGCCTCCTGCTGCGCCAGCTGGCCCTGGATCAGCGCCGGATCCAGCATCACCAGGGTCTGGCCCTTCTTCACCGTGTCGCCGACATCCACGAGCACGCGGGACACGCGGAAGCCGGAGACCTCGGGCAGCACCGCGGCCTCTTCGCGCGACGTCAGGTCGCCAGACGCCGCCAGGGCGCCGGTGATCGACTGCGGCTCCAGGTGCACGACGCGCACGGTCCGGGCGAGTTGAGCCTCGGTGACCTTCGGCTTGGGTTTGCCGCAGCCTCCCAGCGCAAGGGCGGCCATCAGCGGCAGGACGATAAGAGCCAAGGAGGCCGGGGATTTTCTCATGCGGGTCACGTTCAGCGGGCCTGCTTGTCAGTGGGGAAGTGGTCTGCGGACCAGCCGCCGCCGATTGCCTTGTAGACCTGCACCGTGCGCCGAAGCGCCTGCACCCTGGCGGCCGTGAGTTGCGAACGGGTGTTCCGCCACGACTCCTCGGTGCTCAGTGTGGTCTGGAGATCTGTCAAGCCGCGGTCGTAGCCGAGCTTCGCGGCCTGATAGCCGCGTGAGGCGCGGGCTTCACCGTCGGTCAGCACGGTCACGCGGGCGCGATCCGAGTCGAGCCGGACCAGCGCGGCCTCGGATTCGGAGAATGCGGTCTGCACGGCCTTTTCGTAGGCGATCACCGCCTGCTCCGTACGCGCGTTCTGGGCCTTCAACTCGGCCATCAGCCGCGGGATCGACAGCAGGGGCTGGGTGAAGTTGCCCCCGAGGATCACCGACTGGGCGGTGACCGAGAAGCCTGGCTGGGTCTGCTTTTGCCAGCCGATCCCGGGCGTAAAGTTCAGCACGGGCAGGAACGCCAGGACGTCGGCATCGGAGCGGCCGGCCTGACCGGCCACGCGCGCCTCGGCTTCACGCACATCGGGGCGGCGCTGCAGGAGCTGGCTTGGGATCGAGTCGGGGACCGGCGGGAGCACGCCCACGCTGGCGTCGATCGAGACATTTTCTGTGGGCTCGATGGTGCGGCCGGCGAGCACCAGCAGCGTGCGGCGCTGGACCTGCAGCTCGGCTTCCAGGCCGGTCTCCTGCGACTTGGCCTGGGCGAGGTCGCCCGCCACGCGGTCGGCATCGGCGCGCGCCCCGATCCCCACCTGCGCCCGCCGGGTCGCCGTATCGTAAAGCTCGCCCTGAATCCGCTGGGTGGCGCGCGCGTCGTCGAGCTGGATCGCCAGGCCGCGCGCCAGGAAATAGGCGTCGGCGACATTGGCGGCGAGGCTGGCGCGGGTGCCTTCGTAGTCGAACCGTGCGGCCGCGACGTCGGCGTCGACCGCCCTGCGCGCCGCGAAGAAGCGTCCGAAGATGTCCACTTCCCAGCTGACGTCGAGATTGACGGCCGAGGTGTTGGAGACGCCGCTCGATGAGAAGCCCGGGAAATTGAACACCGTCCCGGCCAGCTGGTGGGTGTCGGTCCGACTGGTCGAGCCGCGAATGTCGCCCTGTGGCAGGAACTGCACCAGCGCTTCTGCGCGAACGGCCCGGGCCTCGGCAAGGCGGGCGGCGGCGCTGCGGGCGTCGGGATTGTTGGCTAGCGCCTGCTCGATCAGGCCGGTGAGCTGGTCATCGTGGAACGCCAGCCACCAGCGGTCGAGCTGGACAGCGCCCTCAGGCGCGGTCCCGCGCGGCGCCTCGTAGCCGTCCGGCAGGCGAAGATCAGGCGCGCGCACATGGGCGCAGGCGCCGAGCGTGAGGCAGGCCGCCAGAGCGAGGCAGGCCGGGGCGGCGGAGATGACGGAACGCATGCAGGATTTTCGTGACAGAGCCGCGGAATGCCTTGATGACGCGTCCCTAGTCGCCGCCCACGGCCGCAGTGGATGCAGGGTCCGGAACCCAACGTCTAGCGACATGAACACACAAGCCTAGTGACGGCGACGCTTGCCGGCGCCTCTACCGGACCCCTAGCGCGAGCCTCTCTTAGCCAAACTCCGTATGTTGTAAAGTGTTATTCGCTGTGTGTAACGTGGGTTGATGGCGACGGAATTCACAGGCGGCGGCGATCCAGGGCGCAGCATCGCGCTGCTCTGGGGCGTGGCGGGCGCTGGCCGGCGCGGACCCAAGCCCCGCCACTCGGTCGAGGAGGTCGTGCAGGCCGCCATTGCACTGGCCGACGCCGAGGGCCTGCCGGCGCTCTCGATGCGCCGGGTCGCCGAGACGCTCGGCGTCTCGCCCATGTCGCTCTACACCTATGTGCCGTCGAAAGCCGAACTCGTCGACCTGATGCTGGACCGCGTCGCCGCGGAGGACGAGGAGGCCGACCTGCCGGGCGCGGGATGGCGGCCAAAGCTCGAACACTTGGCGCGGCAGGGTTGGGAGCGCGCCCAACGTCACCCGTGGATCTCCCAGGTCGGGGTCCATCGCCCGCCGCTTGGACCCAACGTCCTGGCCCGCGTCGAACGGACGCTGCAGGCGATCGATGGCCTCGGCCTTAGCGAACTGGAGATGGATCTCCTGACCTCGCTGATCAGCGACTACGTGCGCGGCTCTGTCCGCGCCGCCCTGGAAGCCCGCGAGGTCGAGCTGCACAGCGGCCTCACCGACGAGCAGTGGTGGGCGCTCAACGAAGAGTTGCTCAAGGGCCTGGTCGAGCCCACCCGCTATCCCACCACCGTCCGGGTCGGCGAGGCCTACAAGGCGGCCCAGGAAAACGGACCCGACCACGTCCGCAGCTTCGAGTTCGGCCTGCAGCGGGTGCTCGACGGCATCGAGGTGTTCATCGACCGGCGTCGCGCCAACGCGGCCTAGCCGCGGAGCGCGCAGGACACTAGGTTCGCGCCAGTTTCTTCCCTCCCCTCTGAGAGATCGATGAAAAAGCTTCTGCTGAGCACCGCCGCTTGCGTCCTTGCGACCTCCGCTTTCGTGACCTCTGCCCTTGCGGCAGATCCGCACATCGATCCGGCCAAACTCTCGGAGCACATCAAGGTCCTCTCCTCCGACGCTTTCGAAGGACGCGGGCCGGCGACGGCGGGCGAGGTGAAGTCGGTCGCCTACATCTCCGAGCAGTTCAAGGCCGCGGGCCTGCAGCCGGGCGGGGACAAGACCAAGGACGGGCGCGCCTGGTCCCAAGACGTCCCGCTGGCCCAGTTCGACATCAAGGGCCCGGTGGCGGTCAGCATGAAGGCCGGCGCCGAGACTCTCAGCTTCAAGCAGGGCCAGGAGATCGCCATCCGTGCGCCGCAGACCGGCGTCGCCAAGATCGACATCAAGGATGCGCCGGTCGTCTTCGTCGGCTACGGCGTAAAGGCTCCCGAGCGCAACTGGGATGACTTCAAGGGCGTCGACCTGCACGGCAAGATAGCGCTCGTCCTGATCAACGACCCCGATTTCGAAACCGGCGAAGGTGACTTCGGCGGCAAGGCCATGACCTACTACGGCCGCTGGACCTACAAGTACGAAGAAGCCGCCCGCCAGGGCGCCGTGGGCTTCATCGTGATCCACGAGACCGCGCCTGCGTCCTACGGCTGGAACACCGTCAAGAATTCCAACACCAACTCGGTCTTCGACATCATCCGCAAGAACCCGGCCGAAGTGCACGCGCCGATAGAGGCCTGGATCCAGCGCGACACGACGGTCGACCTCTTCAAGAGAGCCGGCCTCGATTTCGAGGCGTTGAAGAAGCAGGCCCAGACCCGCGACTTCAAGCCGGTGACGCTCTCCGGCGTGACCTTCTCCACCAACTTCGCGGTCGACGCCAAGAAGGTGGTTTCGCACAACGTGGTCGGCGTGCTCCCGGGGACCAAGCACCCCGACGAGCGCGTGATCTACACCGCCCACTGGGACCACCTGGGCGTGGGCCTGCCCGATGCCAAGGGCGATCGGATCTATAACGGCGCGGTGGACAACGCTTCGGGCGTCTCCGGCCTGATCGAGCTCGGCCGGGCCTTCGCCCATACGCCGCGCACCGAGCGCACCACCATGTTCATGGCGGTGACTGCCGAGGAGAAGGGCCTGCTGGGCTCGGAGTACTACGCCACCAACCCGCTCTACCCGCTGGCCACCACAGTCGCGAACATCAACATGGATGGCGCGGCGGTGAACGGGCCGGCCAAGGACATCTCCACTTCCGGCGACGCGGGCCTGACCTTGCAGGACGACCTGATCGCGGTCGCCAAGGCGCACGGCCGGACCTTCACCAAGGACAGCCGCCCCGAGGCGGGCAGCTTCTTCCGCTCCGACCACTTCTCCTTCGCCAAGCAGGGTCTGCCCGCGCTGTCGTTCGGCTCCGGCCCGGACC
The DNA here is from genome assembly GCA_036496685.1 of Phenylobacterium sp. Classification (GTDB taxonomy): domain Bacteria; phylum Pseudomonadota; class Alphaproteobacteria; order Caulobacterales; family Caulobacteraceae; genus Phenylobacterium. The sequence continues at coordinate 10,895 of DASXKT010000151.1, forward strand.
TGGTGAACGGCGGCGTGGCCGCCGGCAAAGCGGCGCGCGAGGCCTACACCCGCGACCGCTACCACCAGCCCGCCGACGAGTTCGATCCCAACTGGGATCTCTCCGGCATGGCCCAGGACCTGACGATCGGTTACGACCTTGGCCTGCAGCTCGCCAATTCGCGCGAGTGGCCGGAGTGGAAGCCGGGTTCGGAGTTCAAGGCGGCTCGCGACAAGACCGCAGCCGATCGGAAATAGCTGATGGGGTAGGTGCGATGGCGCAGGCGGGACGCATCCGGGCAGGCATCGGGGGCTGGACCTTCGAGCCCTGGCGCGGGGTGTTCTACCCCGCCGGCCTCAAGCAGGCCGACGAGCTCGCCTACGCCGCCTCTCACCTCACCGCCATCGAGATCAACGGCACCTACTACTCGAGCTTCAAGCCGGACAGCTGGGCCAAGTGGCGCGCCGCCACGCCGGACGGGTTCAAGTTCGCGGTCAAGGCCTCGCGCTTCTGCACGAACCGCAAGGTGCTGGGCGAGATGGGCGAGAGCATGCAGCGCTTCCTCGCCCAGGGCCTGACCGAGCTCGGCGATCGGCTGGGCCCGATCCTCTGGCAATTCATGGGGACCAAGAAGTTCGAGCCGGACGACTTCGAGGCCTTCCTTAAGCTGCTGCCGAAGTCGCAGGACGGGCTGCCCCTCGCCCACGTCGTCGAGCCGCGCCACGCGAGCTTCATGACGCCGGATTTCATTGCGCTCGCCCGCAAATACGGCGTCACCGCCTGCCTGGCCGACCACGCCCAGTATCCGCTGATCCCCGACGTGACCGGCGAGGTCGTCTACGCCCGGCTGCAGACCGGCTCCGACGACGTGGAGACCGCGTATCCGTCAGACAAGCTCGACCTGTGGGCCGACCGGCTCAAGGCCTACGCCGAGGGCGGCCGTCCGGACGACCTGCCCGCCGTGGACGGCTCAAACCCCGGGCCCAAGACCCCGCGCGACGTCTACGCCTTTGTCATCCACGAGGGGAAGGTTCGCGCGCCGGCCGCCGCCATGGCCCTTATCGAGCGTGTCGACGGCTAAACTCGCCCGTTGACCTACCTAGGGTCAGAGGCGTCCGATCGGGAAAACCTCAAAGGAAGGAAGCACCCGATGGCCGAGCTCACCCAGGACATGCTGATGTTCCGCCCAGGCCTGATGAAGGGCCAGCGGATCCTGATCACCGGCGGCGGCACCGGCCTGGGCAAGGTGATGGCCGAGGCCTGCGCCCTCCTGGGCGCCGAGGTCTATATCTGGGGCCGACGCGGCAACGTTATCGAAGACACCGCCAAGGAGCTCTCCGACGCACACGGGGCCAAGGTGACCGGCATCGCCTGCGACATTCGCGTGCCCGAGGCTATCCATGACGCCATGGATCAGGTCTGGGCCGGCGGAGCGCTGACCGGCCTGGTCAACAACGCCGCCGGCAATTTCATCAGCCGCACGGAGGACCTCTCGCCGCGCGGCTTCGACGCCATCGCCAACATCGTGTTCCGCGGCTCGTTCTTCGTCACCCTCGACGCCGGCAAGCGCTGGTTGAAGGAAGGCAAGCACGCCTCGGTCGTCTCGATCCTGACGACCTGGGTGTGGAACGGCGGCCCGTTCACCGTGCCCTCGGCCATGTCCAAGGCAGGTCTGAACGTCATGACCCAGTCGCTGGCAGTGGAGTGGGGCAACCGCGGCATTCGCCTCAACGCCATCGCGCCCGGCCCCTTCCCGACCGAAGGCGCCTGGTCGCGGCTGAACCCCGGCGCGGGCACGGACTCGGCTCCCGCCGACCCGACCATCCCGCTGAACCGCAACGGCGAAATGCGCGAGCTTGCCAACCTGGCCGTCTACCTGCTCGACCCGGGCTCGGCCTACGTTAACGGCCAGACGATCGCCATCGACGGCGGCTCGCACCTGAAGAGCGGCGGCGGCTTCAACCGCCTGTCCGAGTGGGGCGACGCCGAGTGGGCGGCCGCCCGCGACTCCATCCGCTCCACCAACGAGAAGGACCGGGCGCAGCGAACGGTCTAGCTCTCTCGCGTCGGTTGCACCACGGGCGGACTAGCCTTGGCTTTCCGGCGCGAGACCCCTTAGGATGACACGCGTCACTTTTGAGTCTCTGAAGGGTCCATGTCCCAGGTCGCCTACCTCTCTACCGCACTGACCGTCGGCAAGCGTGAGCAGACCAAGGTCGCCAACCGCCAGGCGATCCTCGACGCCGCCCGCGAGGTGTTCGGCGAGCTGGGCTATGAGACCGCCACCGTGCGCGACATCATCCGCCGCACGGGCCTCGCGGCGGGCACCTTCTACAACTACTACCGCTCCAAGGAGGAGGTGTTCGCGGCCCTCGCCGACGACGGTGCGCGGCGTTTCGGACCGATCCTGAAGGGCCTGCGCGGCCACGGCCACAGCTTCGAGACCTTCGTCGAGCTGGCAATCGGCGCCTATTTCGACTTCATCGCCGACGAGCACAAGAACTGGGCCGCCCGCCGACCGGCCGGCGAACCGCACCTGCACGTGCAGGGCGAGACCCCGGAGATGGCGGCCGTCTTCGCCGAGGTGCGCGGCGCGCTGGCCGAGGCGATCGCCGAGCGCAAGGGCCCGCTGGCCGATCCCGACTACATGGCCGCCGCCTGCATCGCCATCGCCCGCGACGTCGGCGACAAGATGCTGGAGCGCCGGCCGATCGACACCGCGGGCGCAGCGGCATTCGCGGTCACGATGATCCTCAGCGGCCTGAAAGGGCTACCCAAGGCGCGCGCCTGATGGCCAGCCCCGGCACCCAGCGCCTGGTTGTACGCACGCTGCTGAGCCTGCCTGCGCCGGTGCTGCGGCTGATGTCCGGCGGCGGCGTTGTCTACCAGGGGGGCCGGACGCTCGATCCCAGGCTGCAGTACCTAGCCTCCCAGGCCCGCGGCGCGCCCTCGATGACCACCCTGTCGCCCGAGGAAGCGCGACGCGCCAGCGCCGATGCCCTCGCCAACATGACCGGCGACCCAGAGCCGGGCGTCCGCGTCGAGCCCCTGACCATTCCTCGACCGGGGGGCGCGATCCCGGCCCGGCTCTATCGACCGGCCAACCAGGACCCCGAGACGCCGGTTCTGGTCTTCGCCCACATGGGCGGCGGGGTGATCGGCGACCTGGAGACCTGCCACGCCTTCTGCACGATCCTGGCCCTGGACGCGCGCTGCCCTGTACTCTCCGTCGACTATCGCCTGGCTCCAGAGCATCGCTTCCCGGCCGGCCTTGAGGACGTACTGGCCGCCTACCGCTACGCCCGCGACAACGCCGAACGCTTCGGCGCCCCGCTGGCGCAGGCGGCGATCGGCGGTGATTCCATGGGCGGGGCCTTCGCGGCCATCGCCTGCCAGGAGCTGAAGCGGGCCGGCGAGCCGCAGCCGGTGCTGCAACTGCTGATCTATCCCTGGGTGGATATCGCCTGCGACAGCGCCTCGATGTCCACCTACGGCGAGGCCTTTCCCTTGGACCGGGCCACCCTGGGCTGGTTCGCAGGCCACTACATGGCCCCTGGCGACAACCCCGCCGATCCGCGCCTGTCGCCGCTGCGCGCCGACGACCTGTCGGGCCTGGCGCCGGCCATCGTCGTCACCGCCGGCTTCGACCCGCTGCTCGATCAAGGCGAGGCCTACGCGCGGCGGCTGAAGGAGGCCCACGTGCCGACGGTCTACCGCTGCTACGACAGCCTGGCGCACGCCTTCACCGCCTTCACCGGCGCGGTGCCCAGCGCCGACACCGCCAGCCGCGAAGTCGCGGGCCTGGTGCGCGAAGGCTTCGAAGGTCGTATCGCCTGATGCGGGCCCTCGTCGTCGAGCAACTTGCGCCCGACTACGCAGGCTGCGTCGTCAAGGACATCCCGACGCCCCCGCTCGGGCCTGGCGAGGTGCGGATCCGCGTGCGCGCCGCGGCGGTGAACTTCCCCGACCTCATGCAGACCCGCGGCGAACATCAGCACAAGCCGCAGGTGCCGTTCGTCCCGGGAATGGAGCTGGCCGGCGAGGTGGACGCGATCGGCGAAGGCGTCACCGCCTTCTCACCCGGCGATGCGGTCTGTGGCGGCGGCCGGGGCGGTATGGCCGAATTCGCGGTCCTCCCGGCCGCGGGCCTTCGCCGCAAGCCGGACACGCTCAGCTTCAGCCAGGCGGCCGGCTATCCCGTGGCCTATCTCACCGCCTACGTCGCCTTTGAGCGCTGCGCCCGCCTGCAGCCTGGCGAGTGGGTGCTGGTGCACGGCGCCGCCGGTGGCGTGGGCCTGGCCGCCGTCGACCTCGCCCAGATCATGGGCGCTAAGGTGATCGCGGCCTCCGCCTCCGACGCCAAGCTCGCGGTCATCGCCGCCGAATATGCGCCTGAGGCCACCGTCAACGTCGCAACCGGCTTTCGCGAGCGCGTAAAGGAACTCACCGGCGGCAAGGGCGCCGACGTGATCTATGACCCGGTCGGCGGCGACGTCTTTGACGAGAGCCTGCGCTGCATCGCCTTCGGCGGCCGCATACTGTCGATCGGCTTCACCTCCGGCCGCCTGCCGATGCTGCCGGTCAACATCGCGCTGATCAAGGGCTTCTCGGTGATGGGCGTCCGCGCCGGCGAATTCGGCCGCCAGTTCCCCGAAAAGGGCCGTGAGAACCACGAGGCGATCTGGAAACTCGCTGAGGACGGCAAGGTCCGCCCGCGCGTCGACAAGGAATATGCCCTGGCCGACTGGCGCCTGGCCTTCGACTCCCTCGCCGACCGTAAGGTGATCGGCAAGACTATCGTCAGGCCGGATTTGTAGCCGACGCAAACCCGGCCGTGACGGGCAAGTGGGCTTGTGGTTGACTCTGTCTGCCCCTTCCACTATCCACCGCCGCTCGATTTTCGACCCCGGAGCCTTCCGTGAAGCGGACTTTCCAGCCTTCCCGTCTCGTCCGCGCCCGTCGCCACGGCTTCCGGCTGCGCATGTCCACCAAGAATGGCCAGAAGGTGCTGGCTCGCCGCCGCGCCAAGGGCCGCAAGCGCCTGAGCGCCTAATCACGGCTTAGGTTAGGGTGTCGGGGTGACCGACGCCGTCCTCAAAATTGAACGCCTGAAGAAGCGCCCGGACTTTCTGGCCTGCGCTCAAAGCGCGCACTGCGCGCGCGGCGCTGTGCTTGTTCAAGCCCGCGCCCGTGACGACACCCCCCTGGTCCGCGCTGGTTTCACGGCCACCAAGCGCATCGGCGGCGCTGTCGAACGCAACCGCGCCAAGCGCCGGATGCGCGAAGCCGCCCGCCTCTTGCTTCCCGAGCTGGCGTCCCCAGGTTTCGACTATGTGTTCGTGGCCCGCGGCGGTGTGACCACCCGCCCTTGGCCGCGTTTGCTTGACGATGTGAAAAGCGCGCTGATAAGGCTCGCCGCCGACGGCGATGGCCGCGCGCGCGACCCTGCACGCGCCCCGCCCTCCCAAGATTGAGCAGCCTCTCCTCTATGACCGAAGACAATCGCAACCTGCTCATCTTCGGCGTGTGCGCCGCGATCCTGTTCGTCCTCTACCAGGTGTACGTGGTCGATCCCGCCGCCAAGCGCCGGCAGGCCGAGCTGAAGGCGCATCCGCCCGCAGCCGCCTCCGTCGTCCAGCCTGGCGCGCCCGGGCTCGCCGCCCCGCCGGCGGTGACCCGCGCTGCGGCGCTGGCGACCAGCCCCCGCATCCCCGTCGAGACCCCGGCGCTGAAGGGTTCGATCTCCCTCCGCGGCGCCCGCCTCGACGATCTCTTCCTCACTCGCTACAGGCAGACCACGGCGAAGGACTCACCGCCCGTCGAGATGCTGCGCCCGGAAGGCGCCACCTACCCGTGGTTCGTGGACTTCGGCTGGGTCGGCCAGAACGTGCCCGGCCTGCCGGCCCCGACGACGGTCTGGACGCTCGCGCAGGGCTCGACGCTCCGCCCCGGCCAGCCGGTGGTGCTGACTTACTCGAACGGCCAGGGCCTGACGTTCACGCGGCGCATCGACGTCGACGAGAACTACATGTTCAAGCTCACCGACACCGTGGCCAACACCGGCGCGGGACCGGTGACGCTGGCGCCCTACGGCTCGGTGCAGCGCCAGGGCGTGCCGCCCGAAGTCGGCAAGTCCGGCATCGTCCACGAAGGGGCCATCGGCTACCTCGAAGGCCGCGTCCGGGCGTTCAAGTACAAGGACCTCTCGAAGAAGGGCGCAGGCGCCCAGGAGTTCAACTCCACGGGCGGCTGGACCGGGATCACCGACAAGTACTGGCTGGCCTCCCTGATCCCCGGCGCGAACGAGCAGATCCATGCCGCCTTCCGCGATGCGAAGGACGGCGAGCTCAACGTCTTCGAGGCTAACTACACCGGCGCGGCGCGGACGATCGCGCCCGGCCAGCAGGTCACGGTCGCCCAGCGCCTGTTCGCCGGCGCCAAGGTCGTGCCGCTGCTCAAGGACTACCAGACCAACCTGGGCATCCCGCGCTTCGACGAGACCGTCGACTGGGGGATGTTCTGGTTCTTCACCCGCCCGATCTTCGCCTTCCTCGAATACATCTTCGCCCATGTGGGCAGCTTCGGCATCGCCATCCTGCTGCTCACCGTCTGCGTGCGCGTGGCCTTCTTCCCGATCGCCAACAAGCAGTACGAGTCGATGACCAAGATGAAGAAGGTCCAGCCGCTGATGGAGGACCTTCGCAAGCGCTACAAGGACGATCCGGCCAAGCAGCAGCAGGAGATCATGGCCCTCTACCAGCGGGAGAAGGTCAATCCGCTGGCGGGCTGCCTACCGATCCTGCTGCAGATCCCGGTGTTCTTCTCGCTCTACAAGGTGTTGTCGGTCACCATCGAGATGCGCCACGCCCCGTTCATGGGCTGGATCAACGACCTCTCGGCACGCGATCCGACCACCATCTGGAACCTGTTCGGCCTGATCCCCTGGAACCCGGCCCACATGCCGCTGGTGGGCGGTCTGCTCGACACCACCCTGCACCTGGGGATCCTGCCGCTCGCCTACGGGATCACCATGTGGCTGACCACGTCCATGACCCCGCAGACCGGCGTCGACCCGGCACAGCAGAAGATCTTCCAGCTGATGCCGTGGGTGTTCATGTTCATCATGGCCCCCTTCGCCGTGGGCCTCCTGATCTACTGGACCTGGTCGAACGTGCTCACCACGGTGCAGCAGTACGTCATGATGCGCCGCTTCAAGGTGGAGAACCCGATCGACAAGTTCTTCGCGCGGTTCACAGGCAAGGCGACGGGGTGAGCGAGGTCTTCGACGCCGACGCCCTCGAGGCGGCCCGCGTCCTCTTCGCCCACGAGGTCAGCTTCATGATGGGCGCGGTGAACATCGCCGGCCTGCCGCCCGCCGACCTGCCCGAGGTGGCCTTCGCCGGCCGCTCCAACGTCGGCAAGTCGACGCTGATCAACGCCGTGGCCGGTCGGCTGCACCTGGCGCGGGCGTCCAACTCGCCGGGCCGCACGCGCGAGGTGAACTTCTTCGTCGCTGACGGGAAGCTGCGCCTCGTCGACCTGCCGGGCTATGGCTTCGCTCGCGCCTCGCGAGGCGACGTGAAGAAGTTCCAGAACCTCGGCCGCGACTACCTGCGCGGCCGCCCGAACCTGAAGCGCGCTTACCTGCTGATCGACAGCCGCCACGGCCTGAAGGACGTGGACAAGGAGGCGCTCGACGCCTTCGATGTCGCCGCGGTCTCCTACCAGATAGTGCTCACCAAATCGGACAAGCTGAAGCCCTCGGAGGTCGAGGCCGTCACCGCCCGGACCCTGACCGCCATCGCCAAGCGCCCCGCCGCCTTCCCCCGCGTCCTGGCCACCTCTGCCGAGAAGGGCGTCGGGATTCCCGAACTCCGCGCGGAGATCGTCGCGGCCTGCCTGCCTCCCCCATTAGGCGACGTAGGCTAGCCGAACGCGGCGTCATGAGGCTAAGAGACGCCGCATGCTCCAGACCGACACCCGCACCGTCTATGACGAAGACCTGAACCTCTTCCGCGACCAGGTCCGGAAGTTCTACGACAAGGCCCTGATCCCCAACCTCGACCGCTGGGAAGAGGAAGGCGTGGTGGACCGCAGCTTCTGGCTGGCGGCGGGCGAAGCCGGCCTACTTTGCCCGCAGGTGCCGGAGGAATACGGCGGTCTGGGCGCCGACTACCGCTACAACGCCGTCATCGGCGAGGAACTCTCCTACGCGGGTTCCAGCGCCGGGATCACCCTGCAGTCCGACATCGTCGTCGACTACATCATCAACTACGGCTCGGAAGAGCAGAAGAAGCGTTGGCTGCCGGGCATGGTCTCCGGCGAGGTAATCACCGCCATCGCCATGACAGAGCCGGGCGCCGGCTCCGACCTGCAGGGCGTGCGCACCACCGCCAAGCGCGACGGCAACCACTACGTGGTCTCCGGCTCCAAGACCTACATCACCAACGGCCAGAGCGCCGACCTGATCGTCGTCGTCGCCAAGACTGACCCCGAGGCAGGCGCCCGCGGCATCTCGCTGATCCTGGTCGAGGCCGACCGGACCGGCTTCAAGCGCGGCCGCAACCTCGACAAGGTTGGCCAGAACTCGGCGGACACCTCGGAGCTGTTCTTCGAGGACGTGCGCGTTCCGATCACCAACTGCCTGGGCGAGGAAGGCAAGGGCTTCGCCTACCTGATGAACCAGCTGCCGCAAGAACGCCTGCAGATCGCCATCGCAGGCCAGGCGGGCGCTCAGCGCGCCTTCGACGAGGCGGTGAAGTTCACCAAGGAGCGCAAGGCGTTCAAGCAGACGGTGTTCGATTTCCAGAACACCCGCTTCACGCTCGGCGCGCTCAAGGCCAAGCTGCAGGCCGGCTGGGCGCACCTCGACTGGTGCATGGCCCGCCACCTGGAAAAGAAGCTCACGGCCGCCGAGGCCTCCGCCGCCAAGCTCTTCCACACCGAACTGCAGTGGGAAGTCTGCGACGCCGCCCTCCAGCTGCACGGCGGCGCCGGCTACATGAACGAATACCCGATCGCCAGACTCTGGCGCGACGCCCGCGTGCAGCGGATCTACGGCGGCACCAGCGAGATCATGAAGGAAGTGGTGGCGCGGTCGATCTGACAACGCCCGGGCTTCCTATGGGGGACAATTTGCAGCGGTCACTGGAGGCGCGGATGCGCAGGATTTGCTTGGCGCTCGTCGCGAGCAGCATGGCTCTCGGGCTCACGGCCTGCGGTCATGGCGTGGAACAGCGAGCAGCCACCGGCGCGGGCGTCGGCATGGTGCTCGGCGGTCCGGTGGGGGCAGCGGTCGGCGCCGGCGTCGGCGCGGTCGTCGCCAAGGCGCAGGACAAGTAGCCGGGCCCAGAGCTCAGGGGGGTCAGTTGCGGATAAGCGTGAGGTA
>DASXKT010000152.1:0-19331 GCA_036496685.1 Phenylobacterium sp.
CAGTTCGACCTCGACATGATGGCCGAGCAGCTTCAGCAGATGAAGCGCATGGGCGGCATGGAAGGCCTGATGGGCATGTTGCCCGGGGTCCAGAAGATCAAGAAGCAGATCGCCGAGGCCAACATCTCCGACAAGATGGTCGACCGCCAGGCGGCGATCATCTCGTCCATGACCAAGCTGGAGCGCAAGAAGCCGGACATCCTGGCCGCCTCACGCAAGCGCCGCATCGCCGCGGGGGCCGGTGTCGACGTCGCCGAGGTCAACCGGCTCTTGAAACAGCACCGCCAGATGGCCGACGCCTTCAAGATGATGAGCAAGGGCGGCGGCCGCGGCTTCGCCCAGATGGCGCAGATGTTCGGCGGCGGCGGGGCCGGCGGCATGGACCGCCTGAAGAGCCTGGGCGGCGGCAAGATGCCCATGCCCACCGAGCAAGAGATCGAAGAGATGGCCGCCAAGCTGCAACAGGGCGGCGGCCCGAAGCTACCTGGCCTGGGCGGTCTGCCCGGCTTCAACCCATTCAAGAAATAAACCAAGGACTTAGAACAATGCTGAAGATCCGTCTCGCCCGTGGCGGCGCCAAGAAGCGCCCCTACTATTCGATCGTCGTCGCCGACAGCCATTCGCCCCGCGATGGCCGCTTCATCGAGAAGGTGGGCTCCTACAACCCGCTGCTGAAGAAGGACGACCCGAACCGCGTCGTGCTGAAGGTCGAGCGCATCCAGGAGTGGATGAGCAAGGGCGCACAGCCGACCGACCGCGTGGCCCGCGAGCTCTCCAAGCAGAACCTGGTGAAGTGGGAAGCCGGCAACAATCCGAACAAGGGCCAGCCGGGGACGAAGGCCAAGGAACGTGCGGGGGAGAAGGCCCAGCGCGAGGCCGACCGCGCCGCCGCCCTGGAAGAAGCCAAGAACAACCCGCCGCCGGCGCCTGAGGCCGAGCCGGTCGTCGAAGAAGCCCCCGCCGCCGAGGCCGCTACTGAAGAAGCGCCTGCCGCGGAAGCCGTCGCCGAAGAGCCTGCAGCCGAAGCCGCCCCCGCGGCAGAAGCCGCGGCCGAGCCCGCCGCTGAAGAGCCGGTGGCCGAAGCAGCGCCGGCTGAAGAGCCCGCCGCCGAAGCTGGCGAAGAAAAGGCCGAAGGCTAAGTCGTCTTGGGCGACGCGCTGATCCAGGTCGGACGCGTCGCCGGCGCCTTTGGCGTGAAGGGCGAGGTTCGGATCACGACCTTCACCGCCGAGCCGCTGGCGCTGGTGGACTACAAGTCCCTGCTGCGTGAGGACGGCTCGCCCGGCCTCACGGTGCTGGGCGGCCGCGTCGCCAAGGGCGGGGTGGTCGTCCGTACCAAAGAGATCGAGACGCGTGAGCAGGCCGAGGCGGCCCGGGGAATGAAACTCTACGTCCCCCGCGCCATCCTGCCCGAGCCTGACGACGAGGACGAATTCTACATCGCCGACTTGATCGGCATGGACGTGGTGAGCCTCGAAGGCGACCTCCTGGGTCGCGTCCGCTCAGTCCGCGACTTCGGCGCCGGCGACCTCTTGGAAGTCGCCCCGCCCGCCGGCGAGAGCTGGTGGTTGCCCTTCACCAAGGACGCCGTGCCGGAAGTGCAGATCGACGCCGGCCGGATCGTCGCGGTGCGCCCGGACGAGGTGGAGTAGCCGACCGCCTCGGGGGCTAGGGAGCCTTCGGCTTGCGCATCCGCATTAGGCCTTCCTGGGCGCAGCTGGCCACGAGGACGCCGTCGGACGCCCGATAGATGTAGCCCAGGTTGAAGCCGCGGCCGCCCGAGGCCGACGGGCTTTCCTGTTGGTACAGGTGCCATTCATTGAAGTTGGTCGGGCGGTGGAACCACATGGCGTGGTCCAAGCTCGCCGTCTGGAAGCCCGGCGTACGCCAGCTCACCCCGTGAGGGCGAATGGATGTGCCGAGCAGGCTCATGTCGGAGGCGTACGCCATGATCACCTGATGCATGTGCGCGTCGTCGCCGATCGGGTCCTTGGCGCGGAACCACACCTGCTGGATGGGTGTGCGCGGCTCGGGCGTCGCGACGTCCTGGCGGCCACCGACAGTCCGCATCTCGATCGGCTGATGCCGGTCGATCCAGTCCTCGGCAGCCTCCGGCGAGGCGGTGGCCGCGAGTTTCCTGCGCTGCTCAGCGTCGCTTTCGACCTCGCCCGGCTCCGGGGCGTCGGGCAGGTCAGACTGATGCTCGAAGCCCCGCTCAGAGTTCTGGAACGAGGCGGCCAGATTGAAGATCTGCTGGCCGTGCTGGACGGCGATCACCCGGCGGGTGGTGAAGCTGCCGCCATCTCGGCTGCGGTCCACCTCGAAGATGATCGGGATCGACGGATCGCCCGGGCGGATGAAGTAGCAATGCAGCGAGTGGCAGATGCGGTCCTCGACCGTCTCGTAGGCCGCCAGCAACGACTGGGCGATCACCTGGCCGCCATAGATGCGCTGGCGCTGGTCCGCGTCGGGCGTCGTGCCGCGGAAGAGGTTCACCTCCAGGCGCTCGAGCCTGAGCGTCTCGGCGAGGGTCTGGGTGGTGTCCATCGGTCGTCCGCGATGCTGCAACTGCGAAGGGCGCAGGGGATACGCCCCGGCTGACGCGCCCGCAACCCAGACGCTACTTGCGCATCCGCATCAGGCCTTCCTGCGCCACGCTGGCGACCAGGGTCCCGTCCTCGGCGTAGATCGCCCCGCGGATCAGGCCGCGCCCATCCGAAGCCGAGGGGCTGTCGTGCGAATAGAGATGCCACTGGTTGAAGTCAGTCGGGCGGTGGAACCACATGACGTGGTCCAGGCTGGCCGACTGGAACCCTGGCGTTTGCCAGTGGACGCCGTAGGGCCGCATCGCGGTCGACAGCAGGTTCATGTCGGACGCATAGGCCAGGATCACCTGGTGCATGTGGGCGTCGTCGCCGATCGGGCTCGCGCAGCGGAACCAGTTCTGGGCCACCGGCTCCTTGGCGCCGTCGCGCCAATAGCTGCGCGCGTCCCGCGAGCGCATCTCGATCGGCTGCGGTCGCGACAGCCAGCGCTTCGCCTCTTCCGGCGCGTCCTTCATGGCCTCGCGCATCATCTGCATCTGGTCGGGCAGCTCTGACCAATGCGGACCGGGCGGCATCGACGTCTGGTGCTCGAAGCCCTCCTCCGGATCCTTGAACGAGGCGGCCAGGTTGAAGATCTGCTTGCCGTGCTGGATCGCCACCACGCGCCGGGTGGTGAAGCTGCCCCCGTCGCGGCTGCGGTCGACCTCGAAGACGATGGGGACGGTTGGGTCGCCGGGGCGGATGAAGTAGCAGTGCAGTGAGTGGCAGACCCGCGTCTCGATGGTCTCATAGGCCGCCAGCAGCGACTGGGCGATCACCTGACCGCCAAAGATGCGTCCAGGACGGCTGTCCGGGGTCGTGCCTCGGAACAGGTTCTCCTCGATCCGCTCAAGCTGCAACGTCTCGACGAGGGTCTCGTCCTGGCCCTGGGTCTCGGGGATATCGGTCATGCCGCGCCGCTTACGCTGAGGCCGCCGGAGCGGCAAGACTTGACGCGGCCTGTGGTCGCGGCCCTTTGAGGCGCCATGCCGTTCGACGCCACCGTGCTGACCATGTTCCCCGAGGCCTTTCCGGGCCCGCTGGGCGTCTCGCTGATCGGGACTGCCTGGCGCGAGCAGGGACTTTGGGCCTTGGAAACAGTGGACATTCGGGCGTTTTCCAAAGATAAGCGCGGCTTCCTCGACGACACCCCTGCGGGTGGAGGTCCTGGACAGGTGATGCGGGCGGACGTGATCGCCTCTGCGCTGGACAGCGTGGAGCGGCGCGAACGTCCGCTTTTGTACATGAGCGCCCGGGGAAAGCCCCTGACCCAGGCGCGCGTGGGTGAGTGGGCCCAAGGGCCGGGATTGATCGTGCTCTGCGGTCGGTTCGAGGGGGTGGATCAACGGGTCATCGAGGCTCGCGGGTTCGAGGAGATCGCTGTTGGCGATGCGGTCCTGGCCGGTGGCGAGGCGGCAGCTCTGGTGGCGATCGAGGCGTGCGTACGGCTGGTCCCGGGTGTGTTGGGGCAGGCCGCGAGTTTGAGTGAAGAAAGCTTCGAGGACGGACTCCTCGAACATCCGCAGTACACGCGACCGCGGTCGTTCGAAGGTCTCGATATCCCCGAGGTCCTGTTGGGCGGCCACCACGCCGAGGTTCGGAAGTGGCGGCAGGCCGAGCGGGAGCGGACTACGCGGGAGCGGCGGCCGGACTTGTGGGCGCGGCGACCCGCCAATCAACAGGCAAAGGGCGATTAAGCCCAGTAAGGACCAAGACGATGAACATTATCGAGACCCTCGAGAAGGAAGAGGCCGACCGCCTCCTCGCCACCCGCAAGATCCCCGAGTTCCAGCCGGGCGATACCGTGCGCGTCAACGTGAAGATCAAGGAAGGCGAGCGCGAACGCGTGCAGGCCTATGAAGGCGTCTGCATCGCCCGTGGCGGCCAGGGCATCAACGAGAGCTTCACGGTGCGCAAGATCAGCTTCGGCGAAGGCGTCGAGCGCCTGTTCCCGGTGATGAGCCCGATGATCGAATCCATCGAGGTGAAGCGTCGCGGCGTCGTTCGCCGCGCCAAGCTCTATTACCTGCGCGACCGTCGCGGGAAGTCGGCCCGGATCGCCGAACGCCAGATGCAGGCCCGCGGAGAGCCGACGGAAGCCTAGGCCTCCGACACTCAGCGAATTTCGAACGGCGGCCGCAGCGATGCGACCGCCGTTTTCGTTTGGTCAGCCTGGCCCTTTAGCGAACTGCGGCAGGCCGTCGTCGATCGCGAGCCAGTCCAGCTTCTCGCTGACCCAGATGTGCATGTTGGGTCGGAGCGCCGAGGGTTCATCCAGGCTGGCAAGCGACACGGACAGCCGCGCCGGCGGGTCCTTGGGCTCGGCGAACATCGGGGTTCCGCAGCGCGCGCAGGACAGGCGGTCGATGCGCGGCGACGTCGGCCAGCGCGTGGTCTCCCCGCCGCGCTCGATGGCGCCCGCCAGGAACACGGCCCTGGCGAAGAAGGGGCCGCCGGTGGCCCGCTGGCAGTTTCGGCAGTGGCAGACGCGGACATTGACGGGCTCAGCGCCGGCCCGCCAGCGCACCTGGCCGCAAAGGCAGCCGCCCTGGTAGGGCGCGGTCAGCCGCGGCTCTCCCGCACATAGGCTGTCATGCCATCGACCAGGTGATCGAACATCAGCCGCATCCGCCGATTGCCGCGCAGGTTCTCGTGCATGACGATCCAGCAGCCCAGGGTGAAGAGGTTGAAATCCGGGAGCACGTGGACAAGGCCGTAGCGCCGCGCCAGGCCGTCCTGCACGACCCCGATCCCGAAGCCCGCGCGGGTGGCGGCGAGCTGCGCCAGGTCGCTGTCGGACCGGAAGCTGAAGGTCTCGCGACTGACCGGCATGTTCAGCCCCGGCACGTCACGGATGCCGCGCGCCGGACTGTCGAAGCCGATGAGGGCGTGCTCGTCGAAGTCTTCCAGGAGCTCCGGTGTGCCGTGGCGCTCCAGGTAGTCGGCGGTCGCGTAGAAGCCGAGCGACACCTCGCCCACCTTCTTGGCGATCAGCGAGCTCTGGCTGGGCGGCGTCATACGCACGGCTATGTCGGCCTCGCGGCGCGACAGGTCGTCGTTGATGTTGGAGAGCATCATCTCGATGACCACGCCGGGATGCTGGTTCCGGAAGCTGGTCAGCATCGACGGGAGCACCTCGGCGCCGACGATCTCGCTGGCGGTGATGCGGATCGAGCCCAGCAGGGAGTCCGCCGCTCCGGACGCGTCGCGGACGGCGGCCGAGGCGGCAGCCGACATATCGTGCAGATGCGGCTTCAGCTCGAGCGCCAGGTCCGTGGGCTGCAGGCCGCGCGGGCTGCGCAGGAAGAGGGGCGAGCCGAGCCGCTGCTCCAGGGTCTCGATGTGTCGGCCGAGCGTCGGCTGGGTCAGGCCGCGAAGCTTGGCGGCGGCCGACAGGGTGCCAGCCTCCAGCACCGCATGCAGGCTTTGGAACAGGTCCCAGTCGTTCGGTCCAGGCATGCGTTACTGAATAGCTGATCCAGAGAATTCGACAATTCTGTTTGGGTCGTGAGACCCGCATCCTTGGCGCAACAGAGATAGGAGACTTCTCATGACGACCAAGGCCTCGGCGCCCCTCGCGCTGGTGATCGGCGCGACAGGCGGGATCGGCGGCGCCGTGGCCGACCGACTGCTGGCCGGCGGCTGGCGGGTGCGGGCCCTGCACCGCGATCCCGAGGCCGCGCGCCGGAGTTCCGGCCGGACCGGTCTCGAATGGGTCAAGGGTGACGCCATGGTCGAGGCCGATGTCGTGGCCGCCGCCGAGGGCGTGAGCCTGGTGATGCACGGCGCCAATCCACCCGGCTATAAGAACTGGGCGGGACTGCAGCTGCCGATGCTGAACGCCAGTATCGCAGCGGCCAGGGCGACCGACGCCCGGCTGATCTTCCCGGGCACGGTCTACAACTTCGGGCCCGACGCCTTCCCGAACCTGACCGAGGCCTCACCCCAGAACCCCAGGACCCGCAAGGGCGCGATCCGGGTGCAGATGGAACAGGCTTTGGCGCGGGCGGCCGAGGAGGGCTTGCGGGTCCTGATCGTGCGCGCCGGCGACTTCTTCGGTCCCAAGCCCGGCAACAACTGGCTGTCGCAGGGCCTGCTGAAACCGGGTCGGCCGATCGCAGCGGTGAGCTATCCCGGCCCACTCGCCGTGCCGCACGCCTGGGCCTACCTGCCGGACGTGGCCGAGACCATGGTGCGCCTGGCGGAGCAGGAGGCGACCTTGGGCGCATTCGAAGTCTTCCACATGCGGGGGCAGACCTTGACGGGCGAGGCGCTGGTCGAGGCCCTGGAGGCCGTCGCTGGGCACAAGCTTTCAGTGAGCCGCCTGCCGTGGTTCGCCATCCGCGCCATGGCCCCTTTCAACGAGACCATGCGCGAGATGCTGGAGATGCGGTACCTCTGGGAGGCCCCGGTGCTGCTGGACAACAGCCGGCTGGTCGCGCGCCTGGGCGCGGAGCCCCACACGCCGATCGAAGAGGCGTTGCAGGTCGCACTGGCCGGCCTGAACGCCTTGCCGCACGACGCAACCGCGCTCGCGGCGTGAAACAGGCAAGACATTGCGTCGGTAGGTGAAAAACTGCGGCCTTCGGGCACTAGACGTGCGCGGGGTCGCAGACCTACATGCGGTCCATGCCCGGCAAGACGCTCTACGACAAGATTTGGGACGGACACGTCGTCGCTGAACAGGACGGCGAGGCGATCCTCTACATCGACCTCCATCTCATCCATGAGGTGACCACGCCGCAGGCCTTCGCCGGCCTTCGCGCCAACCACCGGCCGGTCCGACGGCCGGACCGCACGCTTGCGGTCGCCGACCACAACGTGCCGACCGAGGGCCAGGCCCTGGGTGTCGCAGCGGTGACTGACGACGAGGCGCGCCTGCAGCTCCAGACGCTCGAGCGCAACGTCAAGGAATACGGGATCGAGTTCTTCCCCATGGGCGATGTGCGCAACGGCATCGTCCACGTGGTCGGCCCCGAGCAGGGGCGCACCCAGCCGGGCATGACCATCGTCTGCGGCGACAGCCATACCTCCACGCACGGCGCGTTCGGCGCGCTGGCGCACGGCATCGGCACGTCGGAGGTCGAACACGTGCTTGCCACCCAGACCCTGCGCCAGAAGAAGGCCAAGAACTTCCGGGTGAACATCGAGGGCGAACCGATCCCGGGCGTCGGCGCGAAGGACTATGCGCTGGCGGTGATCGGCGAGATCGGGACGGCGGGCGGCACCGGCTACGTCATCGAATACGCAGGCTCCGCGGTCCGGGCGCTGTCGATGGAAGGGCGCATGACGCTCTGCAACCTGACCATCGAGGCCGGCGCGCGCGCAGGTCTGGTCGCGCCCGACGAGGCGACCTTCGACTACCTGCGCGGCCGGCCCGCGACGCCCAAGGGCGGCGCCTGGGAAATGGCGCTGCCCTACTGGAAGAGCTTCTCCTCAGACCCCGACGCCCACTGGGACCGCGAGATCACCCTCGACGCGGCCAAGATCACACCCCTCGTCACCTGGGGGACGAGCCCCGAGGATGTGGTCGCAGTCACCGACCGCGTGCCGGATCCGGAGAGCTTCGCCAGCGCCGACAAGCGCGCCTCCGCCGAGCGCGCCTTGGAGTACATGGGCCTGACCGCCGGTCAGCCTATCAGCGAAGCCAAGATCGACGTCGTGTTCATCGGCTCGTGCACCAACAGCCGCATCGAAGACCTGCGCGCGGCGGCGAAGATCGTGGAGGGCCGGGCGGTCGCCGACCACGTCCGCGCGATGGTCGTGCCGGGCTCGGGCCTCGTTCGGGCGCAGGCGGAAGAGGAAGGCCTCGACGAGATCTTCCTGGCCGCGGGCTTCGAATGGCGCGAGCCGGGCTGCTCCATGTGCCTGGCCATGAACCCTGACAAGGTCCCGCCCGGCCAGCGCTGCGCCTCGACCTCCAACCGCAACTTCGAGGGTCGCCAGGGTCGCGCCGGCCGCACCCACCTGATGAGCCCGGTCATGGCCGCCGCCGCCGCCATCGCAGGCCGCATCGCCGACGTCCGGGACTTCCTGTGATCACCGGCCTGCATCACGTCGCCGTCGTGGTGCGCGACCTGCCGGCTGCCGCTTCGGCCTACAGCCGGATGCTCGGCGTCGAGCCGATGGCCCAGGACAGCGGCGGCGCGAAGCGGGCCTGGTTCTGGTTGGACAACATGGGCCTGGAGCTGATCTCGCCGGACGGTGACGGCCCCTCGGGCGACCATGTCCGGGCCCGATTGGACGAGGCCGGCGAGGGGCAGTGGCTGGTCGCCTTCGCGGCCGACGATTTCGACGCCACCGCCCGCCTCTGCGAGCGTCGCGGCCTGATGGTGGCCGAGCGGACCGAGCGCGCAGTCATGTTCGATCCGGCAACCACCGGCGGGGTGCAGATCGCGCTCATGAGCTTTCCCCCGTTGGCCCCGCAGGCGATCGGCGCCGTCGCGGGTCTGGACCATGTGGTCATCCGCACCGCCAACGTGGATCGCGCCGTCGCCAATTTCGGCGGCCGCCTGGGCCTGGACCTGCGACTGGATCGAGCGAACGAAGCCTGGGGGGCGCGTCAACTCTTCTTCCGCTGCGGCGACGGCGTGGTGGAATTCGGCGCCAGCCTGAAGTCGCCTGTATCCGACGCCCCTGACAGCTTCGGTGGGCTTGCCTGGCGGGTGACCGACGCCGACGCCGCCCAAGCCCAGATCGCCGCCGCCGGCTTTGATGTCTCCGAGGTCCGCAGCGGCCGCAAGCCGGGCACCAAGACCTTCACCGTCCGCGACGCGCCTGGCGCCGTACCGACGATCATGATCCAGCAATCGCCACAACTGGAAGCCGCCTGATGGACGCCTTCACCCGCCTCGACGCCAAGATCGCGCCCTTGCCGCTGGCCAATATCGACACCGACCAGATCATCCCCAAGCAGTTCCTCAAGACTGTGGAGCGCGAGGGGCTGGCTAAGGGCCTGTTCTACGACCTGCGCTTCGACGGCGAGGGCAATATCAAGCCCGACTTCGTGCTGAACCGGCCGGAGTACAAGGGCGCGGGCGTGCTGGTGGCCGGCGACAACTTCGGCTGCGGGTCGAGCCGCGAGCACGCGCCCTGGGCGCTGATGGACTTCGGGATCCGCTGCGTGGTCTCCACCAGCTTCGCCGACATCTTCTATTCTAACTGCTTCCAGAACGGCCTCTTGCCCGTCGTGCTCAAGGCTGACGAGGTGCAGGCGCTGATGGAGGAGGCTCGGGGCGGCAACCACCTGGTGACCGTCGACCTGGAGGCCCAGACCGTTGTCTCGCCCTCCGGCCGTACGTTCGCCTTCGAGGTCGACCCGCAACGCAAAGAGAAGATGCTCAAGGGCCTCGACGCCATCGGCGAGACGCTGCAGGCCGCGCCGGCCATCGACGTCTATGAGATGAAGCAGGCGCTCAGCAAGCCGTGGCTGGAAGAGGCATGACGCTGATCATCGCCGGAACCGTGCGCGTCCCGCCCTCGAACCTCGCGGGCCTCAAGCCGCACATGGAAGCCATGCTGGCCGCCAGCCGGGCTGAGGACGGCTGCCTCGAATATTCCTACGCCGAGGATGTGGCGGAGCCGGGGCTGGTGCGCGTGTTCGAAGCCTGGCGCGACCAAGCCGCGCTCGACGCCCACTTCAAGACCGAGCACATGGCCGCCTGGCGCGCAGCCTGGCCGAGCTTCGGGGTTTCCGACCGTCGGCTCTTCGCCTACGAGGTCGCCTCGCAACGTCCGCTCTAGTTTCGAGGCTTAGATGACCGACCTGCTGCTCCTGCCCGGCGACGGGATCGGGCCCGAAGTCACCGCGCAGGTGCGTCGTGTCGCAGCCAAGATCGCCCCCGACCTGACCCTCGACGAGCGGCCGTTCGGGGGATCGAGCTTCGACCAGCATGGCTCCCCCCTGACCGATGAGACCCTGGCAGCCGCCAAGGCCGCCAAGGCCGTGCTGATGGGCGCGGTCGGTGGACCGAAGTGGAAGGATGCGCCGCGCGACAAGCGCCCCGAGGCAGGGCTGCTGGGCCTGCGCTCCGGCATGGGCGTCTTCGCGAACCTGCGCCCCGCGATCTGCTTCCAACCCCTGGCCAACGCCTCGAGCCTGAAGCGCGAGCTGGTCGAAGGCCTCGACTTCATGATCGTCCGCGAGCTGACCGGCGGCGTCTATTTCGGCGAGCCTCGCTTCATCGAGGACCTGCCGGGCGGCGGGCGGCGCGGCGTCGACACCCAGGTCTACACGACCGCCGAGATCGAGCGGGTGGCGCGCGTGGCCTTCGAGCTCGCCCGCGGCCGTCGCAACAAGGTGTCGAGCGCCGAGAAGTCGAACGTCATGGAGACCGGCCTGCTGTGGCGCCAGGTGGTCACCGACCTCCACGCCCGCGAGTACGCGGACGTCGAGTTGGAACACATCCTGGCCGACAACGCGGCGATGCAGATCGTCAAGAACCCCAAGCAGTTCGACGTAATGGTCACCGACAACCTGTTCGGCGACATCCTGTCCGACGCCGCGGCCCAGCTCACGGGCTCGCTGGGCATGCTGCCCTCGGCCGCCTTGGGCGCGCCCGGGACGCCTGGACTCTACGAGCCGATCCACGGCTCGGCCCCGGACATCGCCGGCAAGGGCATCGCCAACCCGCTGGCGGCGATCCTGTCGTTCGAGATGGCGCTGCGCTGGTCCCTCGCCCGTGCGGAGCTGGCCGACCAGCTGTTCGCCGCGGTCAACCGGGCGCTGGAAAAGGGCGCGCGCACCCCAGACCTCGGCGGCGCGTTGACAACCGTCCAGATGGGCGACGCAGTGCTGGCCGAGCTCTAGTTCATGTCCATGGCGGAGGCGCCGTCGGACCACTTGGGCACCAGCACGAAGAAGACGCTGACCGGGTCCAGGTCATCACCGCCGCCCATCACCGGAGAGCCCTTCAGATTGGCCCCGAGCGCTGCGGCGTTGGTCCGCAGGAAGTAGAACATCACGTGCGGATGCCAATGGGTGTTGGCGTCGTTGAGGTAGCCGCCCTTGGACATCATGTAGCTCATGGCGCCCGTCTTTGGCGCGCCGATGCCCTTGGCCCACGCGGCCTTGGTTCGAGCCAGCAGTTGATCCGTCGGAACACCCGCGATCACCCAGCGGGTCAGTTCGAGATAGGGTGGGAGCACCGACTGCGCGGCCGCGGGGTTGAGGCAGATCGGCGAGCGGTTCCTGGGGTTCCAGAATTCGCGGTCGTTGAAGCCCGACGCCCAAGCGCGTTGAACCAGGCAGACGAAGCCGTTCCTGCCCTTGGCCGCGGGCTCGTAGCCGGTAGGCCCGAGCACCAGGATCTCCGCATCAGCCGATATTGCGGTGGGAGCCGCGCTGCGGGCCAAGGCGACCTCTTCCGCGGGACTGGCCATTCGGAACGCCTCCAAGCTGGCCGGGCGCGGATAGGCGTGCTTCGCGGCCTGGGCGTTCGCGGGGCTGGTGGCGCCAAGCAGAAGAAGTGCGAAGCCGGCGATGCTCGCCGCGACCCTGGCCCACATTTCGACCTTCCTCCGAAAGTTCACCATTGGGTGAACTGTTAGGGCGGTGGAGTCAATGCTGGCCCGACCCGCGTCCGGAGGGGTGGAGCTCAGAACCGCAACCGCCAGGTCTCGCTGACCTCAGGCGCGCCGAAGTCGTCGTGGGTCCAGGTCTTTTCGAGCTGGAATCCCTCAGCGGCGTAAATGGCGCGGGCGGCCGCCAGCACGGCGTGGGTCCAGAGCACGACCTCGCGGTAGCCGGCGGCGCGTGCGAAGGCCAGACACTCCGCGACCAGGCGCTTGCCGAGTTTCAGGCCGCGGGCGGCAGGCTCGACCATCAGCAGGCGGAGCCGCGCGACCTCCGGCGCTTCATCCCGCACGAGGAAGACGCAACCCAGGCGCTCGCCACCGCGCTCGGCGATCCAGCAGCGGTCGAGCTTGGGATCGTGGTTGTCCAGGAAATCGGCGCAGATGCGGGCCGTGACCGCCTCGATATGGTCGTTCCAGCCGTACTCGCGGCCATAGAGGACGCCGTGGCGCTCAGTGATCCAGCCCATGTCGCCGGGATGGTGCCTACGCAACAATACCGGCGCTGAGGGCGCGACGTTCAACAATCGCTCGACGTCGGCCATGGCGTCGATCAGGCGGCGGCGGTCCTCGCTCGAAAGGCCGCCGATCATGCCTTCGACGAGGGCGGCGGAGCGCTGGTCGAACGGCGGGAACACCTCGGAGCCTCGATCGGTGAGCCGCAGGACTGTGCTGCGGCCGTCGCTGGCCGAGCGCTCGCGGGCGACAACGCCGTCCCGTTCCAGCCGCGCCACGATGCGGCTCAGGTAGCCGGCGTCGAGGCCGGTGACCTCGCCGATCGCCTTGGCGGCGATCCCCTCGGCCTTGGCGATCTCGTAGAGCACCCGGCCCTCGGCCACTGTGTAGGGCGTGCCGAGGTAGCCCTTTTCGAGCACGCCGATGGCGCGGGTGTAGAAGCGATTGAATCGACGGACCGCGGCGACCGAATCGAGGACGTCGTCTGCAGGCATGGCGCACTCTCCCGCCTGGAAGCGGAGCGCCAGTTAGTTGACAGAGTCAACCATCTTCGCTAGGGCGGCTTTGGCGGCGGCGACGGCGCGGGCGACATCCTCTTCGCTCGTGCGCCAGTTGCAGACGCTGACGCGCATGCAGCGCCGGCCGCGCCAGGTGACCCCGCCGAAAAAGGCCTCGCCGGTCGCGTTGATCGCGGCGATCACCTCGTCTGTGCGCCTGTCGTGATCGGCTTCTGTGGCGCCCGGCGCCGACGATAAGAAGCGCACCAATCCCTGGTTCAATACGGGCTCGGCCACAAGCAGGGCGCCCGGGAGCGCGCCGACGCCCGCGACGATTGCCTGCGCGTGGCTGCAGGTGCGCTCGACCAGGTCGGCCAGGCCCTCACGGCCCAGCTCGCGCAGCGCGGCGTAGACCGCGAAGCCCCGCGCCCGGCGAGAGAACTCGGGGTTCCAGTCGATCTGGTCTCGCGCGGCGCCGGCCGGAAGGTAGCTGGTCGAGAGCGTCATCGCCGCGCGATGGGCCTCGGCGTCCCGAACGAAGGCGAGCCCGGAGTCGTAGGGCACGCTGAGGTACTTGTGGGCATCGGTGGTCCAGGAGTCGCAGAGCTCGAGGCCCTGGACCAGATGGCGAAAGCGCGGGCTGGCCTTGGCCCACAGCCCGAACGCGCCGTCGACGTGGACCCAGGCGCCGGCGGCCCGGGCGAGCGGCGCCAGATCCTCGAACGGATCGAAGGCGGCGCAATTCAGTTCGCCCGCCTGCAGTATGACGATGGTGGGGTCCGTGGAGGCGGCGAGAGCCGCGCTCAGGATGTCCGCCGTCACCCGGCCCTGGTCATCCAGCGCCAGGGGGACGATCGCGTCCGAACCCAGCCCGAGAAAACGCACGGCGCGGTCGCTGGAGCCGTGCCGGTCACCGTTGGCCAGGATGCGGATGGACGGCGCACCGGAAAGCCCCTTGCGCTCAACATCCCAGCCGCGGTCGCGCAACAGGGCGTGGCGGGCGGCGGCCAGGCAGGTCATGTGCGCCATCTGGGTGCCGGTGACGAAGCCGACGCTGGTCCCATTCGGAAGGTCGAAGATCTGCTTCAGCCATCCGGCCGCGACCTCCTCCACCACCGAGGCGGCGGGCGCGCAGGCATGGATTCCGGCGTTCTGATCCCAGACGGTGGTTAGCCAATCGGCGGCCATGGCAGACGGCGTCCCGCCCCCGATCACCCAGGCGAAGAACCCGCCGCTCTGCGAGCCCAGGATGCCGCCGGCGGTGTCGGCCACCAGGTCGTCGATGACCTGGGTCGCGGCCAGGCCCTTGTCCGCCAGGGGCCGCCCCAGCCGAGCCCGCATCTCGGCGACCGAGGCGGTGGTGGCTATCGACCGCTCATCCAGGCCGTCGAGCCAAGCGAAGGCGTGCTCCGCAGCGCGCGTCAGGGCGGTTCGTTCGGGCGTTTCGGTCGGCATCGGGCTCCTCCAGCGCGCCGGACATGGGTGGCGCTCCCTACGGGAGTCAACAGCAGCGGTCGCGGGATCCGGACGCGGAGCGGTTGCCAAGCGTCGCGCGGCATGGTCCGTCAGCAACGTCAGCCTTGGTGTCCCGGGAGGGAGAGATGGCCTACTGGCTCGTGAAATCTGAGCCCAATAAGTACAGCTTCGCGGACCTTACGCGGGACGGAAAGACGGTCTGGGATGGCGTGCGCAACTTCACCGCCGCGCAGCATCTGAAAGCCATGCGCAAGGGGGACCAGGTCTTCTACTACCATTCCCAGGAGGGACTGGACGTGGTGGGCGTCGCCGAGGTGGTGACAGAGTCCTTCAAGGACCCCTCCGATGCGAGCGGCCGCTTCGTCGCTGTCGAGCTCGCGCCCGTGCGCTCCCTGCCCAAGCCGGTGACCCTGGCGGAGATGAAGGCCAATCCGGCGCTCGCCAACATGGCCATGCTCCGTCTCTTCCGGCTGTCGGTCTCGCCAGTCACGCCCGAAGAGTGGGCGACGATCCTGGGCATGGCCGGGGAATAGCGCCGCCTTTGCTCTGGTCGGGGCGGATTGCGAACTCGTGCCGCACCCCCCGCGACGCTTGAGCATCACCGAGAATCATGTCCGACGTCGTACACGGATGTTCGCAGAACAGCGTCTGCAGCAACCGACGGCGGAGGGCATAGTATGAGTGAGAAGCGAATGGCGGTTGCCGACTTCTTCCTGCCCGGCAACCCCTGCGAACGCAGAGTCGTGAAGAAGGCCAAGCGCTGGCGCCAACCCATCTGGAGCTGCCAGTCTTGCCGGATACTCTCTAAGAGCAAGACCTGTCCTGTGGTCGCATCGACCGCCTGCCGCCGATAGCCGGTTAGGGCCGGCCCTTTTGCCGCCCAATTCCTGAACGTCTTTCCGGCGGTCGCGCCGGTCACCAGGACGTCATCAGCGGGCGGCCGCGCGCCACCCGCATCCACCCTTAATTGATCTTAGAGTCTCGCCGCAGGGGTTCACTCTATAGGCGGGCGCGAGCCCCAGGCCGAACGTCGCGGACGGGAGTGCGCGACGGTTTAGTGGTAGCTTGAGAGGGCCGAGTATGGCCGGCGGCGGCAAGTTCGACGACGCGCGTGGATCGCTGGAGCCGACGGCTCGCCAAGGGGTCGAGTCCGACGGCCAGGATCCCGAGACGCTTCGGCTGCTGGCCGAGGAACTGCTGGTCGGGACGGAGTGGCGCGAAACCGGAAAGGTGCGGGTCCAGGTCGTGACCCGCCAGCGCGAAGAAGACGTCGAAGTCCCACTGGCGAGAGAGACAGTCGAGGTCGAGCGGGTGCCGATCAATCGACCTATCGACGCCATGCCGGCCGTCCGCGAGGAGGACGGCGTCACCATCATGCCCGTTGTCGAGGAGGTGGTGACGATCCATCGGCAGCTGATGCTGAAGGAGGAGCTTCACGTCCGGCGCGTCCACGCAACTGAGGTCCACCGTGAGCGCGTGACGTTGCGCCGACAGGAAGCGGTGGTAACGCGGACGCCGACGGCTGAACAGAACCCGACGGGGGGTTAGGGCCGGCCTGCGAGAACGGCGGGCTGAACGAGGAAACCCTGGAATCGGAGAAAGGACAGATCGATGGCCTACGAAAAAGTCGTAGCGGTTTACGACAACGTCGAACGCGCCAGGTCCGCAAAAAGCGCACTGGCCGCAGCGGGCTTCCATCCCGACGACATCAGCATTGTCGATCGATCGAACCTGACCGTCGACCCCGGTCAGCACGGCATATGGCATCGTCTATTCGGGGGCGACGTCCATCGGCACGAGGCGCAGGTCTATGGCGACACCATCAGGGACGGCGGGGCTGTTCTGACGGCGCGCGTACTCGGCAAGGAAGTGGCGCACGCCACCGGCATCCTCGACCTCCATGCACCCGTGGACGTACATGACCGAGCGGTGACGACCGGCATCGCCAGCCAAGCCCACGTCGACGCCGTCATCGACAAGATCGCCGCCGCACCCCTGGTCGACGACCAGGTCACGGCCGTTACACCCAAGGTCGCCGCCACCCACCCGGACGTTCTCCGCCTGGCGGAAGAGCAGCTGGAGGTCGGCAAGGAGCGCGTCGAAACCGGGGAGACCCGGGTGCGCCGCTACACCACTGTCCGCGACGTCGCCAAGGACGTGACCCTGCACGAAGAGCACGCGGAGGTTTTCCGTCGTGCAGTGAACGAGCCGATCTCGCTCTCCGACAAGGATTGGGCGGACCGTGAAATTGAAGTCGTCGAGACTGCGGAACACGCCTTGGTCAGCAAGACCGCCCGCGTGGTCGAGGAAATTGCGCTGCGCTCGGTCGGCTCCGAACACATCGAGACGATCCACGACAAGCTGCGCCGTCAGGAAGCCGAGGTGCTCCACGCCGACGGCAAGGGCGCGCGCGTCTGATGCTCGCCACTTGATGGACCCTGCGGCGGCCCCCTCGCGGTGAACACTGCGAGGGGCGCCTTCGTGGAAGGTGCCCGCATTGGGGGATTACCCGGATGGTCCGACCGGCCATCGGCGGCCTAAGCTCTGCTGCGCGGGCGTGACGCCCGGCGTGTTCGGCGTGTTTCGGTGGAAGCGACGATGCGGAGGACAGCACGATGGAAGGCGTAGGCTGGTTCGTAGCGATCATCATCGGTGGCCTCGGCGGCTGGATCGCCGGCATGGTGATGAACAGGCACCACAATATCTTCGTGAACATCATTGTCGGACTGGTGGGAGCCCTGATCGCCAAGTGGCTCCTGGGCTTGGTGGGTGTCGCCTATTCCGGCTGGCTGCCCAGTCTCTGCGTGTCGATCGCCGGCGCGGCGCTGCTGCTGTTCATCCTCGGCATGATCGGCCGCAAAGCCGCCTGAAATGGACTAGGCCGGCGGCTCGGCGGCGAAGTAGCGAGACGCCTGTTCGCCCCAGGCGTAGTCGGCGCTGGCGAGTTGTTGCCGGTCGTAGTTAGGCGACGCCTTGAACTGGTCCTTGGTCATCGCGGCCTGGAAGGCGGCGGCGATGGGGTCGTAGCGCATGCTCGACCAGGGGATCGGGTGGAATTTGCCGGAGCCGCCCAGCAGGCTGACCGCCTCGACCACCAGGAACTCGACGCGGCCCGAGACAAGGTCGATGAACGCCTCACGCACCGTGCCCAGCTTGACGCCGTCGCGCCCTGTCAGGTGCAGGCCGTGGAGATCCGCGCTTTTCGTGAGGCTGTTGGTCATCGCATCCTCACCGTCGATGATAGTCCGCTCGCGGCCTGCGGGCCAGCGAGACGCCGCCGCCGTCAGGCGTAGGCGGCTGTAGAGCGCTCGCGGCGGCGACGCAGGAGCGCGCCAACGCCGCCGAAGCCGAGAAGCATCATCGCCCACGTCGCGGGCTCAGGCACGCCGCCCCCGTTCGGGCCGGTGCCGACGGTCGTCGCGATTTGAACGACGCCGCTATAGGCTTGGCGGATCACTGTGCCCGACCCGACGCGGACCACTTCGCTCAAGCCCGTTGTGCCAGCGGGGAAAAAGCTGGTGCCGCACGGCGAACTCAGGTCGTTGATGCACCAGAAATTGATGGACGACCCGATGCTGGGAGCCTGGAACAGGACGAACGAGCTGGCCGTACCAGCGAAGTTGAAGAACAGGCCGGCCGCGGTCGCCGTCAGGGCGACCCCGCTATTGTCGTCCAACTGGGAGTTGGCGCCGCTTAGGGGGCCGTGCAGGTTGAACGTCGAGGAACCATCGTTGAGCGTGAGGTTCCAGTCGGTGATGGCGGTGGACCCGAGGATCCCCAGCGAGCCATCGGTGGTGATGGATCCGGTGACGCCGCCGGCGCCGACCGCATCGTTCACTGTGTAGACCGTCGCCTGCGCGCTCGAGGCTGCAAGTCCGAGCGCTGCGAGGGCTGCAGCCAACGTCCGAGTTTTCATCTCACGTTCCTAGAGTTCAATGACGCCGGCCGTCCCGAACCACGCAAGCTTGGGCGGGCCGCGCAAATAATCATTGTAAACGAATGGGGTAAATTCGATTCGCGCCTCAAGCGACAAGTTAGCCGTGCATATAGCCCGCACACCCGCTCACGCGTGTAGTGATTGATCGTGGATTCTCGAAGAGACCTGCTTGAGTGCAAAACGACCGATTAGTCTCTTCGTGTCTATACGCTGGACAAGTCCACCACGAATACCTGATGGGATCATCGGCCCATATCGATTGTCATCTGGGTTTGGGTGACCAGCGCCAGGAGCTTGCCTTCATCGTTGGTGATCCGGGTCTGCCAGACGCTGGAGCGGCGACCGACGTGCAGCGGCGTGGCCTCGCCGGTGATCGTCGAACCGGCGGGCGCGCCGCGCAGGAAGTTGGTCTTGCTTTCCAGGGTCGTCGTGCCTGTACCGGGGGCGAGATTCAGCACGCCACCGATCGCGCCCAGGGCGTCGGCGAAAGCCATATAGGCGCCGCCGTGCAGGATGCCGCCTGTGGTGCAGAGCTCGTCGCGCACCAGCATCCGGCCGAGGACGCGGCCCTTCTCACGCTCGACGATCTCCACCCCCATGAGATCGGAAAAGGGCATGCCGGTGGAGGACTGTGGCGCGTCGGCCATGGGGGCTCCGTTTCTCGTCGAACGTGGGTTGCGGGCGGCCAACCTAGCCGCCATCTCAGCCGTTCTGAAAGGCGGATGAGTATCGCTCGCCTTGCCTGCGGGCGTGCCAAGGGGTAACGGGACGCTCCCCAGATTAGGAGAAGTGCGATGGGTTACCGGG
>DASXKT010000153.1:0-8086 GCA_036496685.1 Phenylobacterium sp.
CCACGCCCTCCTTCACCTGTTCCGGCATCACTTCTTCCGGAACTGGTCGAGCGAGACGATCTTCGAGCCGTCCTCGGCCGTGGGCTCGCCCGGCGAAGCCTCGGGGCCTTCGGGCGCGGGCTCCACCGCGCCGGGCGGGGCGGGCGGCGGCGGCTCGAACTGCAGCAGGAACTGCACCGAGGGATCGTAGAACCGGGTCACCGCCCCATAGGGCACCGAGAGCCGCTTGGGCTGGCCGGAGAACTGCAGGGTCACCGAGAAGAAGGTCTCGCCGGGCGCCAGGTCCCAGTACTGGTGCTGCAGGACGATGGTCATCTCGTCCGGGTACTTGCCCAGCAGGTCCGCGGGGCCGGAAACGCCGGGCGCCTCGGTCTTGAAGGTGATGTAGAAGTGGTGGGCGCCGGGCAGGCCCTCGGGCGCGGCGGCGCGCTTCAGCGCGGCCTTGACCACGCCGCGCAGGGCGTCCTGGGCCATCGCCTCATAACGCATCAAATCCTGGGCGGGCGGGTCTTGCGCCATGGGGTCTCCGAACGAACGCGCGAACCTAACGCCTGCGCTGCAACGCGCAAAGCAGCTTCGTACTCACGAATATAGGAAGCGTGCGGAAGTTAGGTGGGCGGCTTCTGTTGGCAGGCGCCGCCCGAGCCCCGCCTAAGGATCTGAACCCCTAGGACTTAGATTGAGAACCGTCGAACCGCTTACGCGGCCAGGCGGACTTCTCCAGCGAAGTTATCGTTCGCAGTTAGTTTAAGACCCGGAACGGTGGGTCAGGCCGGAAGAAAGCAACACCTTTACACGTCTGTCGATGCTGATCGGCCCCTCACTGCCCCGGCGATACCCGGGGGGAAGATTGGTGGAGCCGCCGGGAATCGCACCCGGGTCCAGTCCGCTTATTGCGTGCGCGTTTATCTCCATAGTCAGAGCAAGCCCTGACCCCGGCAATATAGGGCCCAGGGGTTAAGAACTGAAGCTCTGTTCGTTCGCGAAGCGTGGACGGCGGGGTGTTTTCCGCCAATCGCCGCGCTGCGTTCGTGAGCGGATTAGGGCGTTTCCAGTGGCCGCCGATACCTTCCAGGCGTAAGTTTTCGCTGGAGATTTTTCATGAACGGCCTCCTCTACGCGGTGCGTCCGCTGATCTCGGACTTCTTCCCAACCATCGTTTTCGCCGTGCTGGTGGTGATGAAGGTGGACGTGCGCGTCGCCACGGGCGTGGCGCTACTGATCGGCATCGCGCAGGTGGCGATCCAGAAGGCGCTCAAGCGCAAAGTCGAGCTCCTCCAGTGGGCTTCGCTCGGACTGGTGATCGTGTTCGGGACGCTGGGGATCCTGACCAACGACGCGCGGTTCCTGATGGCAAAACCGACGATCATCTACCTGGCGATCGGGGCGGTGATGCTGAAGCGCGGGTGGATGGTTCGCTACCTGCCGCCGATCGCGGGCGAGCACGGAAAGCCGCTGATGATCACCTTCGGCTATGTGTGGGCGGGACTGATGGGCCTGACGGCGGTGGTCAATCTGGTGGTCGCGATCTGGTTCACGGCCCTTTGGCCGGCGTTCATCGCGGTGGTCCCGATGGCTTCGAAGCTCGCGCTGTTCGCATTGCAGTACGTGACCGTCCGCCGCTTCGTGCGCCGCCGGATGATGGCGGAGATCGCCGAGGCGCGGGCAGAGGCGAGCGCCCGGACGAGCGAGTTGGCCGCGGCCTAACCGTTCAGGGTCCCGATGCAGCCGCCGGCTCGACGCTCGGCGGCTGCGGCCTCGCGTGGGGGTCGGGCTTCAGCGAGCCGCCGTGGGCCACCAGGTTGCGGTAGCTGTCGCGCGCGGCGGCGAAACTGGCGCCGCCGGGGAAGATCACGTCGAAGCGCCCGTCGTGACCCAGCGCCGCTCGCAGCGCCGGCTCCAGAGCGTCGGCGGCTTCCCCGATCGCGGCGTCGTCGCAGGACCTGCGCAGCGAGCGGGCGCGGCCGGGGATCATGAGCGTCAGGTCGTAGTCGGTTCCGTCCACGCAGACGACGTCGGCGAGGTCGGAGCCCTGGCTCACCCGCACGTCACGCGGCGCCGACCACAGGGGCAGGGCGCGCAGCGCCAGGAAGGCCTGGGCCTGGCTGGCCGGCAGCTCGGCGTCGAAGCCCATGCGCCGGGCGATGTCGGCCTCGCAGCACGCGAGGCCTGCGCGCGCCTGGACAAAGGCCTTGCCATCCCGGCGCACTGTGATGCGCACCACGCTCTGTCGCACGCTGCGGGCGGGGCGCACCCAGACCTCGAGAACCATCTCGTCGCCGCGCAGGATCTGCCACTGCAGCGGGGTCAGGCCCCATAGGCGGTAGGTCGAGGGAGCGACCCCGCTGTCCACGGGGATCAGACGCGCGCCGCCCGGAAGGCGCCGCCCGCCCAAGGGGTCGGCGGCTTCCGGAACCGGCGGGCGCTTTTCGTCCCACCAGGTTTTCGGATCGGGCGGCGGGAAGGGCCAGATCTCGGCCTCGGCCGCCGGGGTTCCTGGCGGGGGCGGCGCGATCGGTGCGGCGGTTGGGGCGCGGCGAGGCAATTGAGCCTGCGCCGGGGCCGCCACAGCGGCGATCAGCCCAATAGCAATGAAGCAAGCGGGGCGGAGCCCGGTGCTGGAAAGCTCCCTCACCGTCAGGCCGGTACGGCTCAGAGCACCTCGACGCCGCGCTGGATGGAGAGCACGCCGGTGCGCGAGACCTCCACAAGCCCCAGCGGGCGCATCAGCTCGGTGAACTTGTCGATCTTCGACGGCGCGCCGGTCAGTTCGAAGACGAAGCTCTCGTGGGTGGTGTCGATCACCTTGGCGCGGAAGATGTCGGCGACGCGCAGCGCTTCGACGCGGTCGGGTCCAGTTCCCTTGACCTTCACGAGCGCGAGCTCGCGCTCCAGGCCGTTGGGATCGCGGGTCACGTCCTGCACGTGCCGCGTGGAGACCATTTTGGTGAGCTGGGCCTCGATCTGGGTCAGCACCTGCGGGGTGCCGCGGGTGACGATGGTGACGCGGCTGGTGTGGGCCCGATGGTCGGTCTCCGCGACGGTCAGGCTCTCGATGTTGTAGCCGCGCGCCGCGAACAGGCCGACCAGGCGGTGCAGCACGCCCGGCTCGTTGTCGACCAGCACGGCAAAGGTCGCCAGGCTTTCCACCTCCTCGGTGTGGGCGAGGTCGTAGACGGAAGCGGGCTGGCTATCGGTCATGGCGTTCCTGTTCGCCCCCTTTTGTCTCAATCGGGGCGGTTCGCACGTCTCATAGCATGAGCCTGCCTGCAAGCCCGGCTGCGAACGCACACTGCTGACAGGACGTTGTCACAGGCTGGGGACAGGATCAGGCTCCAAACTGGGAGATAGGCCATGAGCACGCAAGATATCGCCAACGACCTCGTTGCACTCTGCAAGCAGGGCAAGTTCGCCGAGTCCGGGGAGAAATACTGGGCCAAGGATGTGGTCAGCGTCGAGGCCGGCGCGCCCGGCGGCGGCGACCCCGTGAGCCGAGGCATCGACGCTGCGCGCGGCAAGGGCGAGTGGTGGTCCGCCAACCACGATGTCCACGGCGTCGAGGTAGAAGGTCCCTACGTCAACGGCGACCAGTTCGTCGTGCGCTTCAAGATGGACATGACGCCCAAGGCGACCGGCCAGCGGACGACCATGGACGAGATGGCCGTCTACACGATCAAGAACGGCAAGATCGCCGAGGAACGGTTCTTCTACGGCGGCTAGAGCTGCCCCGCATTCCCTGCGGTCGAGCTGCCGGCCAGGCCGTGGCGCACAAGCCACAGCCTGGCCGCCAAGCGTCACGTCCAAACCGCCGTGGCTTGCGTCGATCGACCCGATCGTGAGAAACGAGCCGCTCTCGCATATTAGAGTTCACCGAATGTCGACGCGCCAAATCAAGCCGAGCCGGAGCTGCTTCTGCGGACTCCCTGGCGCGCGCCTCGACCACCGGTCGGCGTCGCGCCTTCACCGAACGTACTGACGCGCCATTCTCCAGAGCGGCGCGTCGCGCCACTCTTGGGAGCCCCCCATGACTACCTGGGCATCGGAAGCGGCAGCGACCGCCAACCCGATCGAACCGTCATCGCTGTTGAAGCTGGTCGCCGGCGAGTTCGCCGCGCGGGTGGCGGACATGTGGCCTGCGCCGCACGCCGAGTTCCTGGCGGCTGCGGCGGCGCGGCGTCACCTTGTGTGCCTGGCGATGGCGTTGGGCGCCGACGTTGCGGCGCATCGCGACTCCTTGCTGACGCATCGGATGCGGCGGCTCATCGGGGCGGTCGCGCCCGCGGCGCCGGAAGGCCTGGCGCGTGCGCTCGAACGGATGGGCGAGGTGGCCTGGTCAGCGTGCGACTACCGCGAGTTGCTTCGGCTGCTGGCGGACCGCCAAGCGGCGAAGGTCCTTCGGCATGCCGAGGTGATCGAGGTGGAGACCATCCAGCGGATGGTGGCCCTGCCGGCCCCAATGGCGACGTCGGTGGGGCTGGCGACGGCGCTCAACGCCGGCGCGGTCGAGGCGCTGCGCGAGGCTTACAATGCGATGCGTTTCCGGGACGGCGCTCCGGTGGCGGAAGCCGCTGCGGCCCGTTGGTCGCGGATGCCGACGGCCAAGGCGCTGCGGGTCGCGGTAAAGGACGACCTTTGCCCGGAACTACCTGCGCCGCCGCATCCGGGCACAGCCCGCCTTCGTCCGCTGGCCACCAAGGCGGACTTGCGCGACGCGGCGCGTCGGTATCGGAACTGCGTGGTCGACTACGCGGCCCACGCCGCGTCGGGGTGGTCGGCCATCTACGAGTGGCCCGGCCCGCCGGGTGCGGTCATCGAGGTCAGCCGGGACCATGTTTTCGGCTGGCGGCTCGATCAGGCGCGGATGGCTGACAACGTCGCCGTGCCCGAGGCGCTCCGGGAGGAGATCGCCTCCGCGCTCGCCTTGATGGGCATGCACGTGGGCCGGAGCGGCTGGGAACTCGATCGAGCGCTCGCCCAGATCGATGGTCGGCCCTTTCCGATGCCGACCGTCGAGCAGACGGTCGCTCAGGTGTTCGGCGACGAGTGAGGCCTCGTCAGTCATGGCGGAGGTCGGGGGACGCTTGCAGTTTGTCGCCCGGCCTCCAACATGCGCAGCCATGTCCTCCCTGCGCATGCCCCAGGCCTATCTCAAGCGGCTCGGCGCCGATGCGGGCGAGGCGGCCTTTCGCCATGAGGTGATGGAGGAGCAGGCCGCGGCGCTCGGGCGGATGGGACGCAAGGCTGAGGTTGCGCTCGCCGCGCTCCGGGCCCACGAGGGCGAGGGGCGGGCCGAGGTCTTGAAAGCCGCGGCGGACGCGGTCTGGTGCTTCCTGGTTCAGCGCGAGGTCATGGGCCTGCGGGACCGCACCCGCATCGTCGCCGACTACGACATCCCTCGCGAGGTGATGGTGCGTCTCGGCGCGCGCTGAGGGCGCGAATGCAATACTGCTGAAACGTTGCTGCGTTAGTCGAACCTGTTCTTCGGAGGTCTGGAATGCGCGCAACGATTGCGATTGCGGCTATGGCCGCGGCCCTGGGGCTCGCGGGCGGACCTACGCCCAAACCAGCCGATACATCGTGACCGTCAACAAGGTGGCTCCCGCTGCCGGCTTCGAGAAGGTCTCGGTCTCCAAGGCCGCGATCGGCAGCACGCCGATCATCCTTTGGCAGAATACGGCGATCAATCCGGACTGCACGGCGATGCCGGGCGTGACGCTTTCGGTCCTCCATCCGCCTGAGCACGGCAAGGTGACGGTGTCGGACGATGGCGTGTACGCTGCCTTCCCGCCCGCCAACCCGCGCTCGGCCTGCAATAGCCAAAAGGTGCCCGGCCACCAGGCGCTCTATCAGGCCGACGCCGGCTATACGGGCCACGACAAGCTGGTGCTGCAGGGCTCCTCGCCGGCGGGCCGGGTGCGCCAGATCACGGTGGACGTGCTGGTTCGCTGAGGCGCGCCGAGGCGAGCGCCGCCTACGCGGTCTTCTTGCCCACGACGGCGAACATCGCGCCTTGCGGGTCCTGGCCCTGGACGATCCAGCCGCCGCTTGGCACTTCCATCGGGCCGTTCAGCACCTGGCCGCCCTCCGCCTTGATCTTGGCCGCAGCCTGATCGATGTCACCCACGTTGACGTAGTAGAGCCAAGCCGGAACGGGGACGTTGTCGGGCTTCTTCATCATGCCGCCGATCTGGCCGGTCTGGTTGGCGAACAGCCGGTAGGCGCCCATCGGGCCCATGTCCATGTCGCTCTCCTTCTTCCAGCCGAACAGCGCGGCATAGAAGGCGAAAGCTTTTTCCAGGTCGCCTGCGTAGAGCTCATGCCAGCCGACGTTGCCCGGCGCGTCCAGGCCGAGCAGGGGCCGAGGGGTCTGCGGCGGCACGGGCTTCATGATGGCGATGGCCGCGCCGGTCGGGTCGGCGATCACCGCGAACCGGCCGATGCCCGGAATGTCCATCGGCCCGACCTGCACCACGCCGCCGAGCGTCTTGACCTTCTCGGCGGCCGCATCGACTTCGTCCACCGCCACGTAACCGGTCCAGTGAGGCGGAACGCCGGCGGCCGCCATGTCCGGCTGCATCGCAGCGATGCCGCCGACGCCCGCGCCCGGGCCGACGATGGTGTAGTCCATGGCCGCGCCAGTGGTCTCATCTACGTCCCAGCCCATGAGGCCGGGATAGAAGGCCTTGGCTCCAGCACCGTTCGAGGTCGCGAGCTCGTACCAGATGAAACGGCCGTGGTCAGACATCGGAGCCTCCGCGTATGAGGCTGCGATCCTAGGCCTGCGAGCGCGTCAGTTGAATGCCCGCGCCAAGCTAGGCGGCGACGTCGGCGACGGTGGCCTCCAGGACGCGCACCAGATCGGTGGGCGCTAGCCGCAGCTGCAGGCCGCGCTGGCCGCCGTTGACGTAGACTTGGCCCAGCGCCGCCGCGGCGGCGTCGATCACTGAGGGGAGCCGCTTCTTCTGGCCGAAGGGGCTGACGCCGCCGACACGGTAGCCGGTGACCCGTTCGGCGTCGGCGGGCGGCATCATCTCGCAGGCCTTGACCCGCAGAGCTGCGGCCAGCTTCTTCATCGAGACCTCGCGGTCGGAGGCGAGCACCACGCAGGCGGGTTTGCCGTCCGCCCGGACGATCAGCGTCTTCAGCACCTGGCCCGGAGGCGCGCCCAGCGCGTCGGCGGCCTGCAGGCCGATGCGGTCGGCGCTGGGATCGTAGTCGTAGACCGCCAGTGCGTAGGCCACGCCGGCGCGGTCGAGGGCGAGCGTGCCCGGGGTCGCTCGGCTCACACGAGCCGCTTCCCGGCCTCGTCGATGATCGAACCCAGGTCCCGGGTGTCCTCGGCCAAGATCATCTCGTTGTGCGCCTTGCCGGAGGGGATCATCGGGAAGCAGTTCTCTTCCTTGGTCACCCGGCAGTCGAAGATCACCGGCTTCTTGACCGCGAGCATCTCGCGGATCTTGTCGTCGAGCTCATCCGGGTGCTCGGCGCGGATGCCGACCCCGCCGTAGGCCTCGGCGAGCTTCACGAAGTCCGGCAGGCTGGCCGAATAGGAGTGCGAGTAGCGCTCGCCGTGCAGCAGCTGCTGCCACTGGCGCACCATGCCCATCCACTCGTTGTTGAGGATGAAGATCTTGATCGGCAGGTCATGCTGAACCGCCGTGGAGATCTCCTGCATGGTCATCTGCACCGAGGCGTCGCCGGCAATGTCGATGACCAGGCTGTCCGGGTGGGCCATCTGCACGCCGACGGCGGCGGGCAGCCCGTAGCCCATGGTCCCCAGGCCCCCGGAGGTCATCCAGCGGTTCGGCTCGTCGAAATGGTAGAACTGGGCGGCCCACATCTGATGCTGGCCGACCTCAGTGGTGATGTAGACGTCCTCGCCCTTGGTCAGTTCGTAGAGCCGCTGGATGGCGTATTGCGGCTTGATCAGCTTGCTGTCGGGCCGATAGGCGAAGCCCTTGCGGGCTCGCCAGAGGTCGATCTGCTTCCACCAGTCGGCCAGGGCCGCGGCGTCGATCTGCAGGTTGCGTTGCTTCCAGGCGGCGATCAGGTCGGCCAGCACCGAGCCCGCGTCGCCGACGATGCC
>DASXKT010000154.1:0-19836 GCA_036496685.1 Phenylobacterium sp.
AGCCGCTCGAAGTTCGACGCCGACTGGATGTCCATGGCCGGCGACATGGTCGGGCTGAGTTTGCCGCGCGCATAGCGGCCGGTCTCGAACGCCCCCGCCAGGATGTCGTTGGCGTTGGTGGCGACCAGGATCCTGCTCATCGGCAGGCCCATGCGGTGGGCGACGTAGCCGGCGAAGGCGTCGCCGAAATTGCCCGACGGCACGGCAAAGGAGACCTTGCGGCCCGGCGCGCCCAGCGCCGCGGCGGTGGTGAAGTAGTAGACCGCCTGGGCGGCGATGCGCGCGAAGTTGATCGAGTTGACGCCGGAGAGGTCGACGGCCTGGCGCAGCGCCTGGTCCTGGAAGGCGTCTTTCACGATCGCCTGGCAGTCGTCGAAGGAGCCTTTCACGGCCACGCAGGCGACGTTGCTCTCCGCCGCCGTGGTCATGAAGCGGCGCTGCACCTCGCTGATACGGCCTTCCGGGAAAAGGGCCACGACCTTGACGTTCTTGGCGCCGCGGAACGCCTCGACCGCCGCCCCGCCGGTGTCGCCGGAGGTGGCGCAGAGGATGGTCTGGGTGCGCCCTTGGCCGCCCAAGAGGTGGTCGTACAGCCGGGCCAGGATCTGCATCGCCACGTCCTTGAAGGCCAGGCTCGGACCATGGAAGAGCTCGGCCAGGAAGACGCCCGGCGAGAGCTGCACGAGCGGCACGGTGGCGGCATGGGTGAACCCGCCATAGGCCTCGCGACACATGTGCAGCAGGTCGGCCTGGGCGATCTCATGGTCGGCGAAGGCGCCGATGACTCGGGCCGCCACTTCGGCGTAGGGCATGTCGGCGAAGGCGGCGATCTCGGCGGCGCCGATCTGCGGCCAGGCTTCCGGGACATACAGGCCGCCGTCGGGCGCCAAGCCGCCCAGAACGGCGTCGACAAAGCCCACGTGCGGGGCCTGGCCGCGGGTGGAGACGTAGCGCATCAGCCTCTCATTCTCCTGAAGACCGCCGCGCCATAGACGCCCGCCAGCGCCCCAGCAAGGCCGAACCAGGTGAGCGCGTACTCCAGGTGGTTGTTGGGGATGTTCAGCGGGAAGGGCGCCGGGTCGAGCGCCTTGAAGTCCGGATTGGTCGAGGTCTTGGCCATCAGGAACAGCGGCGAGACGGGCGGGTCGGCGTGGAGCGCGGCGCCCATCGCCTGCGCGTCATGCAGGAACCAGCGCCGAGGCGTCCTGGGCGGGGTCATGAAGTTGCCGCGCTCGGGCTTGCGCAGCACGCCGGTGACCTCGACCGGGTCGGTGACCAGCGGGTCCGGCAGCGGCCGGGCGGTCACCGTGTCGGGGATGAAGCCGCGGTCGACCAGGATCGAGCGGTAGTGGGCCGAGAGCACCGGGCAGCTGGAGATCAGCCGCGAGCCGATCTCGCCGCCCCGCAGCGCGTAGAGCTCAACCGCCGGGGCCCGCGCGAGACCGCGGCAGGTGACCTTGACCCGCACGAAGTCGGCCGGGTGGCCGTTGGCCAGCGCGTCCAGCACCGGCTCCAGCGGCCGCGCGGGCGAGGCCTCGGCGGCGGCGATGTCGGCCAGCAAGGCCTCTTTCCATTTCAGGCGCTGCAGCTGCCAGACGCCCAGGCCGATGAGGATCGCGAAGGCGATGACGGCGGCGACGGTGAGCGCCACCGGGAAGCCCGGCGCCGGCGCCTTCAGCGCCCGCGGCTCGATCTGCGGCTCCCAGGATTCAGTCATTGGGGGACTCAGTCATCGGCTCATCTCAGTCATGGCGCGCCTGGCTGGCCTTGTTCATGAACTGAGCCGCCAGCATCAGGCCCTTCAGGGGCCGCAGCAGCGCCAGCACCAGGACCAGGGTCATCGGCAGCCAGATGAGGAGCGTCAGCCCGGCTGAGCGGGTGGCGAACATCGTGAAGAGCGCGCCGAAGGCGGCGATCAGGCCTGCCAGCAGGATCACGAACACCGCCGGGCCGTCGCCGCTGTCGGCTTGGGCGAGGTCGAAGCCGCAGGCCTCGCAAGCCGGCGAGACGCTGAGGAAGCCCTCGAACAGATGCCCCTCTCCGCAGTTGGGGCAGCGCCCGGCCGCGCCCGACAGCAGAGGATTGGGCTTCGCCATCGACTACCCGCCGTGGGCTCCGAAGATCACGTAGATGAAGGCAAACAGGAACAGCCAGACGACGTCGACGAAGTGCCAGTACCAGGCGGCCGCCTCGAAGCCGAAGTGCTTCTGCGGCGTGAAGCCGCCGCCCAGCAGGCGCGCCAGGCACACCGTCAGGAAGATGGTCCCGATCAACACGTGGAAGCCGTGGAAGCCGGTGGCCATGAAGAAGGACGAGCCATAGAGCCCGGCGTTCGCCGCCTCAGGCGAGAAGAAGTACTTGTGCTCGATGATGTGGCTGTACTCGTAAGCCTGGATGGTGGTGAAGAGGACGCCCAGGCAGATCGTCAGCAGCAGGCCGATCTTCGCGCCCTTCCGGTCGCCCACCTGCAGCGCATGGTGCGCCCAGGTGACCGTCGTGCCGGAGAGCAGCAGGGTCAGGGTGTTGACCAGCGGCAGCTGGAAGGCGGGCACCGTTTCGACGCCGTGCGGGGGCCAGGTCGCCCAGGCTTGCCGCACCTCTTCTATCGCCGAGCCGGCGCCGGCCCGGTGGCCATGGAACAGGGCCATCTCGAAGAAGATCCAGAACCAAGCCACGAAGAACATCACCTCCGAGGCGATGAACAGGATCATGCCGTAGCGCAGGCCGATGGAGACCACGGGGGTGTGGTCGCCCTTGTTGGCTTCCAGCACCACGTCACGCCACCAGACGACCATGGTGAAGAGGACGCCAGCCAAGCCAGCGAAGAACAGCCAGGCCGTATGTTGCGGCAGGCCGAACAGGCCCTTCATCCAGGCCACGCCGCCCAGCGCCATCACCGTGGCGGAGGCCGAGCCGACCAGGGGCCATGGCGACGGATTGACCAAGTGGTAGTCGTGCTTCACGCCTTCGGCCATCTTCGTCCTTAGTCCCCTCACAAATCCACGCGGCCACCCCCGACGGGACTCGCCCGCACGGAAGACCGGCTCGCGTGACGCTATAGCCCTGCCTCACCGCCTCCGCCAAGGGGAAAGGGGGCGGTTTTAGCCCGGCTTCTTCGCCCCGGCGGCTGCGGCGGTCTGCGGCTTCACGTCGGTCGCCGGATAGAAGGTGTAGGAGAGCGTCACTTCGCGCTGCGTACGGGTCTCGAAGTCGGTCGCGTACTTGGGATCGACGAAGTAGAGCACAGGCATCTCGACCGTCTGGTGCGGGCCCAGCGTCTGGTCCGAGAAGCAGAAGCAAGAGAGCTTGTGGAAATAGACGGCGGCCTGTTCGGGCACGACGTTGAACACCGCGCGGCCGGTGACCGGCTTGTCGGAATTGTTGGTGACCTTGAACACCGCCACCTTGGTCTCGCCGATCTTGAGCGGCTGGGTCGCTTGCTCGGCGGTGAAGTCCCACGGCAGATCGCGGACGTTGACGTCGAAACGGATGAGGATCTTGTTGTCGAGGACCTGGTCGGGCGCCTTGTTGGCGCGCCGCACCGTGCCGTCATAGCCGGTCGCTTCGCAGAAGGCCTTGTAGAGCGGCACCGCGGCGTAGGCCGCGCCCACCATGCCGACGAACACCAGGGCGACGACCGAACCGATGATCCGGTTGCCGCGCTGCTGGCGGGTGAGTGGCGGCTTAGAGGACGTCGGTCGCGACATTGCCGCCCAGTCTCACGATGGTGACCACGAAGATCAGGATGACGAAGAGGACGAGACCGAGCGCCAGCGCGATGTTGCGGCCGCGCCTGGCCTTTTGTTCGGCCGGGGATTCCCGGGCGGGATCGCTCATCGCAGCAACTC
This sequence comes from Phenylobacterium sp., assembly GCA_036496685.1. GTDB lineage: Bacteria > Pseudomonadota > Alphaproteobacteria > Caulobacterales > Caulobacteraceae > Phenylobacterium. Next base: position 3,849 of record DASXKT010000154.1, read on the forward strand.
CAGAGGCGTCACGCCCATCAGGTGTTCGCCCAGCAGGGTGGCGAACAGCAGCGTGAGATAGAGGATCGAAAAGGCGAAAAGATTTCGCGCGTCCTTGGCGCCGGCGCGCACCTCGTAGAGGCCGCCGGAGTCCGACGTTCCGTTTCGTTCGCCCTTGGCCTCGCCGGCATGGCTACGCGACAGCCGCACCGCCAACAGGACGAACACCAGCCCTCCCAAGGCGGCAACCGCCAGATAGATGGGACCGCCCAGGCCGGTGAAGGCGGGCACGAGGCACAGCGGCGTGAACAGCAGGCTGTAGATCAGGATCTGACGGCGCGTGGAGGCCGCGCCCGCGACCACCGGCATCATCGGCACGCCGGCCTTCTCGTAGTCCTCGCTCGTGTAGAGGCTGAGCGCCCAGAAGTGCGGCGGCGTCCACATGAAGATGATGGCGCAGAGCAGCCAGGCGTTGAGCGGCGCGGTCCCGGTCGCGGCGGCCCAGCCGATCACCGGAGGCAGCGCGCCGGCCAGTCCGCCGATGACGATGTTCTGCGCGGTGAACCGCTTCAGCCACATCGTATAGACGACCGCGTAGAAGAAGATCGTGAAGGCCAGCAGTCCGGCCGCCAGCCAGTTCAGCGCCATGCCCATCAGCATGACCGAGAAGATCGAAAGCACCACGCCGAGCGCTAGCGCATCGGCGCCCTGCACTCGACCCGCCGGCACGGGGCGGCCGCGCGTTCGGCGCATCTTCGCGTCGATGTCGGCGTCGTACCACATGTTGAGCGCGCCCGAGGCTCCGGCGCCGACCGCGATGCAGAGGATGGCCACAGCCGCCAGCACGGGGTGCACCGCATGGCCGGCGCAGATCAGGCCGGTCAGGGCGGTGAACACCACCAGCGACATCACCCGCGGCTTCAGCAGCTGGACGAAGTCCTGCCAGCGGGCCGGGGCGGTCGTAGGCTTGGCGGAAGTGGGAAGGGCCGGAGACATGGCCATCGGACACTACTCTTAAAATGGTCGAAGGCGCGAACCGCTCCTCCCCTGCCGCGCAAACGACGAGGGAGGTGGATCGCGCCGCAGGTACGAGATGGAGGGGCGCAAAGCCTGAGCCCTGCGCCCCCTCCAGATAGTCCCCCTCCCCCGCCTGGCGAGGGAGGAGCTTGGTTTAGTGGCCGGCGTCCGACGTGACGACGGGCAGTTCGTTGAACTGGTGGAACGGCGGCGGAGAGGAGAGCGTCCACTCCAGCGTCGTTGCGCCTTCGCCCCACGGATTGGCCTCGGCCTTACGGCGGAACAGCATCGCGTCCAGCAGCACCAGCAGGAACACGCCCACGCCGACGGCGGTGATCGCGTAGCCGATCGAGGAGACCTTGTTCCAGTAGGCGAAGCCGTCCGGATAGTCGACGTAGCGTCGCGGCATGCCCTGCAGACCCAGGAAGTGCTGCGGGAAGAAGATCAGGTTCACGCCGACGAAGGTGATCCAGAAGTGGGTGGCGCCCAGCCATTCCCGGTACTTCACGCCCCACATCTTTTCGAACCAGTAGTAGAAGCCCGCGAAGATCGCGAACACGGCGCCCAGGCTCAGCACGTAGTGGAAGTGGGCGACCACGTAGTAGGTGTCGTGCAGGCTGTAGTCGACGCCGGCGTTGGCCAGGACGACGCCGGTGACGCCGCCGAGCGTGAACAGGAAGATGAAGCCGATCGCCCACAGCATGGGCGTCTTGAAGTCGATCGACCCGCCCCACATCGTGGCGATCCAGCTGAACACCTTCACGCCCGTGGGCACCGCGATGACCATCGTCGCGGCCACGAAGTAGGCCCGCAGATTGATGGGCATGCCGACCGTGTACATGTGGTGCGCCCACACGACGAAGCCGATCACGCCGATCGCCACCATGGCGTAGGCCATGGCGAGGTAGCCGAAGACCGGCTTGCGCGAGAAGGTCGAGACGATGTGGCTGATCATGCCGAACCCGGGCAGGATCAGGATGTAGACCTCAGGGTGACCGAAGAACCAGAACAGGTGCTGGAACATGATCGGGTCGCCGCCGCCGGCCGGGTCGAAGAAGTGCGTGTGGAAGTTGCGGTCGGTGAGCAGCATGGTGATCGCGCCGGCCAGGACGGGCAGCGAGAGCAGAAGCAGGAACACCGTCACCAGGATCGACCAGACGAACAGCGGCATCTTGTGCAGGGTCATCCCCGGCGCGCGCATGTTGAAGATCGTGGTGATGAAGTTGATCGCCCCCAGGATCGACGAGGCGCCCGCGAGGTGGATCGACAGGATCGCGCAGTCCATCGCCGGGCCCGTGTGTCCCGAGGTGGATAGCGGCGGATAGAGCGTCCAGCCGCCTCCGAAGCCTCTGCCCGGGCCACCGTCGACCATCAGCGAGGTGAGCAGCATCACCCAGGCGGCGACCAGCAGCCAGAAGGAGATGTTGTTCATCCGCGGGAAGGCCATGTCCGGCGCGCCGATCATCAGCGGCACGAACCAGTTGCCGAACCCGCCGATCATGGCGGGCATGACCATGAAGAAGATCATGATCAGCGCGTGAGCCGTGACCACGGCGTTATAGCCGTGCTTGGAGCCCTCGATGATGCCCCACTGCGCCATCAGGCTGTGCGGCTGGAAGATCTGGATCCCCGGCTCGTAGAGCTCCCAACGGATCAGGCCGGACAGGGCGCCGCCCACCAGGCCCGCCATGATGGCGAACAGGATGTAGAGCGTGCCGATGTCCTTGTGGTTGGTCGAGAACAGCCAGCGGACGAAGAAGCCCGGCTTGTGATCGTGGCTATCGTGGCTGTCGTGATGATCGTGTGCGGCGGCTTGGGCCATCTTACGCGAGTCCTGGATCAGTGCGCGGCCGGCGCCGGGAGCGCTGGCGTGGTGGTGGACGCGGGAACGGTTGCGGGGGCGGCTGCGGCGGGCGCGGCGGCGACAGTTGTCGCCGGAGCCGCGGCCGTCTTGGTGGTCTTGGAGGCCACCCAGGCGTCGAAGTCCGGCTGGCTCACCACATGCACCTCGATGGGCATGAAGGCGTGGTCCACGCCGCAGAGCTCACGGCAGCTTCCGTAGTAGACGCCGACAGTGTCGGCCTTGATCCAGGTCTCGTTGACCCGGCCCGGCACGGCGTCGGTGATGATCCCGAAGGACGGGACGGCGAAGGCGTGGATCACGTCGGCGCCGGTGACCAGAACGCGGACCACCTGGTTGACCGGGATCACCAGCGGGGTCGTCGCGGCCAGCTTGTAGGGCTTGCCGGCCGCCTTGGCCTTGTCCTCGGGCAGCAGGTTCGAGACGAACTCAGGGATCTTCTTGTCCGGGTACTCGTAGCCCCAGTACCACTGATAGCCGGTCGCCTTGATGGTCATGTAGGGCTTGGGCATGTCGTGGTACTCGAACAGCAGGCGGAACGAGAAGACCGCGATCACCACCAGGATCAGCACCGGGACCAGCGTCCAGACGATCTCGACCGGGGTGTTGTGGCTCCACTTCGCCGGCACTGGGTTGGCCCGCTTGTTGAAGCGCACCACGCACCACATCAGCAGCCCCAGCACGAACAGCATGATGAGCGTGATGATCGGCAACAGGATCTTGTCGTGGAAGAAGATCGCGTCGTGCCGCAAGGGGGTCACCCCCGGTTGCAGATTGATCGCTCCGTTCGTCGGCTGACCAATCAACTCGGCGGCGAACGCCGAAGCACCCCAAAATGCTGTCAGAGCGCCTCCCGCAATACCGGTCGCCAGCGCCCGCATCCCCTGAACCCTAGACTTCATGTCCCCTCGGTCTGGTTGGCCGGCCACGCCACGCGAATCTGCGCTCCCGCCGACTTTACAGAACGGCGCGCGCAGACGCTCGCGCGCCGCTCAGCCCTTCATCGCGGGTGCATACGCGCATCGCTTGACCTTGCCAAGGCGCTAGGACGACCCCATGCGCAGGCAGTTCAGCGAGGGCGTGGATCTCGGCCGAACCGCGCCAATTCCGAGCCGTTTCGCCAACCTGCGTTCGAAAGAACCGTAGGTGCATCGAGTCCGCACGGACGCCGTAGCATCCGCAAGCTCGCCGACTCGCGCGTCGCGATTCGCCGCGGCTGCGGTTCGGGCGGGTGACGGGGCGCATTGCAGTCCCTATCTTCCCCGCATGAACGCCCACACCCCTGCTCCCTCGATCCTCGACTCCGCCGGAGTCGATCCCAAGCGCGCCGAAAGCATCCTGGGCGAGGCCCTGGCCGGCGCTGACGATGGGGAACTCTTTGTCGAGCGCTCCGAAAGCGAGAGCTTCCTGTTCGACGATGGCCGGCTGAAGTCGGCGGCGTTCGACGCCACCGAGGGCTTTGGTTTGCGCGTGGTGGCCGGTGAGACCGCTGGATACGCCCATGCCAGCGAGATCTCCGAGGCTGCCATCGGCCGCGCCGGCCGATCCGCCGCGCTGGCCAAGCGCGGCTATTCCGGATCGGCCGCGGAAGGTCCGCGCGCCACCAACGCCAAGCTCTATGGCGAGGACGACCCCCTGGCCTCACCCGACTTTTCGGACAAGGTCGCCCTCCTGCAGGAAGTCGACGCCTGGGCTCGCCAGCGCGACCCCCGCGTCGTGCAAGTGATGGCCTCGTTGGCCGGCGAGCGGCGGACAATCGAGATCCTGCGCGCCGACGGGCGCCTCATCCGCGACATCAGGCCGCTGGCCCGCATCAACGTGCAGATCACTGTCGAGGGCGATGGCAAGCGCGAGAGCGGTTATTCCGGAGCCGGCGGCCGCGCTGGCTTCGAAGCCTGGATCACGCCGCAGAAGTGGCAGGAACAGGTCGACGAAGCGCTGCGCCAGGCCCTGGTGAACCTCGAGGCGGTACCCTGCCCCGCCGGCGAGATGGACGTGGTCCTCGGTCCTGGCTGGAACGGCGTCCTGTTGCACGAAGCCGTTGGCCATGGGCTGGAAGGCGACTTCAACCGTAAGGGCACCTCGGCCTTTTCCGGCCGCATCGGCGAACGGGTGGCCGCTCCAGGCGTCACGGTCTTCGATGACGGAGCCATCCAGGGTCGCCGCGGTTCGCTGACCGTCGACGACGAAGGCACCCCCACCGGCCGCACGGTGCTGATCGAGGACGGCATCCTGGTCGGCTACATGCACGACCGCATGAGCGCGCGGCTGATGGGCCTCCAACCGACCGGCAACGGGCGACGCCAGTCCTACGCCCACCTACCCATGCCGCGGATGACCAACACCGGCATGATGGGCGGCGACACCCCGCGCGAGGAAATGATCGCCTCGACCAAGCGTGGCCTCTATTGCGCGAACTTCGGCGGCGGCCAGGTCGACATCACCAACGGCAAGTTCGTCTTCCAGTGCACCGAGGCCTACCTGATCGAGGACGGCAAGGTCACCACGCCGGTTAAGGGCGCGACCCTGATCGGCGACGGACCGTCGGCGCTTACCCGCGTGACGATGATCGGCAACGACTTCGGCTTTGACCCGGGCGTCGGCGTCTGCGGCAAATCCGGCCAGAGCGTGCCGGTCGGCGTCGGCCAACCCTCCCTCAAGATCACCGGACTGACGGTCGGCGGAACCAGCCTCTAAGCGCCTCGCTTGACACGACAAATTACGCATGTCGTTTCACAGAACAGTGACGCCCCGGCCCGCAACCTGTCCGCGAATTAATGCAGGTTACGTGCATTTAATTGGCGCCCGAGAGACGGCGCGGGCCACCTGCGCGGGCTTCTGGGGAGTTGCATGCTGTTCTTCGTTCTTGCCCAGGCTGCGGTCGCCGCCGCGCCTGTCGTCACCGCGGATGCGGCCGCGCGGCAGGGCGTCGTTTCCTATGGGCCCGAGTTCTTCGCCGCCCAGAATCCGAACAGCGCCCTCGACATGCTGGGCCGGCTCCCGGGCTTCACCCTCGACACCGGCGACACGGTCCGCGGCTTCGAAGGCGCGGCCGGCAATGCGCTGATCGACGGCCAACGCCCCTCGTCCAAGACCGACGCCCTCGACACCATCCTGCAACGCATCCCCGCCTCCAAGGTCGCCCGCATCGAGGTGATCCGCGGCGGCGCGCCCGGCATCGACATGCAGGGCAAGACCGTCATCGCCAACGTCATCCTGAAGACCGGCGGCGAGACGCGCGGCCTGCTCGCGATATCCAACTATACGCTCGGCGACGGCCGAACCTTCGTGAGCGGGCGCGCCGAAGCCTCAGGCGCCGTGGGACCGCGCACCTGGGAGCTGTCGCTGCGGGCCGGCTCCGGACCGGACGACGGGGTCTCGACCGGCCGCAGTGAGACCACCTTCGCCGACGGCCGCCCGACCGAGGTGGCGCTGCTCGACTCCAAGGGACTGGACCTCAACGGCTCGGCCACCGGCTCGGTCGAGACCCCCTTGCTCGGCGGGCGGCTGCGGCTGAACGGGCGTCTCTACCAGGAGAAGTTCAAGGAGCCCGAGGTCGACCAGATCATCTTCCCGACTCCGGACATCCAGACCTTCGGCTACGTCCAGGACACCACCGACACCGAGATCGGTGGGCGCTACAGCCGCGCGTTTGGCGCCAACACCAGCGTCGAGCTGATGGCGCTGCGCACGACCCGGGACCGCGACACCGATTCACTCTCGGTGATCTCCGGCTCGATGAGCGACTTCCTGTCCAAGGCCGAGAGCAGCGAGGCGATCGTCCGTGGCGTGGTCAAACGCAGGGTCGGCGAGCGCATCTCGCTCGAGGCCGGCGCTGAGGCCGCCGACAATAAGCTGGACAGCCGCACGGTCTTCACGGTCGACGGCGTGAGACAGGCACTGCCCGCCGCCAATGTTTTGGTGGAGGAAAAGCGCACCGAAGTCTTCGCGAAGGGCACTTGGCGGCCGACCCCTAAGTGGACCGTGGATGGCGCGTTCCGCTACGAGGGCTCTGATATCTCATCGAGCGGCGACGTCGTCGTCGCCAAGACCCTGCACTTCGCCAAGCCCCGGCTCACCGTCAGCTGGGACCCGATCGCGGTCACCCAGGTCCGCCTGCGGATCGAGCGGCAGGTCGGCCAGCTGGACTTCAACGATTTCATCGCCTCGTCCAACTTGACCAACAGCACCGGCGTCACCGCAGGCAACCCCGACCTCAACCCTCAGCAGGCCTGGATCAGCGAGATCGCCATCGAGCAGCAGCTCTGGAAGGGCGCCAGCATCCTGCTGACCGCGCGCCACCAACAACTCACCGACGTCGTCGACCGCGGCCCGGTGTTCGCCAGCGACGGCACGGTCTTCGACACCCCCACCAACATCGGCGATGGGACCGAGGACGACCTCATTCTCGACTTCACCTTGCCCCTCGACCGCCTGGGCTGGTCCGGCGCGCTGGTGAAGGGCGAGGTGCTACGGCGCTGGACGGACGTCCGGGATCCGACGACCGGAGAGCATCGCGAGATTTCCGGCCTGCATCCCAGCGACTGGAACCTGAGCTTCAGCCAGGACATCCCGAGTCAGAAACTAAGCCTCGGCGTCGATTTCTTCGGCGGCTTCGAACGCAGCTACTACCGCTTCAACCAGATCGAGCATTTCAAGCTCGCGACCTACATCCGACCCTACGTGGAGTGGAAGCCGACGCCGGCGTGGAGCCTGCGGATGGAGCTGCCGCTCGTCAACGCACCGCCGGTGCGCCTGCGCGACACATTTCAGATCTTCCCCGGCCCACGCAGCGCCGGCGGCGCCCCGGACATCCAGGATCGCCACTTCCGCTTCCCGAACGGGCTCTATTTGCGCGTCCTCAAGAATTTCGGCTGAGCCAGCCGTTACGCAGATGGGGGACGAACCGTGCGCTGTTGGCTACGCCAATGAAACGTTCCACGGAAAACGAACAGGTTACGCGCAATTAATTGGCGCAACAGGCACGGCGCCGCTCAAGTGCCGGCCAGGAGAGACACCCCACCAATGACCTTCTTGTACGTACTGGCGCAGGCCGCGGCCGCGTCGAGCCCCGCTATTGCCCCGGCGCCTGCCCCACCCGCGATCGTCAGCTATCCAGCCTCGTTCTTCACCTCGCTCAACGCGAGCAACGCGCTGGACATGGTCGGCCGCATCCCGGGCTTCACGTTGGACACCGGCGCCTCGGTCCGAGGCTTCGAAGGCGCGGCCGGCAACGTGCTGATCGACGGCGCGCGGCCATCCTCCAAGTCCGACTCGGTCGACCAGATCCTGCAACGCATCCCGATCGGGCAGGTGGAGCGCATCGACGTCATCCGCGGCGGCGCGCCCGGCATCGACATGCAGGGCAAGAGCGTGCTCGCCAATGTCATCCGCAAGAAGGGCGGCGGCGTTCGTGGCCTGGCGGCCGTCGCCAACAGCTGGGTGGTCGACGACGGCCGAATGGCGCCGACGATCCGGCTCGAGGCCTCGGGCGACAAGGACGGCCACAACTGGGAAGTCAGCGCCCGCGGCGGCCTGGGCATCGACGACGGCACGGGTGACGGCGCCGAGGTCAGGGTCGACCCTAACGGCAAGCTGATCGGCAAGAACGCCATCACCGCCAAGGCCGGCGGTCCGCAATGGATCGGCGCCGGCTCCTATGAGCTGCCGCTCTTCGGCGGTCAGCTCCGGGTCAACGGCCGATACTTCTACAACGACTACTCTTCCCGCGAGACCGACGACTTCGCCCTGCCGCCTGGACAGCGCAGCAAAGACCACTTCCGCGACCATGAGCAGGACACCGAGCTCGGGACCCGCTTCACGCGCGCGCTGGGGAGCCGGATCAAGATCGAGCTCGTGGGCCTCAGGACCACGAAGGACGAGACGATCACCGATAGCTTTGTCCAGATCCCCGGCCCGCGCGACGACTTCGTGCTGGACCGCTACTCGACCGAGACCATCGGGCGCGGCGTGGTGAAGTTCCGCCAGAGCGATACCCTGTCGTGGGAAGCCGGCGGCGAGGCGGCCGACAACACCTTGGATTCGGATACCCAACTCAGCGAGGACGGCGTTCCGATCTCCATCCCCGCCGCCAATGTGCAGGTCGAGGAAAAGCGCTGGGAAGCCTTTGCCAAAGCGGTCTGGCAGGTGACCCAGACGTTCAGCCTGGAAGCCGGCCTACGCCAGGAGGGCTCGACGATCACGTCAGAGGGCGACGTGGTGCTGACGAAGGACCTGGCCTTCACAAAGCCGCGGCTGGCCGCGACCTGGGCGCCCGACCCCCACTGGCAGGTGCGCCTGCGGATCGAACGCGAGGTCGGCCAGCTCAACTTCGATGATTTCGTGGCGAAGTCGTCGCTCAGCACCTCGACGGTCACCTCCGGCAATCCCGACATCGACCCGCAGCAGGACTGGGTTTTCGAGGCGGCGGTGGAGCGCCGGTTCTGGGGGGCGGGCTCGCTGGTGCTGACCGCGCGCCATTTCAACATCACCGACGCGGTCGACCGCGCGCCGATCTTCCAGCCGGACGGCAGTTTCTTCGATGCGCCCGGCAACATCGGCGACGGGACCAAGGACGAGATCGAAGCCGAGCTCACCATGCCGCTCGACAAGCTCGGTCTCGCCGGCGCCCAGCTGAAGGGCAACGTCACCCGACGCTGGTCGGAGGTCACCGATCCCACCACCCACACCAAGCGGGAATTCTCGAACCTGCGGCCGATCGAGTGGGAGGCGCATTTCACCCAGCCGTTGCCGCGCTGGAACGCCAACTGGGGCATCGATTTCCCGAACAACATGTGGCGCCAGACCTTCTATCGCGCCGACGTCATCGAGACCCAGAAGCTGAAGATCTACGTGATTCCGTACATCGAGTGGAAGCCGAGGCCCGACCTGCAGGTCCACTTCGAGATCCAGAATCTTGGCGCCCGGGGCCTTCGCGATACGCGGCAGGTCTACGCCGGCGCCCGCAACGTCGCCCCGCTGGCCTTCATCGACGACCGCGACCAGCAGTTCGGCCAGATCCTCTACCTGCGCGTCCGCAAGTACTTCGGCGGGTAGTCCCTCGCTCCTCCCCTGTCGCGCAGACGATGGGGCGGGAGCGATAGGCGCTACGGGCTCCCGTCCGCCGGGATGGCGATCGGCTCGGGCCGGATCTGGATGGGGGCTTCGTTGGCGCCGTTCGCCCAGCGTTTGATGAAGAAGCTGGCTGCGATGAACACTGCGCCGCAGCCGACGCCCGCCCAACCCAGCTTGTTAAAGCCGTCGAGCGAGGTCACCAGGGCGCCGTGCGGGTCAAGCACCTGGCCGCCCACGGTCTCGGTTCCCATCAGCCCGGCGATCTTGCCGCCCACAAACTGGGCGATCGAGGAAGACAGGAACCACACCGCCATCATGAACGAGACGATCGAGGCCACCGACAGCTTGGTGATCTCCGACAGCCCGACCGGCGACAGGAAGAGCTCGCCCGTGGTGTGCAGCAGGTAGAGCAGGCCCAGCATGAACAGCGGCATGCGGAAGTGCTCGTCGGCCATGCCCTGCGCCCAGACCACCACCAGGAAGCCCAGCCCAACCTGCACGAGGCCGAGGCCGAACTTCATGGTCGGATCGGGATCGCGGCCCCGAGCCGCCAGCCAGGCCCACATGGCCGCAAAGATCGGCGCGAAGATCAGGATGAACCCGGCGTTGAACGACTGGGTCTGGGCGGCCGATATGCCCATCAAGTCGACGTTGCGCGCCGCGAACAGGTTCAGCGAGGTGCCCGCCTGCTCAAAGAGGGTGAAGAACACCACCGCCCCGATGACCAGCACCATGGCCAGGCCCATCCGCTCCCGCTCGACCTGGTCGCACTTGGCCGCCATGAAATAGACGATGTAGGCGATCGAGAGGATCGTGCAGATCCCAAGGCCCCAGCCCACGATGTTGTTGAACTGCACGAGGAAGAACACCGGGATCACGCCCAGCAGCCCCAGGGCGTAGATCGTCCACTCGCGATTGAGCGGGCCCACGACCTTTTCCTTGAGCACAGCCGGGACCGGCGGCTCGCCCTTGCCCTCGAGGTACTTGCGGCCGAGCATGAAGACCAACCAGCCGGCGCTCATGCCGACGCCGGCCAGACCAAAGCCCGCCCACCAACCGACGCTCTCACCCACCAGCCCGCAAAGCACCGAGGCCCAGAACGCCCCGAGGTTGATGCCGTAATAGTAGAGGGTGAAGCCGCTATCGCGCCTGGGGTCGCCCTGCGGATAGAGCTGGCCGACGATCGTCGAGATGTTCGGCTTCAGGAAGCCGACGCCCATGATGATCAGGCTGACCGCCAGGTAGAAGGCGGCCTTGCCGAAGGGGTCGACCTTGGCGGTCATCGTGAAGGAGCCCTTGGGCAGGTCGGCCGGCAAGGGAGCGTCCGCGGGCAGGCCTTTAATCGCCATGCCGCCGTCGGCCGCCGGGCCGAACTCATAGGGCTTGCCGGCCACCATCAGGCGGACCTGGCGGCTCTCCATGCGACCCTCGGCCGCAACCGGGAAGCTCTGGCCGGCGTACTGCAGGGTCTGCTGAGCCGGGTGCCCCTCGACCGCCATCGTCAGGTGGCCGGCGACCAGCAGCAGCGCTCCGAACGCCACGGCCTTGCGCGTGCCCAGCCAGCGGTCGGCGATGATCCCGCCAGCCAGCGGCAGCAGGTAGACCAGCGAGGTATAGGAGCCGTACTGGGCGCTCGCCGTCTTGTCGTCGAACAGCAGATGCTGGGTCAGGTAGAAGATCAGGATGCCGCGCATCCCGTAGTAGGAGAACCGCTCCCACATCTCGGCGAAGAAGAGGATGATCAGGCCGCGCGGATGGTTCTTCCGCAACTGCAGGATCACCGGCACGCCGGTCACCAGGGTGACGACGATGCCCAGAAGGACGATGGGATTCATAGGCAAGCGGTTCCAGATGGGCGCGCGAGCTCAGGGACACGCTTCCCCGCAGCAGCGCGTTTGCGGGGAGAAAATCACGCGCCCCCTCTAAGCACAAGCAAGCCGGCGCCCCATCTAGGGCGGGTTCGGAGCCTGTGGCGCGGCCCAGGCGTTCCAGCACGCGAAGGGAGACCCTTGCATGAAGACGCCCGGCCCCGACCATCCGATCACCCTGGAGCCCGCCCGGAACCGCTGGCGCGCGCTGTACGCCGGCCATGTGATCGCCGACAGCAACGACGCGCTGATCGTCAAGGAGGCGGGCTACAAGCCGGTCGTCTACTTCCCGCGCGATGACGTGGCGATGGACTACATGAGCCGCACCGAGCACTCCACCTACTGCCCCTACAAGGGCAACGCGGCCTACTACACGCTGCTGATGGACGGCCAGTTCGCCGACAACGTCGTCTGGACCTACGAGGAGCCCTATCCCGCCATGCAGGCGATCGAAGGGCGGCTCGCGTTCTATCCGGACAAGGTCGAGATCTACGAGGTCGCTGACGAGGCGGTGAACCCTCGCCGCGACGATGCGATCCACACCGGCGAGATCAGGTAGGGGCTAGTAGGCGAAAGCCTCGAAGACTTTGCTGGCGTCGCCCTGCCAGGGACCGTTGTAGAGCTTCAGCAGCCGCTCGGCAGGCGTGATCCCGCTGGCGGCGATCTCGTCGAGTTCGCCCAGGTAGCCGCTCTCATCCACCAGGCCGCCGGAGAGGCGGTTGCGGCGCTTCAGGCCTTCGCGGGCGATGGCCAGCATGTCCTTGGCCACCTCCTGCACCGAGCGTCCGGCGATCTGCGCCTTAAGCCCCAGGCGCGCCACGTCGGCCCGTAGGCGCTCGTGGTCCTCGATCTTCCAGTCCTTGCAGAGATCCCAGGCGGCGGCGAGCGCGGCCGAGTCGTAGAAGATCCCCATCCATAGCGCCGGCAGGGCGCAGAGGCGGCTCCAGGGGCCGGAGTCGGCGCCGCGCATCTCCAGGTACTGCTTCAGCCGGACCTCGGGGAAGATCGTCGTCGTGTGATCGGCCCAATCCTTCATGGTCGGCTTTTCGCCCGGCAGCTCGGCCAGCTTGCCGTCCATGAAATCGCGGAACGAGCGGCCTGCGAGGTCGATATAACGTCCGTCGCGCTTGGCGAAGTACATCGGCACGTCAAGCGCATACTTCGCATAGGTCTCGAAGCCGAAGCCGTCCTGGAACACGAAGTCGAGCATGCCGGTACGGTCGGGATCGGTGTCGGTCCAGACGTTGGCGCGGGCCGAGACGAAGCCCGAGGGCTTGCCCTCCACGAACGGCGAATTGGCGAACAGCGCCGTGCAGATCGGCTGCAGCGCGAGGCTGGTGCGGAACTTGGCGACCATGTCGGCCTCGGAGCCGAAGTCGAGGTTCGCCTGCACCGTGCAGGTGCGGAACATCATGTCGAGGCCCAGGTTGCCGACCTTGGGCATGTACTCGCGCATGATCTTGTAGCGGCCCTTGGGCATCACCGGGACCTGGTCGCGCCGCCAGATCGGCGTGAAACCCAGCCCCAGGAACCCGACGCCAAGCTCATCGGCGACGACCTTCACCTCCTGCAGGTGCTGGCCAGTCTCCTCACAAATGTCGTGGATGGTCTCCAGCGGCGCGCCGGAGAGCTCGAACTGGCCACCGGGCTCCAGCGAGACGTTCGCCATCCCGCGCTCGAGCGCGATGACGTTCTCGCCCTCCATGACCGGCGACCAGCCGTAGCGGGTCAGGCCGTCGAGCAGGGCCTTGATGCCACGAGGCTCGTAAGGAACCGGCTCGTGGCTCCCAAGGCGGAAGACGAATTTCTCGTGCTCGGCGCCTACGCGCCACGCGGACTTGGGCTTGGAGCCCTTATCGAACCAGGCGACTAGGTCTTCGAATGTCAGGGGTCGATCGTCGCAGGCGGCCTCAGCCATAGGTATCCTTCCCCAGCCCAACCCGGCCCGCCGTTCTGTCGCGCGCGGTTTCGCTCTTTACGTCGGGAGTCTAGGTGGGCGCAAATCGGCGAAGCTCAAGGGGCGCTCGCCGAGGACCGCCAATCACCGAGCGCGGCCTGCCAGAGGGTCAGCGCGCTGATGGCCGCGGTGTCCGCCCGCAGGATCCGCGGCCCAAGCGACGCCGGCGTCGCGTAGGGAAGCGCTCGCAGCATCGCCCGCTCGCTAGGGGAGAAGCCGCCCTCCGGCCCAATGAGGATCGCCCAGGGGCCGGAGGGCTCCCCGCTCAAGGCCTCGAGGATGGGCTTGGCGTCGCCCGCTTCGTCGCAGAACAACAGCCGCCGCCCCGCGTCCCAGCCGCCGATCAGCTTGTCCAGTTTCACCGGCTCCAGGACTTCCGGGACGTCCAGCCGGCCGGTCTGCTCGGCCGCCTCCATGGCGATGGCGCTCAGGCGCTCGATTCGGGCGCGCTCGGCGTTGGTGCGCTCGGTCACCACCGGCCGCACGCGACGAGCGCCCAATTCGCAGGCCTTTTCGACAATGGTTTCCAGACGCGTGCGTTTGACGAGCGCGACTACCAGGTCAAGGTCGGGGCCCGTCACCTGCGGCCGCGCCAGCGCCTCGGCCCGCACCGCCACCGCGCGCTTCGTCACCGCGCTGACCCTCGCGGTCCATTCGCCGTCGCGGCCGTTGAACAGCGCGACCTCGTCGCCCACTGTCCGGCGCATGACGGCCGCCAGGTAGCGGCTCTGTCCCGGATCCAGGGCGAGTTCGGCGCCAGGCGAGAGGTCGTGAGGAATGAACAGCCGGATCATCGGCCCGTTCTAGCTTCCACAGCAGCATCGGGCATAGGGTTCAGGCATGGCCAAGGATGACAACGACCGCGGCGGGCGCGACGAGATCGAGGCCCTGCAGATCGAGCTCGTGCGCTACCAGCTCGACGCCATGGCGGCGGGCTACAAGGACCTCGTGATCTTCGAGGGCCGCGACACAGCCGGCAAGGACGGCGCGATCAAGCGGATCACCGAGCACCTGTCGGTGCGCAACACGCGCGCCGTGGCCCTGCCCAAGCCGACCGACCGGGAGCGTAGCGAATGGTACTTCCAGCGCTATGTCCGCTACCTGCCGGCGGCCAGCGAGCTCGTGATCTTCAACCGCTCCTGGTACAACCGCGGCGGCGTCGAGCCGGTTATGGGCTTCTGCACGCCCACTGAGCACGAGACCTTCCTGCGTGATGCGCCGGTCTTCGAAGCCATGCTGCTCGAAAACGGCATCCGCATCGTCAAGCTCTGGCTCGACATCTCGAAGGACGAGCAGGCCAAGCGCCTCAAGGCCCGCAAGACCGATCCCCTGAAGACCCTGAAGATCAGCCCGCTCGATGCGGTCGCGCAGGAGAACTGGGACGCCTACTCCCACGCCCGAAACGAGATGCTGCGCCGCACCCATACCGTCCAAACGCCCTGGATGATCGTCCACACCGACGAGAAAAACGCCGCGCGGATCGCCATCATGCGGCACCTCCTGAAGGCGCTGGCCCCCAAGGATATCGCCAAGGCCGTCGAAAAACCGGATCCGAAGGTGCTCTACGAATTCGATGTGGAGGCGCTGACCGACGGCCGGTTGGAACGATAGGAGAGAACGCCATGGAACAGATCCGCCTGGGAACGACCGGACTGAAAGTCTCTCGGCTCTGTCTCGGATGCATGACCTACGGCTCGCCGGAGTGGCGCAGCTGGGTGCTCGACCAGGAACAGTCCAAGCCGTTCTTCCAGGCCGCCGTCGAGAAGGGGATCACCTTCTTCGACACCGCCAACGTCTATTCGATCGGCGCCAGCGAGGAGGTCACCGGCCATTGGCTGCGCGAGTTCGCCCGCCGCGAGGAGATCGTAGTGGCCACCAAGGTCAACGGCCCGATGGGCAAGGGCGCCAACGAGAAGGGTCTCAGCCGCAAGTCGATCATGGCCCAGGTCGATGCCAGTCTCCGAAGGCTCGGCATGGACTACGTCGACCTCTACCAGATCCACCGCTTCGACTACGAAACCCCGATCGAGGAGACCCTTGAGGCCCTGAACGACGTCGTGAGGGCCGGCAAGGCCCGCTACATCGGCGCCTCGTCGATGTACGCGTGGCAATTCTCGAAAATGCTGGCGACGAGCGACGCCAATGGCTGGTCGCGCTTCGTCTCGATGCAACCGCAGTACAACCTCGTCTACCGCGAGGAAGAACGCGAGATGCTCCCGCTGTGCCTCGACC